>NZ_JACHCG010000003.1:0-347985 GCF_014200595.1 Pedobacter cryoconitis
TTCTTTCTTTCTTTCTTTCTTTCTTTCTTTCTTTCTTTCTTTCTTTCTTTCTTTCTTTCTTTCTTTCTTTCTTTCTTTCTTTCTTTCTTTCTTTCCCAACTCCCCCAGTTCGGATGTGAATAAAAAAAACCAGGAAGTAAGTTTTCTGACATTGTTCATTCTTCATGAACGTCAGAAGAAAACTACTTCCTGGTTTTTTTTATACTCAGAGGATACCCCCCTTCCTCTTACTCTGCCATATTGTTATAAACAGCCTGTACATCGTCATCATCTTCCAACTTATCAATAAGTTTGAAAACATCAAGCGCCTGTTCTTCAGAAATAGGCGTTGTGGACATAGCAATCCTCTCCAATTTCGCGCTTTTCATTTCAAAGCCTAAATCTTCCAGCGCCTTCTGCATCTTACCAAAATCTTCAAACGCAGTTTGAACAACAGCGATATCATTGCCCTCTTCATCAGACTCCAGATATAGCTCTTCCAAACCAGCATCGATCAACTCGAATTCCAGCTCTTCCAGATCCTTCTCCCCCGGTACAAATCTAAAAATAGACTTACGGTTAAAAATAAAATCCAGAGAACCGGTTTTTCCTAAAGAACCACCAGTTTTACTAAAGTAACTACGTACGTTAGCTACAGTTCTGTTCGTATTATCAGTAGCAGTTTCGATTAATATAGCTACACCATGAAGTGCATATCCTTCGTAAACATGCTCCTCGTAACCATTCTCATCCTTATTAGAAGCCCTTTTAATTGCAGCATCCACTCTGTCTTTCGGCATATTTACCGCTTTAGAGTTTTGGATTGCTGTACGTAAACGTGAATTCGTATCAGGATTCGGACCACCGTCCTTTACTGCCATTACAATCTCTTTCCCTATACGGGTGAACTGCACGGCCATTTTAGCCCAACGCTTAAATTTTCTTTCTTTTCTAAACTCAAATGCTCTTCCCATGGTATAAATTATATAGGTTTACCCTATCTTTTTTAAATTGTTTAACATATCAATCGTCATTTTTGACAGATCAAATTCAGGCTTCCAACCCCAGTCACGTCTTGCAATCTGATCATCCATTGAACGGGGCCAGCTTGAAGCGATCTGTTGACGGGGATCGTTAGCAGTATAAGTTAATGTAAATTCCGGAATATGTTTCCTTATTTCCGCTGCCAAAGTTTCAGGCGTAAAACTTACACCGGCAAAGTTGTAGCTCGAACGAATAGAAATACGGTCTGCCGGAGCATCCATCAATTCTATTGTTCCACGGATCGCATCATCCATATACATCATTGGTAATTCCGTTTCAGCAGAAAGGAAAGAAGCATAACTCGCTTTCTTTAATGCATCATGAAAAATATGTATTGCATAATCCGTTGTACCACCACCCGGAGCAGCTTTCCAGCTAATTAAACCTGGGTAACGGATACTGCGTACATCAAGACCAAATTTCTGATGGTAATACTCACACCATCTTTCACCTGCTAATTTACTGATTCCATAAACAGTATTTGGATCCATCACACAGTATTGTTCAGTTTGATCCTTCGGAGAGTTAGGCCCGAATACCGCAATCGAGCTTGGCCAGTAAACTTTAGCAGTTTTATACACTATCGCCAGGTCAAGAATATTCAGCAGACCATTCATGTTCAGGTCCCAGGCAAGTTTTGGATTCTGCTCACCGGTAGCCGATAGTAAGGCAGCCAGCAAATAAACCTGACTAGGTTTATATTTATTAAAAATGGTATTTAAAGTATCCTTCTCTAAAACATTAACGAACTCAAAAGGTCCTGAATTCTTAATGTCATAATCAGGACGTCGGATATCACAGGCCACTACATTGTCTTCACCATAAGTTTTGCGCAGTGCAGTCACCAGTTCAGTTCCTATCTGCCCATTAGAGCCTAATACTAGTATTTTTTCGGTCATTGGTCTTTTGATTTTGGCAAAGGTAAAAAATTGCACGAAACCTGTTGAAAAATGTTTTTACACAGGGATTGTTTATATTTAATAAGCGGTGTGAAAACAGCCCTTAAAACGGTGTTTGGACACCCTTTTGCTAAATCCTTATTTAGAATGAATATAGGGTGTAACAAAAGCAAGAATATTGAGAATTAAATACCAATATTTTGTTCGTTACGTCTATTTTTTTTCTATTTTTAGTAGTTGATAGTGTATAAACAACACCTTAAATAACCAAATATCAAAGTATGGAAAGAAGAGACGCAGTCAGAAACATTGCCTTTTTAATGGGAGGCGCATTATCTGCTACTACAATCGGAGTATTTCTTGACAGCTGTAACACCCCTTCTACTAAAAAAGGATCGGGACTATTTTCAGCAGATCAGGACCAGTTGATCACTGAAGTAGCAGACATTATTATCCCATCTACAAAAACACCAGGTGCAAAAGCAGCAGGCGTTGGACCATGGATTTCAATGATGGTTAGGGATTGTTATCCTAAAGAGGCACAGGACGTTTTTGTCAAAGGCCTTGAAGATCTGGAAGCCCGTTCTAAAAAACAATACAATAATTCGTTCCTTAAAATTTCGGTAAAAGAACGCGGAGAGTTACTTGGAAAAGTAAGAGATGAGACGGTTGCTGCTCAGAAAGCTGATGGCGAAAAAGCCGCAGCCGCAGAAAAAGCGAAAGGAACTGGAAAAGCATTAACAAATACTGTTAAAGCTGCTAAATATGGACCACAAGGCCCATCTTACTTTTTTGCCATCGCGAGAGATTTAACCCTGCTAGGTTATTTCACCTCAGAAATCGGCGCTACACAGGCGTTAGAATACATTGACGTTCCCGGCCGTTACAATGGCTGCGTCGATTTAAAACCTGGACAAAAAGTTTATTCTTCTTAATCTATTTACAAAACACATGAATTTAAACACAAAAGCAACCGCACAAAATACATACGATGCTATCGTAGTCGGATCAGGAATAAGTGGAGGATGGGCAGCAAAAGAACTTACTGAAAAAGGACTTAAAGTTCTGTTACTTGAACGCGGCAGAAACATTGAACATATAAAAGACTATACTACAGCAATGAAAAAACCATGGGAGTTTGAACACCGTGGTAAATTAACTGAAGCACAAAAAGACGCACACCCAGTACAAAAGCGTGATTATCCTTACCAGGAATTCAATGAGAGCTTCTGGGTAAATGACCACGAATGTCCGTATACAGAGGTAAAACGTTTTGACTGGTACCGCGGATTTCACGTAGGTGGAAAATCATTGATGTGGGGCCGTCAAAGTTACCGCTTCAGTGATCTGAACTTTGAAGACAATAAAAAGGATGGTCATGGTAATGATTGGCCAATCAGATATAAAGACTTAAGTCCGTGGTATGACCATGTAGAAAAGTTTGCAGGAATTAGTGGTCAGGTAGAAAACTGGCCGGCTTTACCTGATGGACACTTTCTGCCACCAATGGAAATGAATTGCGTGGAAAAAGATGTGAAGAAACGTATAGAAGATAAGTGGAAGAAATCACGTATCATGACTATTGGCCGTACAGCCAATCTGACTGTTCCCCATGGAGGAAGAGGAAGTTGTCAATACCGTGACAGATGTAGCAGAGGGTGTCCTTTTGGCGCTTATTTCAGTACACAGTCTTCTACCCTTCCAGCTGCTGTAGCTACTGGAAACCTTACTTTACGCCCTTTCTCTTTAGTTGATCATATTGTTTATGATAAAGAAACACAGAAGGCAACAGGTGTAGTCATCATCGATTCAGAAACTAAAGAAAATATAGAATATTTTGCAAAGATTGTCTTTGTAAATGGCTCTACTTTAGGTAGTACCTTCTTATTGTTAAATTCCACTTCTGCTGAACATCCTAATGGTTTAGGTAATGGTAGTGGTGAGCTTGGACACAATTTAATGGATCACCATTTCCGTTGCGGTGCTTCGGGAGATGCGGAGGGTTTTGACGACAAATATACTTACGGCCGCAGGGCGAACGGTATATATGTACCAAGATACCAGAATATGGGTAGCGATAAACGTGATTATTTACGTGGATTCGGTTATCAGGGTGGTGCAAGCCGTACAGGATGGCATAAAGATGTTGCTGAACTTGCTTTTGGCGGCGACTTTAAAGATCTGATGACGCAGCCAGGTGCCTGGAAAATGGGATTAGGCGGTTTCGGTGAATCTCTTCCTTACCATGAAAACAGAGTTTATATCGATAAAACCAAAAAAGATAAATGGGGAATGCCGGTATTGGCTATTGACTGTGAGTTTAAAGGTAACGAAGAAAAAATGCGTATTGATATGATGAATGATGCAGCAGAAATGCTTGAAGCAGCAGGGATCAAAAATGTACAAACTTATGACGCGGGATCAACTCCGGGTATGGCTATCCATGAGCAAGGAACAGCCCGTATGGGAAATGACCCTAAAACTTCAGTATTAAATAAATGGAACCAAATGCATGAAGTGAAAAATGTATTTGTAACAGATGGATCTTGTATGCCATCGATTGCTTGTCAAAATCCTTCGCTGACTTTTATGGCCTTAACAGCCAGAGCAGCAGATTTTGCAGTAAGTGAACTAAAAAAAGGTAATCTTTAATGAACGGTAAAATAAGAATGGGGATGATCGGTGGCGGTAAAAATGCTTTTATAGGCGCCGTCCACCGTATTGCAGCCAATATAGATGGTCAGATAGAACTGGTTTGCGGAGCTTTAAGTTCCAATCCTGAAACCGCTAAGGAATCAGGTGAATTATTGTTCCTGGCAGCAGATAGAAATTACGGGACTTACCAGGAGATGATCGAAAAAGAGAGTCTCCTGCCTGCAACTACACGAATGCATTTTGTAACCATTGTTACGCCAAATTTTGCACATTTCGCACCTGCAATGATGGCATTGGAACATGGTTTCCACGTGGTTATTGACAAGCCGATCAGTTTAACACTGGCAGAGGCTAAACTACTCAGGGCTAAAGTATTGGAAACAGGTTTGACTTTAGCGCTGACCTATACCTATTCTGGTTATCCGATGGTTAAACAGGCGCGCCAGATGGTAAAGGATAATGCTTTCGGGAAAATCAGAAAAATCCTGGTAGAGTATCCTCAGGGCTGGTTAAGTTTACCTTCTGAACGCGATGGCAATAAACAGTCTGCGTGGAGAACCGATCCTTCGAAAAGCGGGATCAGTGGCTGTATGGGTGACATCGGAACACATGCTGCACAGCTTGCCGAATATATTTCAGGTCTGGAGATTACAAAAATCTGTGCAGATCTGAATATTATGGTAGATGGCCGCGCGCTTGATGATGATGGAAACGTATTGCTGAAGTTCGACAATGGTGCGAATGGAGTTTTAGTGGCTTCACAGATTGCTGCGGGAGAGGAAAATGCATTAAAGATTAAAGTTTACGGGGAAAAAGGGAGCCTGGAATGGCACCAGGAAGAACCGAATACGCTGAAAGTAAAATGGCTGGATGCACCTGCTCAACTCTATCGTTCGGGACAAGGTTATTTAACCCCGGCGGCACAATTTAATGCAAGAACACCAGCCGGGCACCCTGAAGGTTATCTGGAAGCTTTTGCGAACATTTACCGAAATTTCGCGTTAACTTTAAAAGCAAAGCTGCAAGGTGAAACCCCTACTCCGGAGATGTTAGATTTCCCTGGTGTAGAGGATGGTGTACGTGGAATGGCATTTATAGAAAATGTAGTAGCCTCAGGGCTGTCAGATCAGAAATGGTTTGATTTTAAAATATAAATAACGATGACAACAATCAAAGGACCAGCAGTTTTTTTAGCCCAGTTTATTGGAGACCAGGCCCCGTTCAATTCCCTTGACGGGATTTGTCAATGGGCAGCAGATTTAGGGTTTAAAGGTATACAAATGCCTACCCTGGACAACAGATTTATTGATTTGCAGCAAGCAGCAGAAAGTAAAACCTATGCGGACGAACTGAAAGGAAAAATCAATTCATACGGTCTGGAAATCACAGAACTTTCTACACATATTCAAGGTCAGTTAGTCGCAGTTAATCCTGCTTATGATAAGGTATTTGATGGTTTTGCACCAGCTGCTTACCAGAATAACCCTGTGGCCAGAACAGAGTGGGCAGTACAGCAGCTGAAATATGCAGCCAAAGCTTCCCAGAATCTTGGTTTGAATGCACATGCTACTTTTAGTGGTTCACTTTTATGGCATATGTTTCATCCATGGCCGCAAAGACCAGAAGGATTAGTCGAGGAAGGTTTTAAGGAACTTGCCCGCCGCTGGTTACCGATACTAAATGAATTTGATACTTGTGGTGTAGATGTTTGTTATGAGATCCACCCTGGTGAAGATTTATTTGACGGGATAACGTATGAGATGTTTTTAGAGCAGGTAAATTTCCATCCGAGAGCATGTTTATTATATGATCCGTCACACTTTGTATTACAACAACTGGATTACATCCAATATATTGATCTTTATCATGAAAGAATTAAAGCTTTCCATGTAAAGGATGCAGAATTTAACGCGACTGGCAGACAAGGTACTTTTGGCGGTTACCAAAGCTGGGCAAACCGCGCAGGCCGTTACCGTTCTCCGGGAGATGGACAGGTAGATTTCAAAACTATCTTCAGTAAGCTGGCACAGTATGATTTTAAAGGCTGGGCAGTAATGGAATGGGAATGCTGTATTAAAGATTCTGAGACTGGCGCAAGAGAAGGTGTTGAGTTTATTAAAAACCACATCATTCCGGTCACAACCAGAGCATTTGATGATTTCGCTGCGACAGGTGCAGATTCAGAATTCAACAAACAAATATTAGGTATAAAATAAATAGTAAACACAAAAACACACACAATGAAAAAGACACTGTTAATTTTGGGATGTATTAGTTTAGCAATAGCATCTTGCGGAAATCCGGGATCTACTACTGAAGGATCAACTACAGCAGCTTCAACAGATACTGAAACTACGGTAAAAGCACAAACTCCATCAGAAATGTTGCCTGGTGAAAAACTAATAGCTACAGCAGATTGTATCGGCTGCCATAACAAAACTCAAAAGGTAATCGGGCCTGCCTATGTAGATATCGCAGCAAAATATCCTTCAAGCGAAGAAAACATCAATAAATTAGCTGATGTAGTGATTGCAGGAAGTAAAGGAACATGGGGTGATCTGCCAATGACTCCTCACCCTAACTTAAGCAAAGAGGACGCTAAACAAATGGTGACCTGGATCTTGTCACTGAAAAAATAAGTTCTCCGGAACACCAACATACCCCTATCTAACCAAATAGTATTAAGCATGGAAAAAACCAACAAAGAGATAGACGCGTCTAACAGGCGTTCATTTCTTAAGACAACAGCAATAGCCGCAGCTTCATTTATGATTGTGCCCCGTCATGTACTGGGCGGCAATGGATTTATAGCACCGAGTGACAGATTAATAGTAGCAGGAGTTGGTGCAGGTGGGAAAGGTGGTTCGGATATTGCAAATTTTGCCAAAAGCGGAAAAGCAGATATCGGATTCTTATGTGATGTAGATACAAACAGAGCTGCGGGATCAGTGAAAAGCTTCCCTAAAGCTAAGTTTTATAAAGACTGGCGCGAGTTACTGGATAAAGAACATAAAAACTTTGATGCGGTTAGTGTTTCTACACCAGACCATAGTCATGCTATGATTGCCCTTGCAGCAATGCAGCTGGGTAAACATGTTTATGTTCAAAAACCACTGACTCATGATATTTATGAAGCCAGAAAGTTAACTGAAGCAGCCAAAAAATATAAAGTGGTTACACAAATGGGTAACCAGGGCGCATCAAATGATGGCCCCCGTCAAATGAAGGAATGGTATGATGCAGGCCTGATTGGGGATGTACATACTGTTTATGCGTGGACAGACCGTCCGGTATGGCCGCAAGGTATTCCATGGTCTGCAAATAAAGCGGACATTCCTAAAAACCTGGATTGGGATTTATGGCTGAACAGTGCTCCTTACAAGGATTACGTAGAAAAGCTTGTTCCTTTTAACTGGAGAGGCTGGTGGGATTATGGAACTGGTGCATTAGGAGATATGGGTTGCCATTTGCTGGAAGCTCCTTTTAGTGTGCTTGGTTTAAAATATGCTGCTGAGGTTGAAGCCAGTGTGGGTTCTGTTTATGTGGATGAATTTAAACGTGGTTATTTCCCGGATAGTTGCCCGCCTTCAAGTCATGTGACGTTAAAATTCCCTAAAACCGCTAAGACTCAGGGTGATGTTACTGTACATTGGATGGATGGTGGTATTCAGCCAACGCGTCCGGAAGAACTGGAAGCGAATGAAGTATTTGGTGACGGTGGTAACGGAACGTTATTTATCGGAACAAAAGGAAAAATGATGAGTGAAACTTATAGTGCAAATCCTCGTCTTTTACCATTGAGCCGCAATAAAGACATTAAAGTTCCTGAGAAATTTGCCCGTGTACCGAATGGTGCAGAAGGTCATTATGCGCAATGGGTTGAGGCTTGTATCGCTGGTCATGGCAAAAAAGAGCTGAGTTCTCCGTTCGAAATTGCAGGCCCGCTTACTGAAGCTTTATTAATGGCTAATCTTGCCATCAGGGCAAATGATGTACAACGCAAAGATGCGAATGGAAAAATCAGTTATCCTGGCAGAAATATCAAACTGTTATGGGATAATGACAATATGAAAGTTACCAATTTTGATGCTGTAAACCAGTACGTCAAACGCGAATATCGCAAAGGATGGACACTGGGAGCTTAATTTTATCTAAAACAACTTATATGAAGACTTACGCGATTTCTGCGATACTGGTATTTACAATGATTGGCTTTAATGCACAAGCTCAAAGTTCAAAAAAAGGGTTTACTTCTTTGTTTGATGGAAAAACAACTAAGGGATGGCATAGCTATGGCAAAACTTCTGTCGGAAAAGGATGGAAAGTTGAAAATGGTGCGATACATCTTGATCCTAAGTCTAAACAAAAAGATGATGGTGATTTAGTAACGGATAAAGAATATGCAAACTTCCATTTGAAAATTGACTGGAAAGTGGCTCCTAAATCTAATAGTGGTATTTTATTCCATATCAACGAAAATCCGGAGAAATACAATCAAACTTACAGTACTGGTCCTGAAATGCAGGTAATTGATAATGATGGTCACCCTGATGGAAAGATTATCAAACACCGTGCAGGTGATTTGTACGACCTGGTAAAAAGCAGTTCAGAACCTGTTAAACCAGTGGGGCAATGGAATACTGCCGAAATTATTAGCAATAAAGGCAAATTAGAGTTTATATTGAATGGCGTAAAAACAGTTTCAACTACACAGTTCGATGAGAACTGGAAAGCACTGATCGCAGGAAGCAAGTTTGCTAAATGGGATGGTTTTGGAACCTTTACAAAAGGAAAAATTGCATTACAAGATCATGGGGACGAAGTTTGGTTCCGTAATATTATGATCAAAGAATTGTAAGTATATTAAATTCTGATACACCTTAAAAACATTTAAACTATATGATGAATATCAATACCCGTATTAAATTATCAACTATGATGTTCCTGGAGTTCTTTATCTGGGGTTCATGGTTTGTTACGCTGGGTACTTTCTTAGAAAAAAACCTGCACGCTACAGGTGCAGACTCAGCTGCTGTATTCTCTACGCAGTCGTGGGGAGCGATTATTGCCCCATTTATTATCGGACTGATTGCCGACAGATTCTTTAACGCTGAGAAAATTCTTGGTGTGCTGCATCTGATCGGAGCGGTATTAATGTACCAGATGTATACAGCTACGGACGTAAATGTATTCTATCCTTATGTTTTAGGTTATATGATCCTGTTCATGCCTACCCTGGCTTTAGTGAACTCGGTCTCATTTAACCAGATGAAAGATGCTGAAAAAGAGTTTTCAAATATCAGATTCTGGGGTACTATCGGATGGATTGTTGCCGGGTTATGTATCAGTTACCTGTTTGTTTGGGATTCTAAAGCCCATATGGACTCAGGTATGCTGAAAAACACGTTTGCAATGGCTGGGATAGCTTCTCTGGTTTTAGGTTTGTTTAGTTTTGCACTGCCAAAAACACCACCAAAAGTGGCTAAAGGGGAAAAAATCAAGATCTCGGATATTTTAGGTTTAGATGCCTTGAAGTTATTAAAGGATAAAAACTTTGCGATCTTCTTTGTATCGGCGATCTTAATCTGTATTCCTCTGGCTTTCTATTATCAGAATGCAAATCTTTTCTTATCTAATATTGGTGTAGAGGAACCTACTGGAAAAATGGCAATCGGGCAAGTATCAGAAGCCTTATTTCTTTTAATGATCCCTGTGTTCTTTAAAAGGTTCGGTTTTAAAGCAACTATCCTGGTCGGCATGATTGCATGGGCAGTTCGTTATGCTTTATTCGCTTATGGTAATGCTGGTGAATTAAGCTTTATGTTAATTATTGGTATTGCTTTACATGGTGTATGTTATGACTTCTTCTTTGTATCAGGTCAGATTTACACGAATTCAAGAGCTGGAGAAAAATATAAAAGTGCTGCTCAGGGTTTAATTACTCTGGCTACTTATGGTGTAGGGATGCTGATTGGCTTCAAAGTTGCTGGTATGATTACTGACAGCTATAAATTAGTTGATGGCTCTGTAGACTGGAAAATGGTCTGGATTATCCCTGCGGGAATTGCACTGGTTGTATTCTTACTTTTCACTCTTTTCTTTAATGAAAAGCGTAAAAGAGTTGTGGACACCCAATTTAACGAGGTTTAAGGATGGCAACCGGTCAAAGCCGCAGAAATGCACTGAAAACAATGATTACAGGTTCAGCAATTTTGGGACTGTCTTCTGCGATGCCATCCTATGCTGCGGAACGCGAATCAGACAATGCTCCTATAAAGAGTAACGCTCCTTTAAAAGGGAATGTAAACCATTCTGTTTGCCGCTGGTGTTTTAGTGATATTGAGTTGGACGAACTTTGTATCGCCGTTAAAGGAATGGGCTTGAAAGCAATAGACCTCGTGGGGCCTGCTGAATGGCCTGTTTTGAAGAAACATGGGTTGTATTCTTCGATGTGTAATGGCGCAGAGATTAATTTGACCGATGGCTGGAATGATAAAACGTTTCATCCTAAATTGATAGAGAATTATGCTAAAATGATTCCGCTGGTAGCAGAAGCTGGTTATAAAAACCTGATTTGTTTTAGCGGAAGCCGCAGAGGCAAAACTGATGAAGAAGGCTGGAATAATTGTGTGGAAGGATTAAAGCAGGTGATCGGGCTTGCTGAGAAACACAATGTAGTACTGGTGATGGAATTATTGAATAGTAAAGTTGATCATAAAGATTATCAGTGTGATCATACTGCATGGGGTGCTGAACTGGCTAAAAGACTGGGTTCAGAGAACTTTAAATTACTATACGACATTTATCATATGCAAATTGATGAAGGTGACGTTATTCATAACATCAGGACTTATCATCCGTATATTGCACATTACCATACTGCTGGTGTACCCGGCAGGAATGAAATAGATGATACGCAGGAGCTTTTTTATCCTGCAATCATCAAAGCTATCCTGGCAACAGGTTTTAAAGGATACATCGCACAGGAATTTATTCCTAAACAGAAGGATAAACTTCAGTCCTTAAGAAACGCGGTTAAAATTTGTGACTTATAAAGATTTAATTATGAACTCAAGAAGAAATTTCATCAAACAGGCGGGTTTAGCTGCGGCAGGTGCTGTGGTCTTACCCTCACTAACCTTTGCTGCTGCCCCGGCTAAAGTTGTTGGTTTACAACTATATTCATTAAGAGCACAGTTGCCGGCTGATGTAGCTGGAACCATTGCTAAAGTTGCAAAGGCTGGCTATAAAGAAGTAGAAACTTATGGTTATTCATTAAAAGATAAGTACTGGGGTTTAGATCCTAAAGCTTTTAAAACTTTACTATCAAATAATGGATTAACTGCACCAAGCGGACATTATGGAATGGATCATTTCATTTCAACTGGTAATGCAGATGAGCTTAAAAGTTATATCGAAGCAGCGAATACAATTGGCAGCAGTTATATCGTAGTTCCTTATTTAGGAGATAACCTGCGTAAAACAGAAGATGACTGGAAAAAAGTTGCAGCCAGATTAAATGAAGCTTCAGCGATCTGTAAAGCAAGCGGACTGGGCCTGGGTTACCATAACCATAACTTTGAGTTTGTAAAATACGGAGAAACTACGGGTTATGACATCCTTTTAAAAGAAACAGATCCAAAAGCTGTTAAGTTTGAAATGGACTTATACTGGGTTGTAAGATCAGGTAATGATCCGATCAAATTATTTACTGATCACCCGGGACGTTTCCCAATGTGGCATGTAAAGGATATGGACAAGGTTGACAATACGATTAATACAGAAGTAGGCTCTGGAAAGATTGACTTTAAGGCAATCTATAAAGGCGCTAAACTAGCAGGATTAAAACACCTGATTGTAGAACAGGAGAACTACAGCATTGATCCATATGTGAGTATTAAGCAAAGTGCAGATTACGTCAAAAAGTCAATCTTATAAATAATGTATTTAAAAGGCGGGCTTAAATAAGCCCGCCTTTTTTTGTGCAGTAAGCTAAGGAAAAAGCGAAGTTTTTTCCCATATTTGAAATATGATATATTATCATTAATAAACTTTAAATAAAATCATTAAAAATGAAAATTGCAGTTGTAGGTGCTACTGGTTTAGTAGGCACTGTTATGTTAAAAGTACTAGAAGAGCGTAATTTCCCGTTGACCGAACTAATTCCGGTTGCATCTGAGAAGAGTGTTGGTAAAGAAATCACATTTAAGGGTAAGAAGTTCAAGGTCGTTAACATGGAAACAGCAATTGCAATGAAACCTGATGTGGCTTTATTCTCTGCGGGTGGAAGTACTTCCTTAAAATATGCTCCTTTATTTGCAGAAGCAGGAACAACGGTAATTGATAATTCATCTGCATGGCGCATGGATCCATCTAAGAAACTGATTGTACCAGAGGTTAATGGACACGAATTATCAATTGATGATAAAATCATTGCTAACCCGAACTGTTCAACGATACAAATGGTAGTGGCTTTAAAACCATTACATGATAAATACAGAATTAAACGTGTAGTTGTTTCTACTTACCAGTCTGTTACCGGAACTGGTGTTAAAGCTGTGGAGCAAATGATGAATGAGCGTAAAGGTATTTTAGATGGCCCGATGGCTTATCCTCACCAGATCGACTTAAATGTTATTCCTCAGATTGATGTATTCGAAGAAAACGGATATACTAAAGAGGAAATGAAAATGATTAAAGAAACCCGTAAAATTATGGGCGACGATAGCATCCGCGTGACCGCAACAACGGTAAGGATCCCTGTAATGGGTGGTCACTCAGAATCTGTGAACATAGAGTTTGAGAGTGATTTTGATGTCGCTGAGATCAGGTCAATTTTAGAGAAAACAGAAGGTATTATTGTAGTGGATGATATTGCAAATCTTAAATACCCTATGCCAAAAGACGCACATGAAAAAGATGAGGTTTTTGTAGGTCGTATCAGAAGAGACGAATCTTTGCCAAACACTGTAAATATGTGGATTGTTGCGGATAACCTGCGTAAAGGTGCTGCAACGAATACAGTGCAGATTGCTGAATTTTTACTAAGAAAAGAACTGATCTGATCCGGTTCTTTAAAAATACAGGATGTGGTGTTAATCTGGCAAAATGCTGGAATAACACCACATTTTTTGTTATTAGTCTTTTGCTTTCCCGTTATTTGCAATAGATTTATCCGATACAGATGTTAAAAAAATCAATAGTATTCTTGTTTGTGCTTTCGCACAGTTTTTCTTTTGCACAGAGCCCTGTACAAAAGTTAACACAATCCTTTAATACATTATCAGAAGATAAGCAAGCAAAGTATGCGATTGCTTCCATCTGTGTTTTAGATGCCAAAACAGGAAAACAATTGTATGCAAAGAATGAAAACATCGGCCTTGCTACTGCTTCTACGCTAAAAACAATCACTTCAGCAACTGCATTCTCCATTTTAGGCAAAGATTTCCATTATCAAACTACGCTGGGCTATAGCGGGAGCATTAGTGCTGATGGCACCTTAAAGGGAGATTTGATGATCACAGGCGGCGGCGACCCTACCCTGGGTTCTCCCCGTTATGCAACCAGTAAAGAGAGTATTGTATTAGCGCAATGGGTAGCTGCAATCAAAGCAGCAGGTATTAAAAAAGTTGAGGGTAAAGTAATTGGTGATGATGGTGTCTGGGGTACGCAGTCTGCACCTGATGGCTGGATATGGCAGGATCTTGGTAATTATTATGGTGCCGGCACTTCTGCCCTAAGCTGGAGAGAAAATCAATTCGACATTAAACTCCGTCCGGGAAATCCGGTTTCAGTCCTTAAAACTGTTCCAGAAATGCCATACCTCACTATAGTTAACGAATTAAAACCAGGTATGGCAGGCAGTGGAGATCATGCTTATGCTTACCTCCCGCCGTTATCAAATATAGCTTACCTGAGGGGCACATGGGCAACAGATATACAAAAACAGGGCATTGCAGCAGCATTACCTGATCCGGCTTACGAAGCGGCATTTCGCCTGAAAGATACTTTAGCTAAAGCCGGGATACAGGTTACTGAAGCTCCGGTAACAAGCCGTCAGCTTTCCGCTGCTAAATTACCTTTACCAGCAATCAAGCAAAATCTGAGTACGATAACCTCTCCTGCTTTGCCTGAGATTGTTTACTGGTTAAATAAAAAAAGTATCAATTTATATGCTGAACATCTTTTAAGAACTATAGCCTGGAAATCGGGCGTTGCTGCTACGACAAGCAATGGTGCAGCCGCAGAGGTTAAATTCTGGGCAGCAAAAGGCTTTGACAAAAATGCTTTGAACATTATTGATGGCAGCGGGCTTTCACCAGCCACCAGGGTAACAACTTCGGCCATGGCCAATATCCTTTTCCAGGTACAACAGGAAAACTGGTTCCCGGATTTCTATAAATCTTTACCAGAATACAACGGAATGAAGTTAAAAAGTGGTACAATCAATGATGTTTCTGCATTTGCAGGCTATTATACAGCCGATAATGGCAGTAAATATGTAGTTGTGATTAATATTAACAATTATTCAGGCTCTGGAATCAATAGCAAACTGTTCAAAGTGCTGGATGCCCTTAAATAACAATATTTTCTCCACAGAAACCCCGTATTTATCCACAAATTGCTAAATTGCAACCTTTTACCAATTTCACAAGCACAAGCCCCTCTTCATTTTATGAATAAATTCTTACCTTTTATATGCTGCCTTCTTTTTTACACAAGCACATATAGTCAACAAATGGGATCCGGAACTTCTACTTCTTCAGTTATAGATAGCAATACTAATTTCACCAGCAGACCACCTGAGTTTTCAATAATTCCTGAGCCGGTTTCTTTGTTAAAGACCAATGGTTCTTTCACTTTACCAGATAAAGTAGTTGTTTTAGCTACTCCGGAGATGAAATTCGTAGTGGATTACCTGAAGGAAAAACTATCCGTTCCTACGGGTAAGTTTGTTGCTGAATTTGCACATACACAGGCTACAGGAACAATCAGATTAGTACTCAATCCCAGACCAGATGCAACTTTAGGCAATGAAGGTTATCAGCTTTCGGTAACGCCAGCGATGATCGTCATTAAAGCGAATCAGGCTGCCGGACTGTTTTATGGTGTTCAAAGTTTATTACAGCTTTTCCCAAAAGAAATAGAATCCAAAGAGCTGGTTGAAGGGGTAACCTGGAAAATTCCGTGTGTAGAAGTTACTGACTATCCACGGGTAGCCTGGAGAGGGTTAATGTTTGATGTAGCCCGCCACTTTTTCACGAAACAAGAAGTAAAGCAATACATTGATGCAATGGTCCGCTATAAGTTTAACCTGCTTCATCTTCACCTGACCGATGATGAGGGCTGGAGACTGGAAATTAAAGGTTTGCCAAAATTAACTGAGGTAGGTGCATGGAATGTTAAAAAAGTAGGTGACTTCGGTACTTTCAGTACACCAGGAGCTGATGAACCCCGTACTTATGGTGGTTTTTATACGCAGGACGATGTGAGAGAACTGATTAAATATGCCAAAGACAGATTTGTAGATATTTTACCAGAGATCGATGTTCCCGGACATAGCCTGGCAGCAGTTGTATCTTATCCGGAACTATCTTGTACCCCGGGTGCAGAAACTTACCGTGTACGTTCAGGAGAACGTATTATGGACTGGTCAAAAGGTGCCCCTCCAATTGCATTGGTAGATAATACCTTATGTCCGGCCAATGAAAAAGTTTATGCTTTTCTGGATACTGTGATTACACAGGTTGCCGCATTATTTCCTTTTGAATATATTCATATGGGCGGTGATGAAGCTCCGATAAATTACTGGCAGAAAAGTGATGCAATTAAGGCTTTGATGTTAAGAGAAGGTTTAAAAGATATACACCAGGTTCAGGGGTATTTCGAAAAGAGAGTAGAGAAAATTGTAGAGTCGAAAGGCAAGAAATTTATGGGCTGGGATGAGATTATGGAGAGTGATATACCAGCAGGTGCAGCAGTGATGAGCTGGAGAAGTCCAAAATTCGGTATAGAGGCTTCCCGTGCTAAGCATGAGGTTGTAATGAGCCCACAGGGGACTAACTACCTTGATTTGATGCAGGGTGATGTGACCTCCGAATCTAAAGTCTATAACACTGTTCGTTTAGGCAAAGCTTATGAATTTGATCCTGTTCCGGCCGGAGCAGATCCTAAATATATCAAAGGAGGACAGGGTAATTTATGGGCAGAACAAGTTTATAATATCCGTCAGGCAGAATATATGACCTGGCCAAGAGGTTATGCGATTGCAGAATCTGTATGGTCTCCGAAAGAGAAGAAAAACTGGACTAATTTCACGGGTAAAGTTGAGCAGCATTTTCATAGAATGGACATTGCCGAAACTAAATATTCACCAGCAATTTATGATCCTATCGTCAAAGCAAGCAGAACCGCCGATAAACAGGTGATGGTTGAACTGACTACCGAAATTGATGGACTGGATATTTATTACAGCTTTGACAATTCGACCCCGGATAGATTTTATCCAAAATATACAGAGAAAGTGGTCATCCCCAAGGATGCCAATCAAATGCGTGTGATTACCTACAGAGGTAAACAGGCGATCGGCAGATTGTTAACTATAGCTGTTGATGATTTAAATAAAAGAGCAGGAAAAAGATAAGCGGTTGAGATATTTCGTACACATCAGTTATAATGGTTTACAATACAATGGCTGGCAAAAACAGCTCAATGTGTTGAATATTCAGGGCGTGATAGAAAACGCCCTGACCCAGATTTTTAAAGTGCCGGTCTTCATTAATGGATGCGGCAGAACGGATGCGCAGGTTCATGCCAGCCAGTTCTTTTTCCATATGGATATTGAGCAGGAATGGGATTTCGATCTGATCTTCAGGCTCAACAAGTTACTTCCATTAAATATTGCTGTTTATGATATAATACCGATGGAAGGTTTACCTCATGCCCGGTTTGATGCGGTACAGCGTGCTTACGATTATTTCCTGCATACTTATAAAGACCCGTTTTTAAACGGCCTTAGTTCTTACTATCTGCTGGAGAACCTGCAATGGGATCAAATGAAAGCGGCAGTTGCTCTATTGCCGTTATACAAAGATTACCGTGCATTTTGTACCAGCCCGGATAAATATGAACATACTTTATGTTATGTGAGATCTGCCAGTTTAATGGTGGATGACAAGGGAGAAAAAATGAGATTTCAGATCTCTTCTAACCGGTTTTTAGGAAAGATGATCCGCATTATTATGGGACAGCTATTAAAAATTGGTCAGGGTACGCTCAGTGTAGATGAGTTTGAAAGCCATCTGATCAGTAAAAAAACTCCTGCATTAATTACGCCGGCACACCCTCAGGGGTTATACCTTTCTAAAGTAACTTATCCGTATTTGAACCTCCCTCCAAGGGTAGATTTCTCTGCTGTTCTTCAAAAACATGCAGATACGAACTGGAAAGCACTCTGATATTATTTACGCTCAGGTGAGATTCGCGCATTTAGAAACTCTTATTTTTGTGGAAATTTAAAGATTATGAATTTCCACACCAGAAAATGGATCAAACCCGAAGACTTAAATCCTAATGGAAGCTTATTTGGCGGTAGTTTGTTAAGATGGATAGATGAAGAAGCGGCAATTTACGCTATTGTTCAACTAGGCAATCCAAGAGTTGTTACCAAATATATTTCAGAAATCAACTTTGTAAGCTCTGCAAAACAGGGAGATATTATTGAGATGGGGATTACTGCAATCGCTTTCGGAAACACTTCTTTGACGATGCGTTGTGAAGTACGCAACAAGATCACCAGAAAAAGCATTTTAACAATTGATAAAATGGTCTTTGTAAATGTTGATGAATATGGCAATCCTGTTGCACACGGCAGAAAAGAGATCAAATTTATAGAAGAGCAGTTCGCTGCCGAAGATAATTAGTTCCGGGCCAGGATTTCTGCGCGGATATCGTCGGCGGTCAAGCTGATCCCACTCATTACCAGAGATGCTTTAGTATAAAATGGCTCACGTTCAGCCAGTTTACCTTCAATAAATTCAAGCACGCCTTCGGGGGTCAGATTACGCAGCAGCGGGCGCTTGGCGATTCCACTTTCCAGGCGTTTGGCCAGTGCGGCTGGCGGCATCTCAATATAGATCGTTGTCCCATTGGCGTTCATCCACTCTATATTATCAAAGAAGCACGGTGTGCCCCCTCCTGTTGCAATGACACAGTTTTTAGGGTAATCAAAAGCCTGAAGGGTTTCACTTTCTAATTTACGGAAAGCTTCTTCTCCATGAGTTGAAAAATAATCGCCTACAGTGAGCCCTGTATTTTTCTCAATCTGGTGATCCAGATCAATCAGGTCATAACCCAGTTTAGTCGCTAATTTTCTTCCCAGCGTACTCTTGCCGCATCCCATAAAACCAATTAGAAATATCTTCATTAATTATTCAATTTTACCCTTGGGTCAACAAGGGCGTATAACACGTCTACAAAAATATTAATTACTACGAATACCAGTGCAATAAAAAGAATCGATCCCATCACTACAGGGAAATCGGACATCTCCAAAGCTCTGACCGTAGCCCTGCCCAGCCCATTATAACCAAAAATATATTCTACAAAGAAAGAGCCGGCAAGTAAAGATGCAAACCAGCCGGAAATCGCTGTAATTACAGGGTTCATTGCATTCTTTAAGGCATGCTTATAAATGATCGCATTACGGCCCAATCCTTTCGCACGCGCGGTACGGATATAATCCTGTGCCAGTATATCCAGCATAGTTGTTCTGGTGAGCTGCACGATAATTGCCAGCGGGCGCAGTCCAAGTGTAAGTACTGGCAATATCAGGTTTTTCAACGTGAGCACCTCTCCTTTAAAAGGATCATAACTATATAAACTCCCCGACATATTCAGTCCTGTATACGGGCCGAGTACAAAGCCGAAAAACCAGGCGATAATAATACCTGCAAAAAAAGAGGGTGCTGATAAACCCATGATCGCAAAAGCATTGACAGAATGATCAATCCAGGTGTTTTTATACACTGCTGATAGTACGCCTAATAAAACACCTGAGAGCGTGGCAAACAGCATAGCCGTTGCAGCCAATACGAAGGTGTTAGGGACAGTTTCGGATAGTATGGTTGATACTTCCCGCTTTGTTTGATAAGATCGTCTCAGATAGGGCCATTTCAGGGCAATAACATTTTCCGGAGCATAATTAATCAAACGGATATAATGATACTTTTCCTGTGTCGGTTTATTATCTTCATGAAAACCTACCGGAGAAAGGTCATTCAGAAAAAGAACAAATTGCATGGGCTTAGAGCGGTCTAATCCAAATTCTTTACGGACAGCTTCTAAGGATTGGACGTCAGCACGCTGCCCTAGTGTCATCCTTGCCGGATCGCCTGGAAGAATGTTGAACAGGACAAATACAACTACGACCACACCCGCCATCACAGCGAGCCCGTAGCAGAATTTCCTGAGCGCGTAAAACCACATCTGATTTACTTATTGAAGTAAGTGGCTTTTAATTTTTCCAGTGAAGGCAGTGACTGGTAACTCCATTTATTAATTACAACCCCGTTTTTCATTAGTACGATACCAGGATTGGCTCTGACCATACTTTTTAAGGGTACAGCATCTGCATAAAATATCTCTGCAAACAATTTATGCTGTTTACTGAATACCGCAGCATCCTGAGCAGAATTAGAAGTCAGCAATACGGTGCGGATATTGAATTGTTCAGTCAGATCCAGCGTCATTGCATTCAATTTCCCTATAGCATCTTCATCCGTATGATTCAGGTTATAAGCAACAATCAAAATATTATAATATGGATTTTCTATCAGTTCTTTGGTATAGTCTGTGCCTGAGGCGTCACTGATTACCAGATCCTTGATTTTAGCTTCATAACCTTTTTTTATCAGTTTCTGTACCGGCTGACCTACGATTTCCCAGTTATTGTCTTTCCAGATTTCTGTTTTCAGATAATCTTTATCACTCATTTCTTTGGTTTCTCCGGTCGCTTTATTTTTCAGCTTATACATAATCAGATACAGATCCGGTTCTGCTCCGGCGGGGATTTTCATCGCCTCTGGTAAGCTGGCTCCTTTTTTATAAGGTAAAAAGTCAAGTATAGGAAGATAGGTATAAGTGTAGATACTAAAAATTACAGAAAGTGCCACTACAGCGATCAGGCCAATTTTTTGCTGACCTGGATTTGTGGTAAGCGGCAAAATCTTATTGCGGTTGATAAACAGGTATACGATTAGTACCAGTAAAATCAGATCTTTCGAAAAGGACTGCCATGGGGTTAAAGGAATGGCATCTCCGAAACAGCCACATGAAGTTACTACTTTAAAAGCAGCGGAGACAAAGGTCAGAAAAGTAAAAAAGATGATAATCCCAAGCAGGCCTGTAGCCACTTTCTTACCCCAGAAACCAAATAACAATAACGCACCCAATACAATTTCAAGCACACAAAGAAAAATGGCTATTCCGGTTGCATAAGGACTAAAGACAGAAATATGAAATACATCAAAATATTCCTCCAGCTTATAGCCGAACCCGAGCGGATCGTTGGCCTTGATCAGACCAGAGAAAATAAAAAGTATACCTACAAATATTCTTGAAAAATTCAGCGCAGCTTTGTTCATCTTTTTACAGCTATTTTATGTATTGATATTATTTGACATCCATTCTGATCAGTGCAAAAACTGCATAGTTCAGCATATCCTGATAATTGGCAACCACGCCTTCTGAGGCTACAGTTTCTCCAAGATTATCTTCAATTTGTTTCACCCTGAATACTTTCATCAGAATAAGGTCGGTCAGTGAACTGACTCTCATATCTCTCCATGCTTCACCGTAATCGTGATTTTTGGCTAACATCAAATCTTTTGTTTCTTTTACCTTCTGATCAAAAAGAGCTTCCACTTTTGCCAGTTCCAGTTCGTTCGGGTCATCCGCTGTCATTTCACTTTGCATCATCGCAATAACACAGTAATTGATAATACCGATATATTCAGGAATAATCCCCTCTCCAACCTTCGAAACTTTCTTCTCTTCCAGGGTACGGATACGCTGGGCTTTAATAAACAACTGATCGGTAATAGAAGATAAACGCAGGATACGCCAGGCTGTTCCGTAGTCTTTGGTTTTCTTTAAAAAAAGCGATTTACAAACCGCAATTACTGAGTCGAATTCTTGTGAGGTATTTGTTGCCAAAACAATTAAAATATTTAGAGTCTGATAAATTTTAAACGGCTATTTTAATACTGTATTTTTGTACAGAATGATGGCTAAAGATACATTTTTAAACCGAAAAATAACACTTAACCTAAAAGGTGAACTCCTTGATTTAAGCCGTCCATGTGTGATGGGCATCCTGAATTTAACCCCTGATTCTTTCTACAGCAACAGCAGAATGGGGTCTATTGATGCGGCATTGGAAAGAGCAGAAACCTGCCTTGAAGAAGGTGCTGCTTTTATTGATATCGGCGCTTATTCTTCCCGTCCCGGAGCAGCTGAAGTCACTACAGAGGAGGAACTTCAGAGAATGATTCCTGCAATTACCGCAATCAGTAAAAGGTTTCCGGAAGCTAAGCTATCTATTGATACATTTCGTGCTAAAGTTGCCAAAGAAAGTATTGAGGCGGGAGCGCATGTAGTGAATGATATTTCGGGAGGAAACCTTGATGAAATGATGTTTGAGACTGTTGCAGCATTAAATGTACCTTATATCCTGATGCACATGCAAGGTACGCCACAAACTATGCAGCAAAAGCCGGTTTATAAAAATATAGGACTTGAAGTAGTAGATTATCTCGCAGAAAAAGTGAGTACATTAAAAGCGCTGGGTGTTAAAGATATTATTCTGGATCCTGGTTTCGGCTTTGCTAAAAATACGGCACACAATTACCAGTTAATGAATCAGCTGGAAAACCTGGATGTATTCGGTTTACCGGTATTGGTTGGTATTTCAAGAAAATCGATGATTTATAAATTATTGGGCATTACGGCCGATGAAGCATTGAACGGAACCTCGGTATTAAATACAATTGCATTACAAAAAGGTGCATCAATTTTACGTGTACATGATGTAAGAGCTGCTGTTGAGTGTGTCGCAATTGTCGAAAAAATGCAACAATCTTAATATTTTCCTAACTTGGCAACAATGAAAGGCTTTGACTTTGATTTTCTAACGATAACAGTTACGGATGTAGTGGACATTTTGTTCGTTGCGTTCCTGATCTATTATACTTATAACCTGATTAAAAATACACTGGCAGTTAATTTACTGCTGGGTATGTTTATCATCCTGATCCTGTGGTTTGTGGTGGACGCCTTAAATATGCGCCTTTTATCAACCATCATTAACAAGTTCATGAGTGTGGGGATTATTGCATTGATTGTAATTTTCCAGCCTGAAATCAGGCGGTTCTTACTGTTGATTGGTAAAAACACCTTTTTACAGAAAAACAAAGCCTGGTGGGGATACTTATTTGGCAGCAAAGATATTGAACGTGATAACCTGGTCAGGATCAAACCCATTATTGATGCTTGTAAAAGTATGAAGAAGTCCAGAACAGGGGCTTTGATTGTATTTGTTAAATTTTATGATGATCAGTTATTTGCCAATAGTTGCGAACTGATAGATTCTAAGATCTCCAAACGTTTATTAGAAAGTATATTTCAAAAATATAGCCCTTTACATGATGGAGCGGTGGTTATTGCTGAAAATAAGATTAAAAGTGCCAGCTGTATCTTACCGCTGACAGACAATGATAAATTGCCTCCGCAGTTCGGTTTACGCCACCGCGCCGGAATTGGTGTCTCTGAGACTACAGACGCTGTTGCAGTTATTGTATCGGAAGAAACTGGTGAAATTGCTTATGCAAAACAAGGCAGGGTAAGGATGAATGTTTCTTTCGGGGAACTGGAAAAACTACTGAACAAGGATTTTTAAGGGCAATAAAAAATCCGGTACAAAGACCGGATTCCTTACCGGTATACACCGGATATATCTTTTAAGATATCAATTAGCAATATTGATCAAAAGCACCTTTAAGGTTATCAGCGATCATTTGAGCTGCACGTCCTTCAATTTGGTGACGTTCAATCATATGTACTAATTTGCCGTCTTTGAACAATGCCATAGCTGGTGAAGACGGAGGGAAAGGTACCATGTAGCTTCTTGCTCTGTCTACTGCTTCTTTTTCCATTCCTGCAAAAACAGTAATCATTTTATCAGGGTGTTTCTCATTAGCGGCTGCTAATTTTGCTGCTGGTCTTGCATTTGAAGCTGCACAGCCACAAACAGAATTCACAACTACAAAAACAGTTCCTTCTGAAGAAATCGCGTTGTCCACATCTTCCGCAGTTTTCATTTCTTCAAAACCTACATTCGTAAGTTCTGCACGCATTGGTTCAACTAAATATTCTGGATACATATATAAAAGCTTTAATATTATTCAATTTTAATATACAAAGGTACTGCACTGTTACATAGCATCAAAGGAATACTCCTGGAGTGAACAGTTTTTTACCTTGAAATTACTTTGAACCGGCAGCCTTGTAAACCCGGATCTAACAGGATTAAATGATTTCAAAAGCCGTTTTTCCCTTTGGAATATAGAACATCATATCCAGCATCAGTTCTTCTTTGGTTTCTTCATTCACCAGGTATAAAGCAGATTCACCATTAATTTTCTTCAATGCAGCCATCTTTCCGTTTCCATAAGTTTGCAGCACAGCATTGGCAGGAATAGGTGCGACTTTAAATCCAGCCTCAAAATCTTCTATTAAACCGTTAATCCTTGCACTGGCCTGTTGCGGACTCATATACATGGAAGTGACCATAATATGTTCTCTGTTAGTAATCATCTCTTTAAAATGATCGTATCTCTTATTATTAATTAATGTAGCAATATGCTGATAAGCTGTTCTCAGCTTATCATTCATATCTTCCACATCTTTCAGGTTAGTTCCGTCCTTCCAGCCTTTCAGCTGATAAGGGACAGTAGCATTAAAAGTTAACTGGTGGCGTAAAACCGGTATTTTTTGTTCCTCTTTTACTGGCGCAAATTGATAAGTTACCAGTTGCTCTTTAAATACAAAGTCTCTGTCTACATCATATAACTTGATATTAAATTTAAGCATTGCAGCAGGGTCAAGACTCAGCTGCCCGGAATGCGGGAGTAAAGTTGCAGAAATAGTTTGCACACCACTCTCCAGAATAGAGAAATTTACTGGAGTCATAGAGGCAACCTGCCCCGGAATATCCAGTGTCATTACAGAAATATCGTTAATGCGGATTTCAAACATGCAATGTGCCACACTGAAATCGACCATATAATAGGGTTGCCTCATCAGATCTTTATTTTTTATTTGCTGTTGGAAGTAGTTTACTGGCTTCACGGACATCCAGGTTAATGCTTGAAGAATATCCCTTCAATGAAGCCAGCTCCGATACCTGGGAATTTGAATAGTTCAGAATCGCCAATCTTGCTTCTTCATGTTTCTCCTTTGACATCGCATCTGTAAAGAAATGACCAATGGTTGTTTTAGGGTCTATCCATACCCGGTTAAAGTACTGAACGTTTTCACTAAAAACAGTGGTATACGCATCGCCTGGATAAGGTGCTTTACCTAACTTTTGATCAAGTGCGGCAGCAAGCGCTTTAACTTGTGGCTCAGAGAATACTTTAAGCTCCACAAAACTAATCGTACTGTCTTTACGGGAATAGTGAATAATGACCCTGTTCACAGAATCACCTAGTTTCCCTGACAAGTCAACTCCATTAAACTTCATTACTTTTGGGTCTGCACTTTCAAATATATCATATTGCGCCAGCGTCCAGCTGGTAGTTTTACCTCCCTTTACAGGTAATGAAGTGCCTTTTAACGCCTGGCCTATAGTCTCTTTAAAATTGATATCAGCCAGATCAAATTCAGCTGGTTTCTCACTTTTGCATGAGCAGTTGATCAGTAAAATTAAAGCTAAGTAGATTGATGTTTTCATCGTGATTATAATTTGTTTTTTTAAGTCTATTCCTGAAGTCTCTTATAAGACCTCTTCAGCCTTTCGGCCACCGTATCACTGCTGCCCTGGTCAGCAACTTTAATACCATTATCAATGATAAACAGGTCTGTTGAAAAATCTGGCTTCCCATCTATTTCGGTATAATTATCAGCAACGACAATCGTCTGATTCGTTTTCTTATCTACATAAAACACTGCTGGATAACCAAGTACCTCTCCTGTAGCGCGTGGTTTTGGAACAGCTGCAAGCACAATCCCCTTTCCATATTTCGCAGCCATATATTTCCCAAGTTTCTTAGCTTCTGTTTTTTTCTCTATTCTGATTACTAAACCGACCAGTTTTGTATGCTTCTGATCGGTAAAAAGAAAAGAAACTGTACTGCTCAGATCAGATTTGGCCCCGTTCTGACCACCGCTGGTAAACTCAACTGTACCAAACTTGAATTTATTAACGCTATTGGTAGTGAGGCAGGGTAAAGAGCTTGCCAGTTCCCGTTCTTCAGGATAGGCATCTTTACCTTTTAATACCTCAGTGATTGCAGTCCGGTAAGCCAGTTTTTCAAGGTCATACTTAGTTTGCGATTTTATTATATTGATCATAAAAACAGTGACCAGTGTAAATGTTAAAATTATAGTCTTTTTCATAATTAATCGTCATCCCCTCTCATTAATGGAATCTGGATACTTATCCCGCTAATTTCCTCTAAGCTTTTGATAACATCAAATTTAGGGATCACCTCTTTATAGTTTCCTTCAGCAAGTACCCAATCTCCTTTTTGATCTTTAACTAAATCCGCAGCAGGTGTACCTTTTTTAGTAGCCAACCCTACACTTGCAGTAATGATATACTCTGCATCCAGCCCATCAAATCCTAGTTTAGGTTTATACATTAATCCTTTTGAATCATAATAAACACCATGCCCGAAAGTAATCGATGCGCTACCTTTTGCTTTAACTTCAAAATAACCATCTACAGAAACTACTAACATGGAAAGCTCCCCTTTGACCATTACACCAGCCTTTAATTCCACTCCCAGCGTACTGCTAGCTTCCAGTTTAAAGGTATCTTCTTTAGTCTCAGATACTGTATTAAATCCAAAACCTATTTTAGTATTGATCATACTTGTAATGACCAGATCCATATAAAAATCTACACTGGCCTTAAATCCTACATCATCATTTCCAAGATCCAAACCTTTTTTAAGCTGCTCTTTAATTTTCTGGTATAATTTTACTGCTCCAGGAGCAGCAGAACCACCAGAAATAGCACCAGCCACAAGACCAATAGCAGTTCCAATCAGATCGATTGTCAATTCCAGGCCAATCAGCGGATTTGCATTAAAATTAATATCTATCCGGGTACCTATTTTAGACATAGGTGCACCTTTCTTTTTAGCACGCTGCAATTGCCAAGTTGCTGATAAAGAAAGATTAGGTGGTTTTACAGCAAATGAGATCGGCCCATTTTTAAATCCGATATTCCTCACTGTTCCTTTAGTCTGCGCAGTAATCGCGTCGGAAATAGAATTTAAACCAGAAAAAAGACTGTAGAGTTTTTTGAACTTTCCTTCATGTTGTTTTTTAAACTCATCATGCCCGCCATATGTTCCGTCACCGCCCATATTCCAGTTACTTTGCAAATCGAAACCAAAAGAAGCTTCCTTTTGCTTCCATCTTCTTTCAGCACCCAGTTTACCAGCCCTGCTTTGCATCTCCTTATGCTGTTCGGGCGTAAAATTCTGCCACTTCACACTCAGATCATTGGTCAGGTTTAAGAAAAAGGTCAATACCCATTTGATATCTGAATAAGTATTGATCACCAGTGTCGGTTTATTCTGATCAGAAAAATAAGCGCAGGAATTGATATAATAGTAGAACTTATTTGCCTGTCTGCTCATCGGCCAGATGTAATCATAAGCATGTGTTCTTTCATCCAAAGGAGAATAAACCTTAGGATGAATAGTTTCTGATGCATCCAGCTTTAGTGTCGCAGCTGCTTTATTAGGCAGCAGATCACCATAAGGGACTTCTAACTTATGCGGTGCAGAAACAAGATTACACAGACCTTTAGTTTTAAAGTTTGAAATTTTTATCGGAATTTCTCTTTTGATACTTTCGCCGGGCCCGATAGTTTCGTATTGTATACTTACTGCGTTATGCGTAAAAATTTTAAGTTTTATAGTCGTTCTGCGGTTAACGATACTATCCTGTTTGCTCAGATTTTCATCCGCATTTACTAATTTCGTCTTTCCATACCCTTTAGGAAAAATCCTGGAGGCATCAATATTTTTAGAAATCAAATAATCTACTGCCGCTTTAGCTCTCTTTTCTGAAAGCTTCATATTGTACTCCGGCGTACCAAAACGATCGGTATGTGATCCTAATTCTACTGGTGTGTAAGGGATCTTCATCAAAATCTCCGCAATTTTATCCAGCTTCTTTTTATCACTGTCCCGCACTTTATACTCATCAAAAGCATAATTGATTTTCTCATCCAGATAGAATTCAGAATTCTTTGCTCCTTCAAGGTTGATCTTTCCTTCGTCAAATACCGGAACCGCTTCAGGGTCCATCAGCTCAATTTTAGTATACCGGCAATGATCTACCTGTTTCAAATTCTCCAATGGAGGCCCTACCGTAGCTACAGTAAGATTGGTTGGACTTGCTACCGCAGAAGTAGACACCGCATTCCGGAGTCTGAGGAATCTGGCGTGCATATCCTGCTTGCGGTCATCCAACACCAATTTTTGAGTTAAAGGATCCAGTACTTTAACATAAATCTCCTGAACGTCCGGCCCTGTTTTAAGTTTGGGATACCATAAAAAAGTATGCCGGATCAGTAAATTGACTTCCCCATTCTCACACAAAATATTGTTTAAAGTGTCTACTGGAAAATCATCTCCCCATTCCATTTTAAAGAACTGTATCGTGACTCTGTTTCCATTTAACCCTTCAGTAAATAATCTTAAATGCACATCATCACCAAAACGGATCGGTTCTTTCCCCAGGGTTGCTCCTTTATATTCCTTACTCCAGCTTGATTTTACAATTAATGGTTCACAAACTCCTCTAACCAGCAACCCCGCATGCAGGCTCAAATCAATCGATCCTGTCAGGCTCGCTTCCAGGTAATACATTGGTGAACTTCCGCAGAGTTTTTTAGGTATAGCTAATGCCCTGATTTCAGGAACACCAGTTTTTGCAGCCATCAAAACCTTTTTGCGCTTCACATCTTCATATAACCAGGTGATGTTGTTTTTTTGCGCTTCAGTAGTCTCCGGAAACCAATCCGCTACTTCAAATGCGGTTGCTACATCAGCTTTGATCAGCACTAAACTGTCATTGGTGGTTCCAGGGAAATAACTTTCTCCAGCTTTTAACCGAATCTTTTTTGGTCCTTTTACAGTTTTCGCCATGTTATTCAAAAATTATTCCTTCAGTACTAACCGGTTCTTCTGTTATTGCTCTGGGGTCTACCGCAGGATTTAATACTTTGCTTACTTTCGGCTCTGCATTTTTAAAATTCTGCCCCCCCGGTTCAGCAATCTGACCATGTTTAATTATCTTGATACAATCAGGCCCGCCAATCGGACAAGTTGCCTTGCTGTCCTCCAATATAATTTTACCACCATTGGTTAAGGTAGTATGTTCATAAAAATATTTCCATTCCAAAACGATAGCATTACAGGGTTTGCCCAGCTGTTTTGCACAGGGACCAAACGTATTCTGCTTAAAAGTGGCACCAATATCTTTGGTACTGGCAATGTATTTGGTTGATCCGCTTTTATCATTTGCATACTCACGCTTATGGGTAAGTACTTTTAAAAAGTCAGGATTTTTACCAAAATCACACATACACATTGCCCCCTCCACTACTAAATGTTTTTCTGCCATGTCTTTATCTTTAAGTTATTTCTCCCACAAAAAGTTAAAAATATCTGTTACTTTTCTCCCTTTTGGCGAAGCATTCCCATCAAGGAATGTCATTCCCCTTTGTTGATTTTCGGTTGCTATAATTTTAATTTCTTCTTCTTTATCTTCAATCAGCTCAAATATTTTGAGTTCTGTTTCCTGAGGAATATTGAGCTCAAGAATCCATTTAGCCACAATTGACCGGATTGATCTGGTTGATGGATCCAGCACATACTTTGCGGTATAAGTCCCTGTTGCTCCGGCAGCATCTGGATTGAGAAGCTGTTCCAAGGGGAAACTCTGCTCTTCTAAAAGGTCAGCATTACTTCTTCTGTCTGTCACTACACCATGATGATGTATTTCAATATAGTTTGCCTCATTCAAAAAAGGATTGACATCTTGTGTAGTTTTGAATTCTACCGGTGCTGCGCGGCCTGCGATTGGAAAAGATAGTTGTTCCTCCACCTTAAATCCACCTCCATAAGGCTTGTAAACCGCAGAGAAGAAAACCGAATAGAATAACTCGTTTCTAAAAATCTCACTCACCCGCTCTGGCGTAGAAATAGCTTCTTCCATGAGTTCAAGATACATTTCTGTGGTTTCTCCCTGAAAATATTCCAGCACCGCCTTTTTAGTTTCACTCCACCTGCTAATGAGTTCTGTATAATTATGGACTCCGATATACTGCCCGTCAAAATCTATTTCCAGCAGCAGCGGATAAAATACCTTTCCACATTCATAAGCCAGCTGATCAGCTACCAGATCCGGGACTTTGTTGTTCAGGAAAACAGGTGAAGTCCTTTCTACTTTAAAAATCCTGGCCCGGTCAATCATAGTTTTCACAAAACTGATGTCGAGATTAAATTTTATCGTATGCTCTTTTTCACCTGATAAATACGTGTACTGCACCCCATAGCTACGGCAAAAATCACCTGATTTTAGCTGTAGTTTAAGCGCGTGCTGATCAACGAATTCTACCTTTTCCATCTTTAGTCTGATTCAAGTTCAGTCTTAGCCTTCTGTTTAATTATTTTAGTCTCCTGAGTTCCTGTTTTAAAAGTAACTGCAATGGTATATTCATCCGGGTTTACCTCAAAATGAAGTTCCGCTTTACCCATTTCAGGAATTCTTGCAAATGCTGTTCTGAGTTCATTTTCATCAAAATCAAGTGTAGTCAGCATTTTTTGCCCTTTCTTATCAATCCATGCTACAATAACCTCTCTTGGTAAAGCTCTTTCCGCTACCGGATTATTTAGCAGGGAATCTCCAAAAATCTCTTCTGATTCCTGGTTAAAATAAAAGGGTTTAAGCTCATAAAATTTAACGGCCTTTGAATTCACCGTGAAATGCCAGTTGTAACGCTTCTGCCAGATATCAAACTGATCAGGCTTTATTTCGCCTTTCACAACACGCTCACGAACTTCTACAGGGGCATTTCTTTCGTAAGTGTCTTTAACAAATCCCGGTTCGAACAGGAAAGTATAATCTTTACCTAAATCATGTGCAGTCAATTTCACCTCTTTCGCCTGAAATTTAGCCACCTCAATTTGTTTAGGGCCTCCGGAAAGCCATAAAACTATACCACCGCCAGGAGTTAATCCCAGTGTTAAATAATTATAATCTTCTCTTTTATTAGTTGTATGATCAAGATAACCATCTTTTAAAAGATGAGCTATTTCCTGCTGAGGCAGCGCAAAACGTCCGCGGTAAAATTTATTCTCCGCAAAAGACAACCAGGTTAAAGACAAACTGTCTGGTGCTGGCCTTTTCTCCGGCCCAACATCCATTACCCCACCATTATCTCCCCAACCCATATTTACAAAAGCAGATCTTGGTAAATTGGGGCTATAACCATGATTGGAAATAAACTGTCCTTCAATAATTCTGATCGGGTACTCCTGTGGGGCTCCAACTGTTGGGACCCACTTATATTCTTCTGTCTGCATACGCTGGCAAGATGATAATTGAAAAATTAAGACCAGCTGAATTGCGATCAACTGGAATATCGTTATTATTTTAACCTTCATAAGGTATTCTTTTACGTACGTTGTTCTCCATATTTGGCTGGAAAGGGCCTCCTATTCCATCATAATTAGCCGACCAATGCAGGAATTGATTACGCAGTAATCTCAGATTCTTTTGTTCAGTTAATGCTGTATTATAATCAAATGCACTAATTTTTTTGGCATTATAATCTGCTATTAATTGTTTATAGTACATGAATTTATAAGGAAGCTCCTTACCGAATACATACCCATGTAATTTCTTTTTTACCCCATCTAATAATGCATAGGTTAATTTATACTCACCTTCTACGCCAACCTGATCAAAAGGTAAAGGAACTGGTTCTTTTAATCCGAATTCCGACATAAAATGAAGCGGGATATAACTGTAATTTTTTTTCAGCGCACGCGTACCCGATAATTTGCGCCTTACAGAATGTAATTCCAGTTGCTCTTCCAAATACCACCCTTCAGCAATCAGCCGGTTTTTTTCCGCTTCTAAAACTGCACTGCCACCATTCAGAATTTCATCTACATATTCGGTTTCATCCGGATAACTGCCTCCAATATCAGAGTGCACACCCGGTAGTTCTTTCTCTATACCTTTTTTTCCGGCACTTTGAATACGGGTGAGTGCAAAGTATTTACGATGTTCATTTTCGGCAGTAAAATGGATAACCTTTTCTGCTTTAAAAAGCCTGTCCAGATGCAGTTCTCCTACATCATTGCTAAAATCAGGAGAAATCGCAAAACCACTTTTATTAAAGGAGGATACGGTATCGAATAACCCTACAAAACGAATAATGATATTGGTAACTTTTACTCCTTTATTCAATAATAATTTCCCCAATTCTCCGCCTTTTGGTAATCTTTCCAGCGTAGTTACCTGTCCGTGAATATCATATCTGACCCCTGTACCTGCCTGATACGATGGATAGTCAGATTGAGTAACCTCATAAATGAAATTTCTCGCAGCAGCTGCCCCTCTGCTAAAACCAAATACATCAATCGTCAGTGTATTCACCTTTTTCTTTGTGGCTTTAGCTATAACGCGATCAGCCAGTTGCTGGCAACCTTTCAGCACTTTCTTAGGTATACCGGTTCTGCCAGCACCAAATCCGGAACCAGTCGTATCATCTGAATCCAGATTGGTTGTTCCGATCCCTTCGGTATAAGTCTTAACAATCTTATCAGATTCTTTATAATAAGCAAGTAACCTCGCTACATTAGACAGATCATTTCCATAACTCCCTTCATTTTTACCAGTGTCATGGTTCTTGGTATTGGTCATATTATTTAAAGTACCATCAAAAAAAACACCCGCAATAATGTCTATGCCATCAACGGTGGTGTATTTCATTTGCTGAGGTTCTCCATAAACAATCCCGTCTTTAGAGTTCTCTGTTACTTTTTGAGCAGCATTGGACTGTATAGTCTTGGCAAAGGAAGTATATTCCTGTTTTGCCGTTTCCTGCATATGCCCATTGGCAATTTTCGTAATATTACCATTTCCCATAACTAAAAGAGATTACTTTTTTCCCCACTATTATTATGAATCGTTTTGGCGGCGTGTTTGGTAATGCTTCCTTCCAAACTACTCATACTGAGCGCACCTGCCGCAGTCTTGGTAATATTGGTAGCTTCACTCTTAAAAGCATCCACTGCAACCTCACTGATATTTGCAGCAGTTAAGGAGTAATCAGCTCCGGTACTGATGGTATTGTTTACGCCTACCTGCGTGGTCATATCATTTCCAGCAAGTGTTCCAATATTCTTACCCACATTAATATCCAGATTCTCTCCTACATTAATCTGCATGTTCTTTGAGTTCAAAGTCATGTTTTCATTGGCAGTAATCGTAATATTATTTCCGCTGGTATCAATATGGATCAGATTTTTATTGATATCTGTAATGGTAATTCCATGTCCGGAAGGCCCGTCATTGAATTCAACTAAATGCCCGCTTCTGGTAGTAATACTTTTCAGGTGATTCGCATCCTTTCCTCCGGCACCCGTATTTCCATGAAAAATACTTCCCATTACAAACGGCCTGTCAGGGTCATTATATCTGAAACCGACTACGACCTGATCGCCAACTTCAGGAATAAAAACATATCCCCTGTTTTTTGCAAAAGGTTCACTGCTTCCTCCATCAGGAGTCAATACCCTGATCCAGTCGGTGGTAGAATTGTCTTTTTGCCAAAGCATCTGGACTTTAATCCTGCCTGTTTGCGAAGGATCATTATTATCCGTCACAATAGCTATCTGGGATTCTGCCTGAGGGGCCTGAATGTGCGCCACAGGTAAAACCTCTGTATTAGAAGGAACACCTTTAAAAGTGTTATTATATCTGCCCAGACCATCAATATGATGGCTGATTTCTGTGACTAAAAACTTGCCTACAGAATCCTGGTTAAAAGTTGCTGATCCTATTTTATGGGAAACCTGCACATCTGCAATGCTTCCAATATTTAATGCCGTATTGGTACTCTCTCCGGTAAGATCAGAAAGGTTTGAAGCCATTGCAGCTTTATGTTTATCTGCCAGTTGCTCCAGCTGACTCTTATTCTCTACCCTTGGCTTAACGGGTGCATTCACTTTACTGTCAAATACAGTAGTAGATTCCTTAAAAGCATGCTGAGAATAATCATTGAGTCCTTTGCTCTGGTTAGCAGAGTTGGTAGACATGGTGTTATCTTCCTGAGAACGGTAAGAATAGTAAGAGAAATTCATCGGTTGAATCCGCACCGCCATATTCATAAAGTTCAGGTTCTGGCCATGTACGAGTGAAACTGTACGCTGGCTGGAAGGCATCCCAAAATGAAGTGCTTTTCCATCATAATAAAAGAATTCACCATACTCGGAACTCAATCTGTTGATAAAAGCAAAATTGCTCTCTTTAAATTGGGTTATATATTTAAGTTCTTCTCTGTAAGCAGGTTTAATTGCAAACTCCATTTCATTTGCCGGCAGTGTATCGGTAACTTTTTTCACAATCTGATCCAGTTTCATATCACTGTAAGAGATGAGATTGCCACCCGTTTCCAGCAAGATTGTCGGAGAAAATCCTTTGATAATCAGGTTACCTCTCAGACCATGACTTTGCGTAAGATTGACTTCGCAAACCACCCCTTTAAAGTCCATATTACCTTTATCAATACTGACGATAAAGCTCTTGCCTACCCAAGTTTTAGACTGGTCAATTTTGAATCCCCCGGTTTGTTCAATCACATCCTGGTTAATGATGAGCTCAAATTCATGGTGACGGTTAAATGCCTGAGTAATACTCAGGGAGTTAAAATGAACAATTGCGGTATCATCAATATGTATTTCCAGATTTATTTTCTTTTCCATCTTGCAGAAATTAGCTGTTAATTTTGTTGGTATTATTTTCCATAGCTCAATTCGAATTTCATTCCCGGTACCAGCCCGTTCATGGTTTGTCTTATAAAATCAAGATGTCTTCTTTTGAGTTCTGTTCCGGTATTCATAATTCCGGGAAAATCATTCAGGGTATTTTCCCAGGCTACTCCTTGTTCAAGATAAGTACCTGGTGTATAAAGCACTCCACTGCCTGTATGGGCAAATTTGTGATTTATGGGAGACTGGTCAGGGCTATCGAGGCTTAGTTTTCGCGCATCCCAGCGGATATCCCCTTTCTGGTAGGTATTTGGATTTGTTTTATGAATGGCAGCTGTCCAGTGTGCGCTATTGTCCATAACCCAGCTGACCTCAAAAGAGGTTTTGATAGGTGCAGCAAGATAATTCATGGGCAGCGTTGATCCGGGAATAATTTTAATCAGCAGCTTACTTCCCCACACAGACCGGATCAGCCTTTCTACTTTCCTGTGAAAATCTTTGGTTTCGGTATACGTCCACCTGCTGGTGCCCGGAACATTGTTCCAGTTATATCTCCATCTTTGCACCACTTTAAAATCATTTTTTTCAAGGTCGAACAAGATGGAGAAATAAGGCGTATCTTTTTTGTAGCGTAACATAGATGATAACTAAGAGAACATTAAGCTTTTGGCCAGTCGTTGGTATGCTCAGCATTTCCAAGTTTTAGTTTTCTGGCAGAAATGACAAAACTCAGTGTCATTGGTGTATTGTCATTAACAGCAATTCCTTCATTGTACTGAATGATATACCCATCTTCGAATGAAAGCTCTTTCATCTTTGCATCTTCTTCGCCTTTTTTAAAGACGATGGTACCTCCTAATGGTTTGTATTGATTATTGACCATGGATTCAATGACTGAAGTATCTTCGGTTGATTCTATTTCAAGATGAATAGATCCCCCGTAAACACCTGAAGACGGACGTCCTTTAGCATCTACATCTCTATTTAAGGAGAAACTGCATTGCAGTACATCAAATTCCTTAGCGCCTAGAGTTAATCTGGTTTTAAAAGCCATAATATTATTATTTTAATGGTATTAATAATAGTCTAAATTGATTTATCCGGTACAGGAGAATCCGGCCGGGCCGGAATTCAAAAAATATGGATTTATAAGCTGGTTTAATTTAAGCTTTCGGCCAGTCATTGGTATGCTCAGCATTGCCAAGCTTTAGTTTACGGGCAGAAATCTGGAACTTCAGGGTCATCGGATTGGCGCCTGTGATATTGATTCCTTCGGTATACTTGACAATATAGCCGTCCTCAAAATGAACTTCTTTCATTTTGGCATCTTCTTCAGATTTCTTGATCAGCAGCGTTCCTGCTAAAGGTTTATATTGATTGTTGACCATTGATTCAACGATAGACGTATCTTCTGTTGATTCAATTTCCAGGTCAATTGTACCACCATATACTCCGGAAGAGGGTCTTCCTTTGGCGTCTACATCCCGGTTGAGCGAATAGGAACAATGGAGCACATCGTACTCCTTGCCCGAAAAGTTTAATCTTGCTTTGAAAGCCATAACTTTAATTTTTGGGTGAAATATATTTACTAAGTATGTACAATACTAACAATAATTTTGCCAACATTACAACTTTCGTTTCTTTATCGGACCCGCCCCCCTTTGATTGCAGATCAGGGAGATATATTTTTTTTATCAGGGGTAAAACAGGAATAAAATCGAATTAGATACTGTTTCGTGAATGTTGAATCAGGCTACAGTTTGTAGTTAAAGGATACAGTTATTTCAAAGTTCAGGATTGGAGCAGGTAAAGTAAAAACAGTAATTACAATCGATTATCAGACCTGATTTGTCAGGTGAAATCCGTATAAGAAACTGTTTAATAAACTAATTAAGACTTACAGTTTTGAGCACCGGAGTATCATTTGAAAATCAAGAATGTGGAGATCTTTGTATAAACAGCCCAACCATCTGATCCCTTTTTGAATTTGGCTAAACTATTGTGTAATTTTGTAATAGTAAAAAGGTTATGGATCAAGGGAATAATCCTGCCAATCCTGTTTACCCGGCAACTAACTATAAATAAACAACTTAACAAAACAAAATATGTCATCAGTAGAGACTACTTACGTTCCTTTTAAAGTAAAGGACATTTCACTGGCAGAATGGGGCCGTAAAGAAATTGGATTAGCAGAAGCAGAAATGCCAGGCTTAATGTCTTTGCGTGCTGAATTTGGTCCTTCAAAACCATTAAAAGGTGCACGTATCGCAGGATGTCTGCACATGACTATCCAGACTGCGGTTTTAATTGAAACTTTAGTTGAACTTGGAGCAGAAGTGACCTGGTCATCCTGCAACATCTTCTCTACACAAGACCACGCTGCTGCTGCTATTGCTGCTGCCGGAATCCAGGTTTATGCGTGGAAAGGCTTGAATGAAGCAGATTTCGACTGGTGTATTGAGCAAACTTTACACTTTGGTCCGGAGCAACAACCATTAAATATGATCTTAGACGATGGTGGTGACTTAACCAACATGGTTTTCGATAAATTCCCTGAGCTGATTGCTGCAATCAAAGGATTATCAGAAGAAACTACTACTGGTGTTCACCGTTTATACGAACGTATGAAAAACGGAACTTTGCATTTACCAGCTATCAATGTAAATGACTCAGTTACTAAATCTAAATTTGACAACAAATACGGTTGCCGTGAGTCATTGGTCGATGCGATCCGTCGTGCTACTGATGTTATGCTTGCAGGAAAAGTAGCTGTAGTTGCAGGTTACGGTGATGTAGGTAAAGGTTCTGCTGAATCTTTAAGCTCACAAGGTGTACGCGTTATCGTTTCTGAAATTGATCCTATCTGTGCATTACAAGCTGCAATGGAAGGTTATGAAGTGAAAAAATTCGCTACAGCAGTTAAAGAAGCTGATATCGTGGTTACTACTACTGGTAACTGTAACATTGTTCGTCCTGAGCATTTCAGAGTAATGAAAGATAAAGTTATCGTTTGTAACATTGGTCACTTTGACAATGAGATCGATGTAGCCTGGTTAAACTCGAACTACGGTGATACTAAAATCGAAATCAAACCACAGGTTGATAAATATACTATCGACGGTAAAGACGTTATTTTATTAGCTGAAGGCCGTTTAGTAAACTTAGGATGTGCTACCGGCCACCCAAGTTTCGTGATGTCTGCCTCTTTCACTAACCAGACTTTAGCACAGTTAGAGCTTTGGACTAACCCAGGAAAATATGAGAACAAAGTATATGTTCTTCCTAAATCACTGGATGAGAAAGTAGCGCGTTTACACTTAGCAAAAATCGGTGTTGAATTAGATGTATTAGATCAACAACAAGCTGATTATATCGGTGTACCAGTTGAAGGTCCTTTCAAACCGGAAGCTTACAGATACTAGTTTATTTAAATAATAAGAAGAAGGGATGCGCCGGAAGGACATCCCTTTTTTAATAAAATAATTATTTAGTCCCTCCAAACTCGTCTTCTACGCTTTCTGATAAATCATACATCAGCCATTGTTTGCTTGTTACCTCGGCTGTCTTGCTTTTTAACAACTTGATAAAATCAGCCACACCTACCGGTTCGTTTCCATTTCCATGAATCAGAACGATACTGCCCGCAGCAGGCTTTTGTCCTTTCGCAAGCCATGCGTCGCTCCCTATCGGGATAATTCCATAAGCTAAAACTTTATCCACTACCCGCTGATCAGAAACCAGCCCGGGGAACCTGAAAAATACAGAAGGAATTAAACCGTGCTGCAACATAGCCAGTTCAGTACCCAATATTTCAAAATTCATATCTGTACCTGGTTCTAACAGAAAATTAGTTTTTAAGGGTGCAGCCGGGCTTACATGGTGATTGAAGGAATGATCAATCCAGGTAATGTCAATTTCTTTTTTTGCCACCAGTTCTTTCAACCAGTTCAGATCGTCAGTATGCGTTAACATCCAGCGTCCTGTTATAGATAGCGCTACAGGAACAGGCTGTTCAATTTTAGCAAACTCCTGAAGCAGTGAAGTGAAAATAATCCGGTCCAGCGGTTTATGCGAAGGACAAAGATCTATAGTCAGCGTTATTCCTTTCTCTTTAGGGAAACCATGCGTTACCCCGGCATCCTGTAAGGCCAGTGCCTGTTTTGCAGCAGCATCGTAAGCTTTGAAATAAGGGGTCTGCTGAAAATAAGCCTTTGCACTTTTCCAGTCCATCGGGCGTACAACGGCATCAGCAGTCAATTCTGTCGTTAAAGTCTGTGGATCTACAGCCAGGTACAATATTTTACCCGCTTTCTCCATTTTACGGATAACAAGCAGCTCATTTCCCTGCACTTTTGCCACCCCGCTATAAACCGTATAATTTTTAATGACCTCCTGTGCAGAACAGACAATTGCTCCAAAAATTAAAAAACAACAAATAATTACACAGAACGTTAACCTGTTTACAATAATATTATACCTGTTCATGTTTAATGGTTTATCTTTGTACATGGCAAAACTATCAGTAAATATCAATAAAATAGCCACGTTACGCAACAGTCGCGGGGGAAACAATCCAGATCTGGTTAAGGTAGCACTTGACTGTGAACGTTTTGGTGCGGAAGGAATCACTGTACATCCAAGACCTGATGAACGTCATATCCGTTATCAGGATGTATTCGATCTTAAAACAGCCATTTCAACAGAATTCAATATAGAAGGTAACTGCAAAGAACAAAAATTCATTGACCTTGTACTGGCCAACAAGCCTGCACAGGTAACATTGGTACCGGATACTGAAGGACAGATCACTTCCAATCATGGATGGGATACTATAAAACATCAGGCCTATCTTAAAGAAATGGTCCAGCTATTTCAAAAAGAAGGTATCAGGGTTTCTATTTTCACAGATCCGGTAAGAGAAATTATCGAAGCTGCACAAACTACAGGAACTGACCGGATAGAACTTTATACAGAGTACTATGCAGCTAATTATGCAAAAGATCCTGTAAAGGCAATCAGCCCTTATACACAAGCTGCACATACGGCGAATAAACTTGGTTTAGGAATCAATGCCGGGCATGATCTTGACTTGCAAAACCTGAAATATTTTGCGGATAACATCCCTAATTTACTGGAAGTTTCTATTGGCCATGCCTTAATCAGCGATTCCTTGTATTTAGGTCTGGAAAACACAATTCAGCTCTATTTGAAACAATTGTAGAATATATTTAGATCAGTCCATTCCATTGGAATGGAACTGAAATTTTAATACCTTTGCGCAAATTTATTGTTAACCGTCATGAGTTTAAACATCCATTACAAAGAAGACTTTAAAAACCGTCATATCGCTCCAAATGCGGAGGATACTGAGGCTATGTTAAGCACCCTTGGTCTGAATTCTATTGAAGAACTGATTGAACAAACTGTTCCTCAAAAAATCAGATTGAAAAAACCACTTAATTTACCTGTTGCTAAGTCTGAGAAAGAATATTTGGAAAGCCTTAGACAAACGGCTTCACTGAATAAAGTTTTCAAATCTTATATCGGACAAGGATATTATGACACCACTACTCCAGGAGTAATTCTGAGAAATGTGATGGAAAATCCAGGATGGTATACACAATATACTCCATACCAGGCTGAAATTGCACAAGGTCGTTTACAGGCTTTACTGAACTTCCAGACTATGGTTATTGACCTTACAGGTATGGAAATTGCAAATGCCTCTCTTTTAGATGAAGGTACTGCTGCTGCTGAAGCGATGTTTATGCAATTCAGTTTGCGTAAAAATACACAGGCAAACAAGTTTTTCGTTTCGGAATTGTTATTCCCTCAAACTATTGACATCTTAAAAACACGTGCAAATCCATTCGGAATTGAACTTGTAACCGGTGATCACCAAACATTTGAAGCAACTGAAGATTTCTTTGGTGCAATTGTTCAATACCCTGCCGGAAACGGTGAAGTGTTCAACTATACTTCATTCGCTGAAAAAGCACATGCTAAAAATGTTAAATTAACAGTGGTAGCTGATATTTTAAGCTTAACACTATTAACTCCTCCGGGAGAATGGGGAGCTGACATCGTTGTAGGTACTACACAACGTTTTGGTGTACCAATGGGCTTCGGTGGTCCGCATGCTGCATTTTTCGCCACTAAGGATGAATATAAACGTTCTATCCCTGGAAGAATTATCGGCGTAACAATTGACAGTCATAACAACTACGCTTTACGTATGGCGCTGCAAACAAGAGAGCAGCATATCCGTAGAGATAAAGCAACTTCAAACATTTGTACTGCACAGGCTTTATTAGCTATTATGGCTAGTTTCTATGCGGTATATCATGGCCCGAAAGGTCTTAAATTAATTGCAGAAAGAACACATGGCTTAGCTGTTGCCCTTTCACAATCAATTGAGCAAATCGGTTATAAACAATTAAATAAAGTTTTCTTCGACACCATCCGTGTTGATTTAGGTGATTTGAAAGATTCAATCCACAAAGAATGTATCGATAACGAAATCAACCTGAACTATATTGGTTCTGTAGCTACAATCGCATTAGATGAGACTACTTCTATTGAAGACATCAAATTGCTGAACAAAATATTTTCTAAAGTAAAAGCGATCTCTGCGGACAGCGTTGAACTTGCTGAAGAAAAAAACATTCAAACTGTAATCCCTGCTGAATTACAACGTACTTCAGCTTACCTGACACACCCGGTATTTAATCTGCACCATTCAGAACATGAAATGCTGCGTTATATCAAATCACTGGAAGCAAAAGATCTTTCTCTTTGTCATTCTATGATTGCTTTAGGTTCATGTACTATGAAATTAAATGCAACAACAGAAATGATCCCGGTTACCTGGGCAGAGTTTGGCCGTGTTCACCCGTTTGCTCCGGCAGATCAGGTGGCTGGTTATTACACTGTATTCAACGAGATTGACAGATGGTTAAGTGAAATTACTGGTTTTGCAGCCATGAGTTTACAACCAAATGCTGGTGCTCAGGGAGAATATGCAGGTTTAATGGTAATCAGAGCTTATCACCAGGATCGTGGTGATCATCAGCGTAACATCGCTTTAATCCCTTCTTCTGCACATGGTACTAATCCTGCTTCAGCAGCGATGGCCGGAATGAAGATTGTAATCGTTAAATGTGATGCAAACGGTAATATTGATGTAGCTGATCTGAAAGCAAAAGCAGAAGAGCATAAAGCTAATTTATCTTGTTTCATGGTAACTTACCCATCTACACATGGTGTATTTGAAGAAAGTATCATTGAAATCTGTGAAGTTATCCACGCTAATGGCGGACAGGTTTATATGGATGGTGCAAATATGAATGCTCAGGTAGGTTTGACCAGCCCTGCAAACATTGGCGCTGATGTATGTCACCTGAACTTACATAAAACATTCTGTATCCCTCACGGTGGTGGTGGTCCTGGTATGGGCCCGATCGGTGTTGCTGCACATCTGGTAAAATATTTACCGGGTCACGCTGTAGTAGACATCAACAATGAGAAATCAATTCACGCAGTATCTTCTGCACCATGGGGTTCTGCCTCTATCCTGATCATCTCTCATGCTTATATTGCAATGATGGGTGGCGAAGGATTGAAAAATGCTACTGAATATGCCATCTTAAATGCGAACTACATGAAAGCGCGTTTAGAGAAACATTACCCGGTACTTTATTCTGGTAGTAAAGGACGTTGTGCACATGAAATGATCCTGGACTGCCGCGGATTCAAAAACTTCGGTATCGAGGTAGTTGATATTGCGAAAAGATTAATGGATTATGGTTTCCACGCACCAACGGTATCTTTCCCGGTTGCAGGAACGTTAATGGTTGAGCCAACAGAAAGTGAAGCTAAACATGAGCTTGACCGTTTCTGTGATGCTTTAATTGCCATCAGAAATGAAATTACTCAAGTAGAGAACGGTACATTGGATAAATTAGATAATCCATTAAAAAATGCACCTCATACTGCTGCTAAAGTTACAGGAGATGAATGGGCACATAGCTACAGCAGACAAACTGCTGCGTTCCCATTACCTTATGTATCAGAACATAAATTCTGGCCTTCGGTTGGAAGAGTTAACGATTCGTTTGGAGACAGGTCATTAGTTTGTGCCTGCCCGCCAATAGAGAGTTATATGGAAGAAGAAGAAGTTAGTTTATAACCTAACTTCACATTCCTTTGATTAAGGAGACGGGTCATTTTTTTAAGATGGCCCGTCTTTTTTCAAATATATAAATCATCAACGATTTACTTTACGTTTCTATTTTATATCTTTATATTAATCCCAGTGATCTTTCTATAAACTATTAAGCTGATGAATACTAAAATTAACCTGTTGGTAATTGACGATGATGATATTAACATCTTCATTATTAAGAAAATTGTAGAAAAAACAGGCTATGAAGCTAAAATGGTTGCCAAGACAAATGGATCAATGGCGATTGAATACCTACAGGAATTAATAGCGAACAACGAAGTTCTTCCGCATTTGATCCTGATTGACATCAACATGCCTGTACTGAATGGCTGGGAGTTTTTAGATGCTTATGAAAAGTTAGGCATCCAGAATGATATAGATATGTACATGCTCTCTTCTTCAGTTTATGAGAATGACATTGAAAAAGCCAAAACCTATAAAACAGTAAAAGGGTTTATTTCTAAACCCCTTTCTATTGAACGTCTTGTTGAACTTTTTGAAGGCAAAAATTCAGAGACTATATAACTTTAAACTGGCCTTCTTCACCCAGTTCTATAAAGCCGGTCGCTTTACTTTTACCATGATAGAAAAGACAGTTCCAGTGTTCATTAACAGCTGTATGCCCAAATTCTTCTCTTAATTCCATGGACTTGCGGCCATCGTAATCATATTTGGCAATAAATTTCTTGTACAGTTCTTCGGGCTCTGGTAAAACATCACCGCCAAAAAACACTTTATTCTCCTCATCTTCCAATAACCAGGCCTGGTGAAAAGGGGTATGCCCACCAGTGAGGATATGTTTAATGCCCGGAATTAAATCACCGGTTTCATCTACGAAAATCAAAGTTGCATTCCGTTGAAGAAAATCAAAAATCTCTGTTCGGTAAGAGGATGAAGCATTGGTAAATGCACCCTCCCACTCTCCACGCTGAATCACGTAAGCCGCGTTCGGAAAACTAAGCTCCATTCCATTGTTTTCTTTATGTACCATACCACCGGCATGATCAAAATGCAGATGTGACATTAAAACATAATCCACATCTTCAGGATTAAAACCTACCTTGCGGATATTTTCATGTAAAATCAACTCTCCGTCACTGTTACTATAGCCCAGCCCGGTATCCAGCACCAATAACTTATCCCCAAATTTAACAAGGAAAGGGTTAACGTGTATAAATAGAGATCCGGGTCTGTCTTTGGGGCTATCTGTCTGAGGATTAAAAGGGACGAACTTTTTGTCGGCTGCTACAGAATAAGAACCTTCATATAAAGTGAAAACTTGCAATGGCGTAGGTGTTAGTCAAAAGAATAATTAATGATATATTTACAATCTGTTACAAAGATATGGAACCTGCATGAAATACCTTCATGCTAACGTCATTACCGCTTAAACAGCGCTTTGCAAAAAACACAAAACCAAGACTAAATGAAGAAAAGATGGGTGCAGGCCGTAAAGGGTAAAGCAGAAACAACAGATTCGCTTGCACAGCAATTAAATATAGATACAAGTTTAGCTGAAATATTAGTACAACGGGGTATCTTGTCTTTTCAGGATGCTAAAGACTTCTTCAGGCCGCAACTCACGCAATTACATGATCCTTTTTTAATGAAGGATATGGAGAAAGCTATTGCCAGAATCGATCTGGCACTGGCTGCCGGAGAAAATATCATGATTTATGGAGATTATGATGTGGACGGAACAACCTCAGTAGCGCTTGCTTATAGTTTTTTCAGCCAGTTCACTTCTGCGATTGAATACTACATTCCTGACCGGCATAAAGAAGGGTACGGAATTTCTACCGCAGGGATTGATCATGCAAAGGCGCGCGGGATTACCCTGATCATTGCACTGGATTGCGGAATTAAATCAAATGACAAGATTGATTATGCAAATACACTCGGTATAGATTTTATCATTTGTGACCACCATTTGCCGGGCGACGTACTGCCGGCAGCAATCGCCATCCTTGATCCTAAAAGATCAGATTGCCCTTATCCGTTTAAAGAACTTGCTGGCTGTGGAATTGGTTTTAAACTGGCCCAGGCATATTGCCTGACGCACAATCTTCCGGCAGAAAATTACGAAAGATATCTTGATCTGGTTATGGTTTCCATTGCTGCGGATATTGTTCCGGTTAATGATGAGAACCGTACCCTTGCTTATTATGGGCTGATCAAATTAAATACAAACCCTTGCACAGGGCTGAAAGCATTAATGGATAGCTGCGGTAAAAACAAAGATTTTACCATTACCGATGTTGTATTCACTTTAGCACCGCGGATTAATGCCGCCGGACGGATGGATCATGGTAACCAGGCAGTTAAAATGTTATTGTGTACAGCGGATACGCTGGCCGCAGAACAAAGTCTTTTTATTAATTTACAGAATACAGACCGCAAAACAACAGATCAGAATATTACCGCAGAGGCATTGGCATTGATTGATGAATCTGAAATCCTGATCAATAAAAAAACAACGGTAGTTTACAACGACCAATGGAACAAAGGGGTGATTGGTATTGTCGCTTCCCGCCTGACAGAAAAATATTACAGGCCAACCATCGTTTTAACATTATCCAATGGGATGCTGACAGGGTCAGCACGTTCGGTACCAGGTTATGATCTGTATGAAGCGCTTTTAAGTTGTGCGGATTTACTGGAACAATTTGGCGGGCATAAGTTTGCAGCCGGGATGACGATTAAGCCTGAAAACATTGAAGCTTTCGCTGAAAGGTTTGAAACTGTTGTTGCGGCGACCATAACAGAAAATTTACTTTGTCCGGAGATTTTGATTGACAATGAAATTTCATTGGCTCAGATTGATGGCAAGTTTCAGCGTATACTCGCTCAGATGGCACCTTTTGGCCCGGTTAACCCGGCCCCGGTATTTGTAAGCCATGATGTATTTTTCGTGGGAAGACCTTATATTGTAGGGGCAAAACATTTAAAGTTGAGTATTAAACAACAAAATTCCAGTATTTTTGAAACCATTGGATTCGGACTGGCAGAATTTGAGCAACTATTAAAACCTGATCAACCTTTCTCTGTTTGTTATACGATAGAAGAAAATGTGTGGAAAGAGCAGAAGCGCCTGCAATTGAATATTAAAGCAATAGAGATAAATAACCAATCATATAAATGATATTAAGAGCTGATAATCTTATAAAAAAATACAAACAGCGAACGGTCGTCAACGATGTTTCGTTTAGTGTGAGTCAGGGGGAAATTGTAGGATTACTCGGCCCTAACGGAGCGGGAAAAACTACTTCCTTTTATATGATTGTAGGACTGATCAAACCCAATGAAGGTAATATCTACCTGGATGATGAAGACATCACCAAGGATGCGATGTACCGCAGGGCACAGAAAGGGATTGGTTATTTAGCACAGGAAGCCTCTGTTTTCAGAAAGCTGTCTGTTGAAGACAACATCCTGTCGATTCTGGAAATGACCACCATGACCAGGGTAGAACGTCAGGAAAAACTGGAAGAGTTGATTGATGAATTCAGTTTGCACAAAGTAAGAAGAAACCGGGGTGACCTTTTATCAGGAGGGGAACGCCGCAGGACAGAGATCGCAAGAGCACTTGCAGCAAGTCCTAATTTCATTTTACTGGATGAGCCATTTGCGGGGGTAGACCCTATTGCTGTAGAGGAAATCCAGACTATCGTTGCCAAACTCAGAAATAAAAATATCGGTATCCTGATTACCGACCACAATGTTCAGGAAACACTTTCCATTACGGACCGGGCCTATTTGCTATTTGAAGGTAAAATACTGGAGTCTGGTACTCCCGAGGTACTTGCCGCCAATGAAATGGTAAGAAAAGTCTACCTGGGTTCCAATTTTGTACTTCGCAGTAAAAACTTATAATCTATCGTATGGCAATTGTAAATTCTATTTTCACCTGGTATATGAAAAAGCGTGTCCACCAGATAGAGCTTTTCATGAAATATCCGATAGATGTCCAGGAGGAATGGTTTCACACCCTGATTTCCTGTGCGGAGAACACAGAATGGGGAAAGAAATATGATTATAAGTCTATTGAAACCCCGGAACAGTTTAAACAGCGTGTTCCACTTCAAAATTACGATTCCTTAAAACCTTATATCGAACGGATGCTGCAAGGGGAACAAAATATTCTCTGGCCTTCAGAGATTAAATGGTTCGCTAAATCATCCGGTACAACCAGTGACAGAAGTAAATTTATCCCGGTCTCTCCTGAGGCTTTAGAAGAATGCCACTTTAAAGGTGGAAAGGATATGATCTCGATCTTCTGCAATAACAAACCTTCCAACCAGATCCTGACCGGGAAAGCGCTTGTATTAGGTGGCAGTCATCAAATCAACCAGTTAAATGAAGATTCTTTTTATGGAGATCTATCAGCTGTACTGATCAAAAACCTGCCAATGTGGGCGGAATACTACCGCACGCCGGATATTTCAATCGCTTTGATGGATGATTACGAACAAAAAATGGACCGTATGGCAGAGGCCACCATTAAAGAGAACGTAACCAACATTTCTGGTGTACCGACGTGGACTATTGTACTTGCTAAAAAGGTACTGGAAATTACAGGTAAAAAGAATTTACTGGAAGTATGGCCAAATCTGGAGCTTTACTTTCATGGTGCGGTTAATTTCAGTCCTTACAGAGAGCAGTTTAAAGAATTGATCCCCAGAGAGGATATGTATTACCTGGAAACCTACAATGCTTCTGAGGGCTTCTTTGGTATACAGGATCAGAAGAATTCGGAAGAGATGTTGTTAATGCTGGATTATGGGATATACTATGAGTTTTTACCTTTAGAACAGCTTTGTGATGATAACCCGGTTACCTTAAGTCTTGGAGAGGTAGAATTGTATAAAAACTATGCTATTATCATTTCTACCAATGCTGGTTTATGGCGTTATGTAATTGGAGATACGGTTCAATTTACTTCTTTATCCCCTTTCAGGATCAAAATTACAGGCCGCACTAAACATTTTATCAATGCTTTTGGCGAAGAAGTGATTATTGACAATGCGGAACAGGCGATCAGTAAAGCATGCAGGGAAACTGGTGCAGCATTTAAAGATTATACTGCCTGCCCTATTTATTTTAAAGGAAATGATGCCGGAGGACATGAATGGATCATAGAATTTGATCAGCAGCCTGATAATTTTGAGAAATTCGTAGATGTACTTGATCAGACCCTCAGAGATATCAATTCTGATTATGATGCCAAACGCTTTAACAACATGGCACTTTGCAGACCCAAAGTTCACAATGCACCAAAAGATACTTTTTATAACTGGCTGAAATCAAAAGGTAAATTGGGCGGACAACATAAAGTACCCCGTCTGGCTAATGAAAGAAAGTATGTAGATGAAATTTTACCAATGCTAAACGCTTAAGGAAAGGGCTGCATAGTTCCGCAGGAACATTTCCTGGTATCAGTTACACCGAATGCACGTAAGTAGTACTGATAATAATCAGTTCTGTTTTTCATGGCTGCTACAGCATCTCCATGGTTACATTCAATTGCGCCATTGATAATATTGGTCACCAGTCCAAATCCGGCAACCCAGCCCTTTGCCTGATCCGCAGCTGAAGGCTTCCATTTCCCGGTAATCACTTCATGTGCGGAAGGTTTAACTCCCTGAGGGGTCATCCAAAAATAGATTGCAGTTTCAAAAGCAACAACAGGGTCTTTAAGGATCAGATCGGGATCAGAGAGTAATTTGTTTTTGTCTCCAAAGATACAGGCTGAAGCAAAGCCATAATTTCCGTTATAACTTAATTGAAGCGGGCCGCGTCCGTAATATTTCTTACCCGCAACCGCAGGATAAACCACATTCGCAGCGATATAGGCATTTGTCGTATCCAGTTCTCTTTTCAGCATCAGCCCATCATTAAATTTACCGTCAGCTCCATCCCTTGTTTCATGGGCGGCCTGTGCAAAAAAAGCAGCCAATTCTTTTTGATTGATCTTCTGATCTGCACTGTTACAGAACAGACCATAGTCAATAGTGACAGTCGTATATTCTTTTTGCTGCGCCCAGGCCTCATTCCAATCTTTATCCTGACGAACAATGCTCTTTTTTCCAGTGCGCTGGTCAGTTCTGGTAATTTTATAAATAAAAGGCCCTCTTTTCTCTACTTGAATTTTTACCTGTGCTAAATTCTGAACAGCTTTCAGCAAAGAAGGATAAGTATAGAACTTACTTCTCAATGGGAAAAGCTTGTTAAAAGCAGTAGCAGTGAGTAAAGAAGGAAATGCAAACTTAGCGTCTTTGTAACCAGAATTGTTTAACTTGAAAGCGCTGGCAGGGATGACAGCACATAAACAACATAGCACAACAGCAATAATTTTAACGCCTTTTTGTTTCATATCTTTCAGTTCAGGTTTAAAATAACATGAATATCATGTTTTTTTCAGACCTGTGAATATAGAAACTTAATAAATCCCAGGCAAAGTCTAATTATACTCATAGCTTATAAGGATGAATAATATTGATACATAAACATACACGGACCGGTCATTGTAATTCTTTTACTTTTATAGTTAATCAGCATCGTTTTATAAAAAGAACAATTTATACAACAATCAAACCAGTTTTTTGTTTAATGCATAATATTATTCTTAGGATTTCTTTTTATGCCCGGTCAAACCAGGCTAAAACGTGCCTTATGATGTAACCACGGATGCCCTGAATTAAAATCGATGACAAATAATAAAACGCCGGATGATCTTATTCCTACGAATGATGAGATCAGATTAAAAAAGCTATACCAATATGAAATTCTGGACACCCATTCTGAAACGGATTTTGATACGATAGCTTTAATGGCGGCCGAAATATTCGGAACTAAGAAAGCTTTTGTAACTTTTGTTGATAAAGGACATGTTTTCGTAAAAGCAAGCAGCAGCAAAATTGAGGTTGACCATATTTCCAGAGCTTACGGCCTTTGCTCACTGAGCATTATGGAGGATGACCTGACTATTTTTTACGACACTCATCAATTTCCGGAGTTAATGAAAAACCCTTATATCTCCAGACCGGGAGGTGTACGGTTTTATGCAGCGGCACAGATCAGAACTGCTGATGGGTTTGCACTGGGTACAGTTTGCGTTTTAGATGCAGAACCCCGGGCCACAGTAACCGATCATCAGTCCAAAATGCTCCTGTTACTTTCCAGAATGGTTATGGAGAAGCTGGAAACCCGCATGGTCAACAGAAAAATTGTAAGAGCTTATGATGACAGGCTGCATCGTCTGGCCCATGATATGAAAAATCCGATTACATCAATTTCATTGTATGCGCAGTTGCTGGGCAGTCGTGAAATGACAAGTGAAAAGGTATTTGCTATGGCCGCCAAAATTGAGAGCTCTTCTAAAGGAGTAGAGAAAAAGCTTAACAATCTGCTAACCGATGCCAGAAGTGAGAATTCGCTTGTTGAACTCGTGCATGAGCCGGTCATTATTACCGACTTGCTTTTACAGATGCAGCAGTCGTTTGAGCTGTCACTTATTGCGAAAAACCAAACTTTAATCATTAACAATGAACTGTCTGTTTTAATATACGCGGACCGGGAACGGATACTGGACGTACTGGACAATTTACTGAGCAATGCCATGAAGTATTCTTATGAAGGAGCTACTATTGTTATCAATACTTCGCTGGCCGAAGACGAATTGATCATTGAGTTCAAAGATGAAGGTCTCGGCCTGAGTGAAGAGGATATGAAAAAGCTATTTACGAAATTCGCAAAATTAAGCGCTATTCCTACAGCACATGAAAAATCTTATGGTTTAGGTTTGTTTATTGTGAAGATGCTTGTGGAAAGCCATAAGGGCAAAGTATGGGCAGAAAGTGAAGGTAAAAACTTTGGAAGCTCTTTTTTCATCTCTCTGCCCACTTATAAACAAGGATAGCTATTATAGGATTCCTGCCATGTAAGGGTCAGAAACAGATTCTTCCCCTGTTTCCACGTGCCCTGCATATTGTCTGCTATAAGCTTCATCTGTGGTTAAAATTGTAAAATCATACCAGCCCGAATTCTTTCCAAGGTTTAGTACAACCTGTTCTTTACTTTTAGGTTTCAATTGAACTTTTTGCGGATTACCTGCATATACGCCCTGTTTGATTTCCAGCGTTAAAGCCGTTGTCCCTTTATTTTCCAATAGTATACTGACGTTTCCACTGAGTTTTTCCTTTAACAAACCTGATTTCTCATAAGTGCAGTTTACGGTAAGTTCCGGATCATTTTTACTGCCTTTAAAATGTCTGAAAAATCCATTGGGGCCTCTAACCAGCAGGTTATAATTTTCAGTTTTAAATTTACTCAGCTGAAGCTGGTGTGTTACCTGATCTCCGGCATTAACCGCGTAATCCCAGTTTTTACCAGCTACTTCAGCATATGGATTTAAGGAAGTTACATTGAATGCCGAACCTACAGGTTCCAGTAATTGTCCAAATCCTGTTTTACCAGATTCAAATCTTAATTCTATCGCTGTTTTATCTGCATTCAGATTAGCTTCTGCAAATAATTGGTAAGGCAGGGCACAGGCTTTCCTTGTTCCCTTTTCTTGTACTGGCATAGCCGCTGGTGATGCGAAAGAAAATGGTGCGTTGGTATTGATTGCGGCTATTTCTGCTACAGTTAGTGCATCAGGGGTAACCTGTGCAGGTTTATTCTTTGCATTTTGAATACTAGTCACTACTTCCTCTTTTTTCAGGGATTCAGGGTTAACCAGTTTTTCTCCGTTATAAGGTCTGAATACTGAGGTTAAGTCCCCGCAGACTGCCCTTCTCCAGTCACTGATATTATTATTTTTAATCTTTTTACCTGTCTTTTTACTTAAGAATTTCTCCAGGAATTGCTGTGAAGAGGTATGATCAAATACTTGTGAATTCACATATCCTCCTTTACTCCATGGTGAAGCAATCAGCATAGGTACCCGATAACCTAAACCTAGCGGACTACCCATTTTAGCTTCCCATTCTACATCAATATTCATTTTTGAAGAGACTTTTCCAGTCTCCGGATCATTGGGGTTCGGGGCTACAAATGGTGGAATATGGTCAAAATAGCCATCATTTTCATCATAAGTTAAAACAAAAATTGTCTTTTTCCAGACTTCAGGGTTCTTAGTCAGAATATCAATGGCTTCGGACACATACCAGGTTCCATATAAAGGGGAACTGGTGTGATCTGAGAAGCGCTGAGGGGCAACTAACCAGGAAACAGCAGGTAATTTTCCCTGATCTACATCTGCTCTGAACTGGTGGAAAATATCATTTTTAGGAATATCCACTGTCTCCTTTTTACCCTGATCATCGGTATAAGTGAAGGGTTCAAGCTCCAGATAATCTCCTGGTATATTGATGTTGGTCGCAAATGCTTTATCAATCAGGTTTCTTTCCTTCTGGCTCAGTTTATTATATTTCGCAGTAACTTGTTCTGCTGTTAAAATTTCTTTTTTATTAGTCTGGTCACCATGTTTGCGGAAATAGGCAGAAAGTTTAACGTTGTATCTTTTCACATATTCCAAAGGGTTATCTCCATAGTTATCTACCCAGTCACCAACTCTTTTATCTTGTAAATTTGCTGTCCAGAGTTCGTTCTGATAGACCTTCCAGGATACGCCATGGTCTTCCAGCAGTTCGGGGAAAGTATCCCAGTCTACAAAAGTACCAGAATGAGATTCAGCCTGCGAATTATTCACTACTGCTACAGCTTTTCCATTTTGCTGCGGACGGATCGTACCTGACCAGAAGAATAGCCTGTTTGGCGTAGTACCGGTTAGTGAAGAACAGAAACTATGGTCACAAATGGTAAAGGCATCAGCCAGCGCATAATAAAACGGAATATCAGTACGCTCGTAGTGCCCCAGGGTCATGAGAGTTTTTACAGGTACCCATTTATCATACTTCCCTTTATTACGTGCTGCAACCTGATCATTCCAGGAATGAGGCAACCCACCCTGCCAGGTAATTTTAGTTTTGTTAATATCTATGTGGAAAGGTGCAAAAGTATTTCCAGAAGCGTCCTGTTGCAGCCACACTTTATTCTTGTTGGGCAAAATTGCTGCGCGAGGATCATTAAATCCACGTACACCACTCAGTTTACCAAACATATGATCAAAAGAACGGTTTTCCTGCATCAGGAACACCACGTGTTCTGCATCATAAAAAGTGGTTCCGGGATCTGCTTCAATTGCCATTGCCTTTTGTATCGACATCGGAATTACGTTGGCTAAACCGGCAGCACCAGAAAACATTGCTGCTTTCTTTAAAAAGTCTCTTCTGGAATTCATTCTTGTTAATCAAATTATGTGTATCAATCTAATAAAGCGCATTTTAGCTATCAAATTATAAGAAATATTTATAATTAATGCGCTGTAACAAAGATATTGCCCACATAAATCTTTAGTGTAAAGCCTTTATTAAACTTCGGTCAGCTGTTTAAACTTCAGCCAGGTACTTGTGTACAAAGCTGATTGCCATAGAGCCTTCCCCTACTGCGGAGGCTACTCTGTTCATCGCGCCCGAACGCACATCACCTGCGGCAAAAATACCTGCACAACTGGTTTCTAATAAAAACGGGTCTCTTTTCAGTTTCCATGTTTTATTGAAATTCTCATAATTTCTCAATTCACGGCCAGTTTCAATGAAACCTTTTTCATCTTTCAGGATATCCAGCTTCAACCAGTCTGTATAGGGCTTAGCGCCTATAAAAATATAAAGTGCCGCAGCCTCTTCTTCCCTGGTTTCTTTTGTTTTGACATTAATCAGCACCAGTTTCTCCAAACACTTGTCTCCTTTGGCTTCAATGACTTCGGTGTTTCCTAAAACATGCACATTCGGTGTATGCCCGATCTGATCAATCAGGTAAGAGGACATAGTTGATGTCAAATCATCTTTACGGACAACGATGTTGACACTACAAGCAAATTTTGACAAATACATTGCTGCCTGCCCCGCTGAATTGCCTCCACCTATAATATAAACATTTTTATCCCTGCAAGCACTGGCTTCTGTAGTGGCAGCTCCATAATAAATACCTGCACCAGTCAGATCAGAAACACCTTTTACTTCCAGTTTCCGGTAATCCACACCTGTGGTGATGATTACCGAACGGCTGATAATCTCCGGGCCATCTTCCAGAATAATAGTTTTATAACCATCTTTTTGTTTAATATCACTCACCGATTGCGGAGATAAGAAGCCAGCACCCAAACGTACAGCCTGGCTGATTGCCCTTCTGGTCAGATCTGCTCCACTCAATCCAGCCGGAAAGCCCAGATAGTTTTCGATCCTTGAACTTGTTCCCGCCTGTCCTCCGGGAGCTTTACGCTCGATCATCAGTGTTTTTAATCCTTCAGAAGCCCCATAAACTGCTGCAGCCAAACCTGCCGGGCCTGCGCCAATAATCACCACATCGTACATGTCATGAATGATTTCCGGGTTCTTCCCTATTTTAGCTGCAATTTCCTTAATGGAAGGTTTAGTTAAAAATGTTCCGTCATCCATTAAAACTACTGGCAGATCATCATTTGTCAGCTTATTAAGCGTCAATAAACTGGTCGCATCAGGATTGGTCTGCACATCCATCCACCGGTATGGAATCAGATTACTGGCTAAATAGTCTTTGACCACATGCGATAATGGGGAGAACTGAAAACCGACCACTCTGATTCCTTTAAATTCAGGTGTATAATCACCTTGCCAGTCATCCAGCAGGTCATTGATCACAGGATAGAGTTTATCTTCTGGCGGATCCCATGGCTTAATCAGATAATAATCCAGTTTTACCTCATTGATAGCTTTAATTGCAGCTTCGGTATCAGAATAAGCGGTCAGTAAAACACGCTTCGCTTCGGGATAAATCAGCATTGCCTTTTCCAGAAAAGCTACGCCTTCCATTTCGGGCATCCGCTGGTCGCATAAAAATAAAGCGACCACATCGGCACTGTTTTTAAGTTCGATCAGCATATCTAATGCTTCCTGAGCAGAAGTAGTGCTTAATATTTTGTATTCTTTACCGTATTTTATTTTCAGATCGCGGCTGATTGCGCGCAAAACCTGAGGGTCATCATCTATAGAAAAAATTATAGGAAGGTTCATCTTTTATACTAATTTAAAATTCGTTAAACAGCTTATCAAGCCATTAGTTTTCCAATGGAAAACATACCGTAAATTCCGTCCGGCCCGGTACTGATTTAACCTTAACGTTACCATTGTGCTGATGAATGATTCTCTGAACCACTTCTAGTCCCATTCCTGTGCCTTTACCCATGGGTTTAGTCGTAAAAAAGGGATCAAATATACTCGTGAGAACGTCGGCAGGAATGCCTGGGCCGTCATCAATAATAAAGACATTAACAAATTCTCTGTCCTTTTCTGTTTTCAGGGTTAAAGTGCCTTTCTGGTTTGGTTCCATGGCATCAATTGCATTGTCGATCAGGTTTGTCCAGACCTGGTTCAATTCGCCAATCATTCCTTTGATCTGTGGAAGCGTTTCATCATAATCTTCCACTACTGTAATATTACCTTTCTTGATTTTGTGACCTAACATGGTCAGTGTATTGCGGATACCAATATGAATATCCGCGTATTCTTTATCCATTCCCCTGTCCATATGGGTAAATGTTTTAACCGAATTAACCAGATCGGCTATCCTTTTAGAGGATTCCTGAATATCTTCGACCATCCGCTCTGTAACCAGCAGATTACTGATCCAGTTAAATACCGGGGAAAGATGTTCAGCAACTGGTGCTGCACAGGCTTCCAGATCTGCAACACTAAAGTTAAAGTCAACGAAGCTTTCTGCAATCGCATAACCGTTTTCTACGTTCTGCGCTTCAAACCAGTCTGCAATTTCATCTTCCAGAACCATCCGCTGTTTTAGATTTAAAAGAGGTTTCTCTTTATTGCCTAATATTCCGAATAATACCTCATTTAATTTGTCAATCTGAGCTTCGGCAATGGTGATGGCTGCCACTTTCTTAAAAACTTCCGGTCCCATTCTTAAGTGTTCCTTCAGTGAAATAGAGTCACGTACAATCGCAGAAGCAGGATTATTCAGCTCATGCGCCAATCCCGCGCTCAGTTTACCGAGCGCCATCATTTTTTCGTTTTGCTGCTGCATAGCTGTAAACTCTCTGACGCGGTTACTCATCACATGAACAAGTGATTGCGTCAGCTCAAAATGATCCTTAATCATTTCCTGAATTCTTTCTGTACGGAAACTCAAGAGTTGTACTTCGCCAATTGCCTGTGCATAGCCTCCCGAAATCTTCCCTCTTGAATAAGGCAGGTAACCTGAGATATCCCCTTTGGTAAACATCACAAATTCACGTTTGGAACCATTCTGGAACATATGAAGACTCAGTTTACCGCCTACAAGCACATGAGGGCCCTGGATCGGATCGCCCGGCTGAGTCAGATAATCGCCATCATTCAGCAATTGATTTTCACTGTTATCTATAAACCATTGTAGCTGATCATCAGGAACATTACTAAAAAAATCGAGTGACTTAAGCCATAAAACTGTTACGATATGCATGGTCTAAATTTAGCTAAATTTATGAATCAATTGTTTACCAAAGCTTAACATTGAGGTTATTTGCTATTAATAAACAAAGTTTAGTATTGCTAAACAAAAGATAATAGCTATGAGCCCTATTAAACTAGCAGTATTTGATATAGCAGGTACTACAATTAAGGATAATCATGAAGTGAGCAAGGCCCTTCAGGCGGCTTTAGCAAAACACGGTTATGCAATTGATTTAGTACAGATAAACCCTTTGATGGGTTATGAAAAAAATCTCGCGATCAGACAGCTCCTGCAAATGCATGGGCTGGCAGCTGAAACCATTACTACACAGTTGATCAGCACCATCCACACTGATTTTGTACAGCAAATGCTTAATTTTTATACTTCAGGCCCTGTGATTGAGCCGCTTCCGAATGTGGAAGAAACGCTAAAAGCTTTAAGGGAACAAGGGGTCAGCGTTGGAATCAATACTGGCTTCTCAAAAGATATTGCCGATGCGATTATTAACCGTTTGCAATGGAGAGAAAAAGGAATAATTGATTATTTAATTGGATCTGACGAGGTTGAATTGGGCAGGCTGCATCCTTTGATGATTCAACGGTTAATGCAGCAGGCGGGAATTACAGATCCGCTGCAAGTACTGAAAGCAGGAGATACTGAAGTAGATATCCATGAAGGACAAAATGCAGGCTGTAAGTATGTAGTGGGTATCACAACCGGAATTTTTACCCGTGACGAGTTAGCGTCTTACCATCCTACTCACCTGATCGATGATATGGCAGAAGTACTGACCATTATAAACGGATAGTATGAAATTAATCGATCGCCTGCGCATTAAAGTCGCGGCATTACCGTATGCAGTAATCTCTATAATGGCCGCTTTAGCTGCATTTGGAACTTATACAGCCATGTATTCCTTTCGTAAGGCATTTGCAGCAGGTACTTTTACTGATCACCAATATCTGCACCTTGACTATAAAGTATGGCTGGTAATTGCACAGGTGATGGGTTATATGTTAAGTAAGTTTTATGGTATTCGTTTTATCTCCGAGATCAAAGGAAATAACAGGGGTAAGAGCATCCTGATTCTGATTGGAATTTCATGGCTTGCTTTATTAGGGTTTGCACTCGTCCCTGCTCCCTGGAATATCGCCTTCTTATTTATCAATGGTTTTCCACTGGGAATGATCTGGGGCCTGGTGTTCGGTTATCTGGAAGGCAGAAAATCTACCGAGTTTATGGCGGCTGTAATGTCTATCAGTTTAATTTTCGCTTCTGGTTTTGTCAAAACTATCGGTCGTACTTTATTGACAGATTTCCATATCAATGAATTTAATATGCCTTTCCTTACGGGAGCCATATTTGTAATCCCGCTTTTATTCTTTGTGTTTTGCCTGGAACTGATGCCTCCTCCTACTGTGGAAGATAAAAAGTTAAGGGTAGAACGTACGCCAATGAATGCTAAAGAGCGGAAAGCTTTCCTGATCCGCTTTTTACCAGGTATTATTTTGACACTGATTATTTATGTCCTGTTAACGATTATGCGTGATGTGAGGGATAATTTCGAAGTAGAAATCTGGGCAGATCTGGGGGTAAAGAGTAATAATATTTACACGCACATAGATTTATTCATTTCCGTTATTGTTCTGATCGCGATGAGCTTGCTGATTTTGGTTAAAAAGAACATCAAGGCTTTCAGTATTATTCATCTGTTTATTATCGGTGGGTGTTTGCTGGTCGGCATGTCTACATATCTTTTTGATCATCAGATGATCAGCCCGATTGCCTGGATGACAACCGCAGGTTTGGGTCTTTATCTTGCTTATGTTCCTTACAACGCTATATTTTTTGAAAGGATGATTGCTTCTTTCAATTACCGCAGCAATGCTGGCTTCATTATGTATGTAGCTGATGCTGCGGGTTATTTAGCGAGTGTAAGTATTTTGTTAGTCAAAGAACTGGGCAAGCCTGATATTAGCTGGGGTAACTTTTTTAAAGAAGGTGTAATGCTTGTTGCCATTGTGGGTGTAATTAGCGGGGTGTTGTCTTTGATTTACTTTTTACAAACTGCACAGAAGAACAGAAATAAAGAAAAAAAAGCTGAGGAACAAAAGAGAAATGAACAGCTTTTAATATCGTATCATTATGAATAAAGCAATAGTAATTGGTGCAGGCATTGTAGGTTTAGCTACTGCCCGTGCCCTGGCCATCAGAGGTTATAAAGTCACAGTTATTGAGCGGAATGAACGCGCTGTTGGTGCTTCCATCCGCAATTTCGGCATGGTATGGCCGATTGGACAAGCTACAGGCCCAATGTTTGAAAGGGCAATGTTATCCCGCAGTATTTGGAAAGAGATCTGTACGGAGGCTAAAATATGGCATGATGAGGTAGGCTCTTTACATATTGCCTATCATGAAGATGAGTTGCAAGTGATGCGTGAATATGCAGAAATTAACCGCCAACATCGGAATTGCAGTTTATTAACGCCGGAACAGGCATTGGCGAAATCACCTGCAATCAATGTAAATGGGTTGAAAGGTGCTTTATGGAGTGCAGAGGAAATGATTATTGAATCCAGAGTGGCTGTTGGACAGGTAGCGGCTTACCTGGCAGAAAAGTACGGAGTAGTCTTCCATTGGAATACGGCCATCAGCCGGATTGAACATCCTAAAGTGAGTTCGGGAAATCAAAGCTGGGAGGCAGAGGAGATTTTTGTTTGCAGCGGTGCTGATTTTGAAACGCTTTATCCCGAATTATTTTCGGCTGCAGCGATCACTAAATGTAAGTTACAGATGATGCGTTTAGTTACTCAGCCAGATGAATGGCGTATCGGGCCTTCTCTTTGCGGTGGTTTATCTATGATCCATTATCCGGGCTTCCAGGCAGCCGCTTCTTTACCGGCTTTAAGAAAAAGATATGAAGAGCAGTATGCAACGCATTTGAATTGGGGTATTCATGTAATGGTTTCACAAAATGGAACTGGTGAACTGACTATCGGGGATTCACATGAGTATGGTTTGGTTCATGATCCTTTTGATAAGGAATTTATCAATACCATGATTATCGATTACCTGCATACTTTTGCTGATTTCAAGGAATGGAAAATGTTGCAGTCGTGGCACGGTATCTATCCTAAAATGACTAATGGGGCTACTGAGTTGATTACGGAGGCAGCACCGGGAGTAACTGTAATCAATGGTTTAGGCGGTAATGGAATGACTTTATCTTTTGGATTGTGTGAGCAGTATATTGCATCAAGAGGTTAACCATATTGTCAATAAAAAAGGACAGCAATTGCTGTCCTTTTTTATTCTTATTTGAATTCTTTCATATCCACGATCCTGTTATCGTCATGGTATTTCAGGAAAGTATTTCCACTTTTATTTTTCTCAAAAGCATAGTTATCTGTAATCCATTTATTAAAAGCTGCTTCATCCCCTTTAGGGCTGCCGGCAACAATAGGTTCACTAACTACTTCATCAGTCCGGTAATTTACCTGGTACAGGACGTCTTTAACGGCAAAAACAATAGTCTGTTTGTCTGGTGACATTAACAGAACGTCTCCCTGGATCCTGTCATCTGGATTTTGTCTTTTAACTAAGTAAACTTTAGCCGTTACATTGGTAATGAAAAAATCATTGTTGACCAGGTATCCGGTTGCACCAATTTTCTTCACTCCTTTGCTGAACTTTAAATCTTCTTTGCCTTTAGATGGACGATATAGACTGACCACTTCTAATGCACCATTTTTCACTGCAATCAGAAACGGGCGCGGAACCAGGCCTGAACTATCTGCAATCTGAACCAGCAACGCTGTTTTTTGTTTATTGATAAATTGCGCAGAGGCAAATTTTGTCGGGCTTTTACTTTGATCGGCCGGGTCAGTTTGAATATGAACCGTACTGTCTCTGAATTTTGCACCAAAGGTCTCTGCTTTTCCTTCACTGTTTGTTAAAACAGAAATAGAGTCTGAGGCATTTGTTGGGAAATCATTAAAGACTTCATTTTTCGTTATCGTTCTCGGTGTATAATTCTTTACTTTTTGGTCCTGCTGGCTACATCCGGCAGAAAGAATTATTAAAGCAATGGCAACTAGAGATAATTTCATAATAAATTAGGGTCAGGAAAAATCTTTTTTTTGGCAAATATGAGCTAAATCGTTTATAAATAATAATTTAAATCTCATTCCGCATGTGAATATAGAGTTTTCCAAAGCCTGCCTTTTCATAAGCTTTAATCGCAATCGCATTGTCTGAAAAAACCTCAAGCCTCAATTCGGTGATGCCTTTCCCTTTAGCCCATGCGGTAAGTTCTTGTAAAATCAACTTATTTACGCCTTTCCCGCGATGCGCTGGTACTACATACATAAAGCCTAAATAGGCATAAAGATCGTATTTAAGGTAAGGTTTTGCACTTTCGATTCTCGCATACCCGCAACCAATAATTTCAGTACCTGACTGTGCAACCAGCAGCTCAATATGATCAGCGGTAATCAATTCGTTGATATTGTAATAATGAACTCCTGATTCTTTTAATACTGGATTAAAGGGACGTTCAGCTTCAACGACACCTTGTTCAAATTGCAGTAATATATCCAGATCACTGAGCGTCGCTTTTCTAATAATAATTTGTTCCATAATAAGGTTAGTTAATTGCTTGTTTCTTCTTTTCAATATCAGGAAGGAAGCCAGTAATTATACCAATCAGCGGTAGAAAAGCACAAACCTTAAATACATATTCAATACTGGTCTGATCGGCCAGTTTACCTAATACAGCTGATCCTACCCCACCCATTCCAAATGCGAAACCGAAAAAAAGCCCGGCAATCATACCTACTTTTCCTGGGATCAGCTCTGTCGCATAAACAAGGATTGCAGAGAATGCAGAAGAGATAATTACCCCGATCACTACAGCCAGTACTCCTGTTAAAAATAATCCGGTATAAGGCAGTAGCAGCGTAAATGGGGCAACGCCTAAAATAGAGATCCAGATAATATATTTCCTTCCGAAACGATCACCTAGCGGCCCGCCAATCATCGTTCCCGCTGCAACCGCAGCTAAGAAAGCAAATAGGTAGAGCTGCGATTCCTGAACAGAAACATGAAATTTGCTGATCAGGTAAAAGGTGAAATAACTGGTCATGCTGGCCATATAAAAGTACTTTGAAAAGATAAGTACCAGCAGGATAACAATAGAGCCAATCACTCTTCCTTTTGATAAATTATGTTTAGGTTCATCCGAAGTCTGAACTTTTCCCTGAACTTTAAGATCAAGATGGCCTTTATACCATTTGCCGATCTGGAATAAAATCAGGATACCCAGAACGGCAGCAATTCCGAACCAGATAATGTAAAATTGCCCGTAAGGAATAACAATCAGCGCAGCCAGTAAAGGGCCTATCGCACTTCCTGCGTTTCCACCCAGCTGAAAAATAGATTGTGCCAATCCCTTTTTACCTCCTGAAGCTAAATGTGCAACTCTGGATGCTTCAGGGTGAAAAATTGAAGAGCCAATACCGATAAAACCAACGGAAATCAGAATTGCTGCAAAACTGGCAGCCATGGATACAAAGATCAAACCGATCAGCGTGAACCCCATACCAATCGCCAAAGAATAGGGTTTTGGTTTTTTATCGGAATAATGGCCTACAAAAGGCTGTAAAAGTGAAGCAGTTAGCTGATAAGTTAGCGTGATCAAACCTATCTGAGAAAATGACAAGTTAAATTCAGTCTTGAAAAGCGGATAAACGGATGGAATAACTGCTTGCAGCATATCGTTTAAGAAATGCGTAAAACTTATCGTAAAAAGAATCGGATAAATCGTTTTCTGAATGATGTCTTTTTTGATACCGGGATCTAGTGTTGCTGTATTCGTTTCCATAAATTATGTCAGTTCATCTTTGCGATGAAATTATTATTGAGAAATATGTCCTATGATTTTTGCTGAGTTATTCCATGCTTTTTTTGCATCGCCGGCTTCAATACTTTTAACCAGTTGTTTGTGCTGATGGCTGGTGTCTTTAAAGGCTTTAGTATCCTTATAAACTTCCAGAAACCAGTTTTTCATATGAATAGCCACCGATTTGTATAAGTCAATCAGGATTTCATTTCCTGAAGCTTCTGCAATGGATATATGGAATTGGATATCGGCATCGATACATTCTTCCAGCAAATCGTTCTTTGCTGCCTTGTCACGTTTTTTGAGCCAGTCGTAAATTTTCACCAGGTCAGCTTTCGTTCTGTTCAGTGCTGCTTTTTCAGCTACTTTCATTTCCAGCAAATGCCGCACTTCATTTAGATCTTCAAAATCAGCACGTTTCAAACGCTGAGATAAAGGTTCTTTAATACCAGTTGAATTTTCTACAAAGGTGCCTATTCCCTGCTGCACTCTTAATAGTCCGCAGTTGACCAGGATCTTGATCGCCTCTCTGATCGTAGAGCGGCCGACACCGAAGGATGACATCAGTTCTGGTTCTATAGGCAGTTTTTCAGCTACTTTATAAGTGCCAAAGGCAATTTGCTGTTGTAGTTTTTCGGCTACCTCGTCGGCCAGTGACTTACGGGAAATTAGATTTGTAGTATTCATCATATCATCTGATGATTCAAATGTATAGATTTTCTTTATTATGTCAAATTAATTCCATTTTATGTTTAAGCAAAGTAATCTGAGTAAATTGTTTCAAACGTAAGTCTATGATGATGACTATAATTGCCGCAACCGATTTTTCCATACTTGCTGAGAATGCAGTAGAATATGCTGCTGCAATTGCAAAGCATAAAAATGCAAGACTGATTTTGTTTAATTCCTTCGCCATTCCATTTCATGCAGCTAATACACTTTTGCCAGCTTCAAGTATTCAGGCATTAATGATTGAAAATGAGATCCGTTTATTAGAAAGATCTTTTTCCCTTTCTTTTGATTATCAGATTGAGGTAGGTCATGAATGTGCCTTTTCATTTATTGAGGATGAACTAAAGGAAGTCATCAATAAATATAAAGCTGAACTGGTAGTTTTAGGAATGCCAAAAAAAACGCTGGAACAGGATCTCTGGGGAAATACAACTTCTTTTGCCATTAAGAATTTAAAACTTCCGGTACTGGCTGTACCGCTGAATGCAAAGTTCGAGGGTACAAAAAGAGTTCTTTTTGCCTGTGATGTATTACGCGGATTATCTAAAAAAGCGCTGGCACGAATCAAAGAGGTAGCCGTAGACCTGGATGCACATGTTGAAGTTTTTAATGTAGACCAGAAATTAGAAGTTTTAAGATCTGAGGATGAGCATTCCTCTGTAGTCAATGCACTGGACGATGCATTAGATGGGATTACTTATTACTATAAAAATGTGAAATCAATTATGGTCATCAGGGAAATAGAGAAAGAGATTAAAGAGTTTCAGGCCGATCTGCTAATTATGGTTCCAAAGAAATATGGCTTCTGGGCCAATATTATTCACAGGAGTAAAACCCGTGTGATGGCATCCGGGCTCGATATCCCTTTGCTTTCAATTCCCTTGTAATATTTCCATTCTGTGATCGGTTTTAACAATCAATACCATTAAAACAATCAATTATAACGATCAAAAGGTATTACCGATATTTGGATATGAAAATATCACTATTGAGTTTACTGTTTCTTACTCTGTTCATTTACAGTTGTCAGAACCAGGAAAAACAGAAAACAGTCCTTGTTAAAAAAGACTACATAACTGCTCAGGGAATAAAAAAAACAAGAGCTGACTCTGTTCATAAAACCACTAAGGTTGATTACCTGAATGAAATCCCTTAAAAAGGTTTCAAAATAAAAGGGTGATCTTAATCACCCTGTCTTATCCCGGCATTGCCTTATTTAACCGCCACAAAAATATCCACCTCTGCATTTTCAGGATTCTGAGAACGCTCATCGTACACTTCAAAGTCTGCGGTAAATGTCCTTTCCAATTCTGAATTCCAGATCTTAACCCATTCGTTATAAACTGCCCCCTGCATTACATTTCCTTTGGCTACAAATTTTTGATAAGAAGTATCTTCAATTGTTTTACTTACCATTTGATTAGGGACAACATTCAGGTTTTCAACTTTACATCCTAAAATAGTAGTGTAAGGTTGCGTATGGTCTTTTTCGTAATCTGTATATATACAGTAGAGTGAATTGTCAATTTTATCTGGGATCTGGTCAAGAATTCCTTCCGACATAAACTTCTCCCAAAGTTTAGGAATATCTTTAGCTGATTGCCCGTTTTCATTAGTTGTACGTATTGAAATACCAATTACGTGGAAGGAGTCAATTTTTATAGTATCCATCTTTTTATTTGTTAAGCAGCAAAATTAGTAGTGTGAATGACAACCCTATGTCAGCAGATGGCTTAATTTTTGTTCAGGGTGTTTATATAATTTAAGAATTATCGAAAATGTATTATATAGCGGCATTTTATTAAGAAAGAATTTCTGTTTTTAAAGACAAATTTTCTTCTTGCCAGCTTAATTGCAGGATACGGTATTCAAATATTTAAATCACTCTAAACAAGCTAAATTAACAAAAAAACATATGGAAAATAACTTCAACGTAACAAGAACAGAAGACGGAAAATCAGTAGCTATTGTCAGTTATATCACTATCATCGGCTGGCTTATCGCCTATTTCGGTATGCATAAAGACAAGAGGACAGAACTGGGAAGTTTTCATCTAAGACAAACATTATTACTTTATATTGTAGCTTTTATCTTACAAATTGTACAACGTATTATTCTTAGCATAGCTCCTTCAGGATTTGTATTTACAATATTCAGCATTCTGTCTCTTATTATATTCATTTTATGGATTATAGGTTTGATCGGTGCTATTCAGGGAACTAAAAAAGAAATCCCTCTGATTGGTCAGAGAGCACAGTCAATGTTTCCAAATATCTAAGACTGGTATTTATATAAAAATGCCCGCAGGAATATTTCTGCGGGCATTTTTATTGATAAGCAAGCAGGTATTTCCTAAGTTTCAATTGCATAAGTAGTTATCGCGATACAAGTACCATCCGGGAGATAAGCAGTAATGATAATCGGTACATTCACTCCTCCTTCTATGCGGGCTATCTGTATGTCAGAGAAATTATCTTTCAGATAAGTGTGGAGTACAGTAAATTTCCGGGCATTAGCTACCATCACCTGATCACCCGGATCAGCAGTGTTCACTATTTTTTCAAAGAAAGCATCTTCATCAATTGTTTGCAATGTGCCGGGTGTTTCGCTGTTAAGCTGGACAAGCTTTGCGCTTAATTGATCCTTTGGAACTTGTCCAAGGTTTTCAATAGTTAGCGGGGCTTCAGATTCACTGAAATAAAACAGACCCTGTGTTTTTTCAGCTAATTCAGTTAAAATTTGGTTTTCCATTTCGGTGAGATTATATCAGCATAACGCTTGATTGTCAATTAAAATATATCAAAAATAAAGGTTAACATTAATTTGATTTACTATTAAATTAATTGGGACGGATTCTATTCCAATGTATGAATTTCAGATCTGCCGTAAAATGGAACTACTCTTCTGCCCTGATTTTAATTAGCTGCATGACTGTTATGTTATCCTGTTCAAAATCAAAAGAGACTCCTGCTGGTAATCAAGTTTTACCTATACCAGTTCCGGCGAATAAAAATGCGGACACTAACCTCGACAATTCGCTCTTTTTGAAATTAGTCAATGACATAAGGACAAAAGGATGTGATTGTAAACAACCTGATGGTGGAGTGACCAAAATGCCACCGGTTCCTGTACTTACCTGGAGTAATGATCTGGCAACAATCTCAAAAACCCATTCTGATGATATGGAAAAGAAAAACTACTTTGATCATATGGATACAGAAGGCCGGGACCCTGGACAAAGAATGACCGCAGCGGGTTATCTTTGGTCTGCTTATGCTGAAAATATTGCCAAAGGCCAGCAGACAGAAAATGAAGCTTTCAATTCATGGATCCACAGTGATCATGGACATTGCCAAAATATCATGAGCGCTAATATTAAGGAGATGGGGGTTGCACGTTCTGCTGGTAATGGCAATTACTGGACACAGTTATTCGGAACCAGAAGGTAGATGAATAATGGACTAAAGCTAACTAATGTCCTTTGAACAAAGTGAATTGCGCCTTTTAAACAAAACGTTATATTTTTCACCAGTCTATCTTTGTTTTATCAATTAAACATACGATACAATGGAATCAAAAAATAGCTCAGCAATCAAACTACCTACTAATCAGCACCCTATTCATTCTGGTTTTAGTGCGGCTTCTACTGCACAAGATGTAATCAAAAGTATAAATCTCTCTGGAAAAACTGCTATTGTAACTGGCGGGTATTCCGGAATTGGCCTGGAAACAGTTCGGATCCTTAGTGCTGCGGGTGCAAGCGTTATCGTTCCTGCGCGTGATTATGACAGAGCTGCCCAGCCATTAACAGGAATTAATAATGTGGAGATTAAAGAAATGGAACTAATGGAGCCAGATTCAGTTGATGCATTTGCGGCTCAGTTTGTTGCTTCTGGCCGCCCTGTTCATATCCTGGTCAATAGTGCAGGAATTATGGCAACTCCGCTTATGCGGGATTCCAGAGGTTACGAATCACAACTTTCTACCAATCATTTAGGACATTTTCAACTGACCTTAAGTCTTTGGCCAGCACTATGCCGGGCCGCTGGAGCAAGAGTAATTTCAGTATCCTCCCGTGGACATCGCTATTCTCCGGTGATCCTGGAAGATATCAATTTCGAAAACCGGGAATATACACCCTATACAGCTTATGGACAGTCAAAGACAGCGAACATCCTTTTCGCATTAGAGTTGGATAAACGTGGACAAACACATGGTATCCGGGCTTTTTCTGTTCATCCGGGTACAATTGTCAATACAAACCTGAGCCGCCATGCTTCCAAAGAAGATCTGCTAAAAGCCGGAGTTATTGATACGCAGGGAAATGCAATTTTTGATCCTTTGAGACAACTTAAAACTATACAACAAGGTGCTTCAACAAGTGTTTGGTGCGCAACGAGTCCAAAGCTTGACGGTTTAGGGGGCGTATATTGTGAGAACAATGATATTGCTTCGGTATTGACAGACCTCACCCCAATGGATCCGTTAACCGGGGCAGACGTAAAAGGAAATTTTGGGGTAATGCCACATGCAATTGACGCTGAAATAGCTACTGAACTCTGGAATTTAAGTGAACAGCTTACTGGTGTAAGTATTCAATAGATTTCTTTATTTTTATACTATGGTTATGGAAGATTTAAGCGCGAAAGCAAATGTATTTTTCAATTGCATAGAGAAAAAATACTTCAGCAAAAGGATGAGCATTAATCAGCATGCACTGGTGAGTGTAATATCAGGTGAGATGAAAATCATTCAGGCTGATCATTCTTATATTTTTCGCAGGGGTGACACGTTTCTGATTCCACGGAATCAACTGGCAAGAGTAACCAAATATCCCGCAAATGGGCAGCCATACCGGGCTGTTTCTGTTTATTTCACATTAGAGTTTCTGCGCAAATATTATGCTGATCTAAAGACAGATGATAGCAACCAGGATATTCCTAAAATCAAATTATTTGCTCAGCATCCTTTATTGGATAGTTTATTTAGTTCCTTGTTACCTTACTTTAGTTTCTCTGCTGAACTGCCTGCTGCAATAGCATCAGGAAAAGTACAGGAAGCAATCACCATTCTACGAACTATTGACCCGGATATTGATCATATCCTTGGTCAATTCGAAGAACCAGGAAAAATCGATCTGGAAGATTTTATGGAGAAAAATTACATGTTCAATATGCCGGCAGAGAAGTTTGGATATTTAACGGGAAGAAGCCTGACTACTTTCAAAAAGGATTTTAAAAAGGTGTTCCATACTACTCCCCAAAAATGGCTGACAAAAAAACGACTAGATCTCGCCCACTACCAAATATTTGAAGGGAAACAAAAACCATCTGCTGTTTACTTCGAGGCAGGATTTGAAAACCTGTCTCATTTTTCTTTCGCTTTTAAGAAGCAATTCGGCTATAATCCGACGCGTGTTTCAAGATGAGTTCTGTATATTTATTAAACCAAATTCATAAGATATGACTAACTGGCCGGAATTAAAATATGAAAACCTGAAAGAGACACTGGCAACAGTACAATTGTGGACACAGATCGTTGGCAAGATCAGGCTGGTCAGGTCTCCATGGCTTAATCATTCCTGGCATGTAACTTTATACGTATCCGGAAAGGGTTTGACTACGGGCAGTATTCCTTATCACAATGGTCTTTTCCAGATAGATTTTGACTTCCTTACACATCAGCTGATCATCACCTCAAGCGCAAACGGACAACAACAGCTCAGTTTATCTTCGCATACAGTATCCAGTTTTTATCACGAGCTTTTTGAAAAGCTAAGACTTTTGGAAATTGAAGCACCAATATATGCCAGGCCAAATGAAATAGAAAATGCGGTCCCATTTCAGGAAGATACAATCCATTGTCATTATGAGGAAAATCAAATTGCTGCATTCTGGCAGGCACTGGTTAAAATGGAAGCTGTTTTTACCAGGTTCAGAGCAAAGTTCAGTGGAAAATGCAGCCCGGTCCACTTCTTTTGGGGAGGGTTTGATCTGGCTGTTACCCGGTTTTCGGGCAGGAAAGCACCTAAACATGCTGGCGGAATGCCCAACATGCCACTCGATGTAATGCAGGAAGCTTATTCTCACGAGGTAAGCAGCTGCGGTTTCTGGCCGGGCAATGATAATTTCCCTTATCCTGTTTTCTATGCTTACTGTTACCCTACTCCGGAAACATTTAAAGACCAGCCTGTAAAACCTGAGAAAGCCTTCTATAGCCCTGATTTAGGTGAGTTTATCCTTCATTATGAAGAAGTGAGAAATGCTGCTGACCCTGAAAAATTTCTGATGGAATTTCTACAGTCAACTTACGAGGCCGCAGCAGTTACCGGAAACTGGGACAGAGCTTCTCTGGAATGTGATTTTTCTAATTTTGAGCCCTGATTTTTTTCTGATTAAAATCCATGTTCTTTCCCCATCAGCTCATTTACTTTTGCTGATGTTTGATGAATAATTTCATCCATCTCCTTCACACAGTTATTAATTCTTTTATAATATTCTTCTTTCTCTTCCTGGTTTGCTGCAACGTTGGCAAGTGCTGACAATCCTAATATAGAGGCTACAGGTTTTCTGATCTCATGAGAGTTAATCCAGGCAATCTCTTTGAGCGTATGGTTCTGCTCACTAATTTCTACTTCACGCTTTTTACGTTCGGTAATCTCGGTGACAATATCGATATATCCCGAGTGCTGTCCATCGGAATCTACGATTGAAGTACTATTTACTTCAACCCAATAGGGATCTCCACTTTTTGAATAGTTTATAATTTCAATATTAAAGAAATCATGCGCTTTGAGTGAAGCTATGATCGCATCACCGGTCACCCTGCTGGTTTCGGGGCCATACAATATTTCGCCGGGGGTTTTCCCTTTCAGCTCATTCAACGGATAACCTGTCAGCTGTTCAAATGAAGGGTTAACCCAGCTTATCTTTCCTGCAATATCTTTAATGACGACACCGCTTTTAACTTTACTGACCACATCGGCCAGTTGCTTGTTTTCTTCATCTTTACGTCTGAGTTCATCAACATCTTTCACGGCTCCGATAATCCTCCGGGGTGCACCATCCTCACCAGTCACCAAATAAGCCTGATCAAAAACATACTTATAAGTTCCATCAGCACAAAGCAGGCGGTAAGAGGCTTCCCAGCGTTTTTTAGCTTGTTTAACAAAGGCATTTAAGCTGTCAAGCACTCTCTTACTATCTGATGGGTGCATTTTGCCTATCCACCAATCCGGCTTGAAAAAACCTTTCGTATTGTCATAGCCAAATAGTTGTTTTAAACCTGAATTCCAGGTCACCTGGCTTGTCGTCAAATCCCAGTCCCATATCGCGTCGTGTGTAGCTTTGTTGACTAATTCGTGCCTTTCCAACGCATTATTCAATAATAATTCCCGGTTAAAGCTGTCTGTAATATCTTTGAGCACACCACTGATTTTATAGGGCTTTCCATCCTGGTAAATCACTTTTCCTGCTTCACGTACATGACGCCATTCACCGTCAATTTTTAGGCGGTGCACATAATCCATCTCCCCTGTAATCTTTGTTTTTTCATGCGCTGCAAGAAATCCATCCAGATCATCAGGGTGGATTTGTTCCAGAAAAAATGAGACGGTTGTAATGGCCGCATCAGGTGTCAGACCAAACAATGTATATAAATTATCAGACCATATTACTTCATCTGTTTGCAGCAAATACTCCCAACTGGCAATCTTAGCCATTTTATGGGCATAATACCATTGTTGCTGATCTTTCTTACTGTTATCGAGCGCGCGTTGCAAATAAGCTAATTCGCGCTTCTTTCCTCTATTATAAAGGTTGACCAGGTAATGCAGCAAGACTGCACTAAATGCGATAAAGAAAAAGCCTTTCAGACTATTAATCAGCGCACGATCCTTTACTGGCATACCATCCACCAAAAAGGCAATCAGCTGATCACTTAGCACAACCCAGACACAGCCTATAATTACGTACAGTAGTACGATGTAATTCTTGTTCTTCAAATGAATTGAGCTTATAAAATCATATCGCCTGTCTGAAATTCAAACGGACTCCTAAAAATAACGATAAATATCGATTTAAAGCCAGAAGTATGGATTATGGCATAACTAATTTGATTTCGTACAATACACATTCCCGCAGTCTTGCATCGTCAATTAATAAAGGGTGATTAAAGGTCAGCACTTCTTCCATTCCAAGTTTTTTCATCACGTTTATGGAGGGTATATTTATTTTTGGCGCCATTGCATTTACCTTATCAAGGTTCAAATGAGTCAACGCATAATCAAGACATCTTTTGGCTCCCTCTGTTGCAAACCCCTGATTCCAGTCTCTGAAGCCAAATCTTTCTGATTTGAAAATATACTGTTTGTCCGATTTTATCATTTTGCAAATTGTATTGTATGGAGAATAAAGATATAGAACTCAATTCCAGCCAAAATAGTTTAAAAGCATTTAGATAAAATGTACCCTATCGGGTATAATCAATAAAAAAAATAAAACATTTATACCCGATAGGGTATATTAAACTATATTTATATATTTATATAAATTATCCATATATGGATAACGGCATTCAAATTTGGTATAAAATAATGAGTCCAATCGCATCATTTATTAAAGAAAAAAGGAAAAGCTTAAAACTTTCTCAAGAAGATCTTGCATTTAAAGCAGGTGTAGGATTACGCTTTGTTCGCGAACTGGAATCTGGGAAAACTACTCTGCGTTTAGACAAGGTTAATCAAGTACTTGAACTATTTGGCAAGCAAGTTGGCATCACCGAAAATTACACCACTGAATAATGCAAAAAGCAAAAGTCTATTACAGAGAATTCCTGGCCGGTATACTGGAACAATACGACGGCGGCTATCGTTTCACTTATGATCCAATTTACCTGGATATGGAAAAGTCTATGCCTGTAAGTCTAACCTTACCTTTATCGCCCTATCCTTACCTAAGCAGGATTCTTTTTCCTTTTTTTGATGGTTTGATCCCTGAAGGATGGTTACTCCATATTGCCAGAGAACAGTGGAATTTTAAAAGAAATGATCGGTTTGAGTTACTTATTAATCTTTGCAGAGACACTATAGGCGCTGTTACTGTTTATCCAGAAGAGGAGGAAGAAAATGGATAATTGTTTCTTTTGTTACCAGCCAGTTCCTGATGGCCAGCGTTATCACAATAAATGCAGTAAACGCTTTTTTGGTGTGGATTCTGTCCCAGAACTCCTGCTTAATACTGAGCTATTAAATCAGCTGGCTAAAGAAACTGTAAACCAGCGAATTTCAATTACTGGTGTACAACCTAAATTATCAGTTGAATTAACGACAGTCAACAAAGAAAAGAGATTAACAGTTGTGGGATTATGGGGCAAATATATTTTAAAACCTCAAAACAAGGAGTTCCTGCAAATGCCCGAAGTAGAAGACTTAACTATGCATCTTGCTGCATTATTTAAGATTAAAACCTGTAATCATTGTCTGATACCTGCATCCAACGGAGAAATGGTGTATTTGGCAGAACGCTTTGATCGGCAGGGGAATTTCAAAATCCATATGGAAGATTTCTGTCAATTAGGTGAATTTCAAACAGAGCAGAAATATGATAGCTCTTACGAACGTTGTGGTAAACTAATTAATAAATATTGTACTTATAACCGTCTTGATATCCTGACTTATTTTGAGGTACTTCTATTTTCCTTCCTCAGTGGCAATAATGATATGCACATGAAGAATTTTTCCGTACTTCACAGAGAAAATGAAATTATTCTCTCCCCTGCATACGACCTGATCAACGGCAGTTTAATTAATCCAGCAGATCGCGAAGAGATGGCTTTACTCTTGAACGGAAGGAAAAAGAACATCAAGCGCAGGGATTTTGAGCAATTGGCGAATGTGCTGGGGATTTCATCCGTTGTATTTCAACGAATGTTGAAGAAATACACCTCAAATACAAAAAATATTTTTGAGCTTATTGATTATTCCTTCTTATCCGAAGTATATAAAAAGGATTATAAACGTATCTGGCTGGAAAGAACTGAAAAACTAAAGGCCTGATTGTTGATACCTTGTCTATATTAAGTATCCGACCGGTGTCTGAGCTAATTAAAAAAAAATTGAACATATGAAGCAATTTATCATTCTCCTATCAGCCGCTATATTGCTGGCTTCCTGTAATGGCAAACATAAGGACACTAATAACGTTACAGACTCAGTCCATACTAATGCAAAGGATACTATCCGGCAAAAGACCCCTGCCATGGGAAACGCTGCTCAGGAACTTTCCCCTGAAGCTGCTAAAGTGAAAGAATGGCTCATTGCTAACATAGAAAGCTCTTTGAACAAGGCTAACGGTAATATGGAAAATTCGAATGAAGAAGCCGAAAAAGAAGTGAAAAATATTTATACAACTCAATATAGCGCTTATAAAATTGATGCAATCAATGTGGACTTGGATGATGGCCTCACTGAAGACGAATTTATTACAAAGTGGAAGGGAAAGTATAATCCGGAATTAGCAGGAATTGGATTTGGTTTCTTAATTCCCGAACAAGATTACGGTCTGATCAAAGTGACAAATTGTAAGCTAAAAAACAAAACTCCCGATGGTTTTGTATTTAATGTAGTACTTGAAGATACTAATTATCACAAAAAATATAATAGAGATATCAGGGTTATTGAAGCGGCAAATTCATTTCTTATTGATGACGTATTAGAATATTAGCCACTTATTTAACTATAAATTCCAGGGAATTCACCGAATAACAATTATCTGGAACTATTCTAAATTAGTTTGGTATATTTGTGATGTATCTTGCGTTGAGATATAATATTAAAATATTACAGTAATTTACGACCCTAATGATGATAGAATTAAAGACAGAGTTTTCAGAATACATTAAGGATTTCGAAGAGAAATTAAAACTCTTATTCAGGGGAAAAGAAAATATTAATCAATTTAATTTAGCGGCAGAACTTCCTCCTTTAGTGATGAAGGAGATTCTTGCCGAGCAACCTTTGGCAGCTGCTATACCGGAAGAGTATGGAGGCCGGGGAGCTGAGGTAAAAGAATGTCTGAGTGTGCTGGCAGCAGCTTCTTACGAATCTTTACCACTTTCGCTTACCTTTGGAATTAACATTGCCCTTTTTCTTGAACCGCTTGCAAAATATGCAGACGAGTCTGTTAAAAAAGAAGTTTTTGACCGTTTTCTTTACGAACAGAATATGGGTGGACTGATGATCACTGAACCAGACTATGGAAGTGATGCCCTCAACATGAAAACCCGTAATAGCGAATTGACAAATGGTTACCATATTAAAGGGACAAAACATTGGCAGGGTCTCACCGGCCTTGCTGACTATTGGCTGATTGCTTCCAGAGCTGAACTGGCTGACGGCGGACTTAGCCGCGATATTGATTTCTTTCTATGTGATAATACAAAAGAGAAACAACATGTGGTAGTAGAAGAGTATTTTGATACCATAGGTCTGCATATGATTCCTTACGGACGTAATATTTTAAACATTGAAGTACCTAAAACGTTTAAATTAAATCCGGAATCTACTGGTATTAAAATGATGCTGGACATTCTGCACCGCAGCAGGATGCAGTTTCCTGGTATGGGAATGGGCTTTATTAAGCGAATGCTGGATGAGGCGCTTCTACAATGTAAAAACAGGATGGTTGGGGCAACAAACTTGCTGGCTATGGATCAGATCCAATTTCAGCTTTCAAAAATACAATCTGCTTACACTATCTGTTCAGCAATGTGCGTTAGAAGCAGTAAGATTAGCGGTATTGAACACAGTTTGGCTACAGAAGGCCTGGAAGCTAATAGTATGAAAGCTGTAGTTACTGATTTGATGCAGGAATCTGCACAGATTTTAACACAGGTTTCTGGCGCTAAAGGATACCAGACTTCACATGTTGGTGGCCGTGGGATTATGGACAGCAGACCTTTCCAGATTTTTGAAGGTTCAAATGAAATGCTTTATGCGCAAATTTCTGAAATCATTGTCCGTCAGATGAAGAAACAGAAAGAATCGAATTTATTTGATTTCCTGGCTACACTTCAACAAACCGCTCAAGCTTGTCATTACTTCAAAAATGAGCTGAGTTTCACTTTGAACAGTGCACTTTCACAACGAAAATTATTTGATCTGGGAAAAGTAATCGGAAGAATTGTTTCTTTAGGTTATGTATTGGATCTGGAACTTAAAGGATTTAGAAAAGACCTGATTGACAATTGTATTATGAACGTTAAACAGGAAGTACGTACTTTAATCTGTGCATTTAACTTCGATAACAGTTCACAGGTAATAGAAGATTATAAATCAGAAAGTTCATGGTTTAACTTTGCTTAACCAGAGAATTTTATCCTGATTTAATAAATTAATAAAAAAGCCGGTATGTAAACATACCGGCTTTTTTTGGCCAGGCCCGATCTAAAAATCGACTTTAATCTTAGCCCTTATCCCCCATTTGGATATTCTTGGATGGTCCAGATAAGTAAACCTCCTAACCAGATCCATCCTCAGTATTTTGAATATATTGGATATTCCGACACTTCCCTCCACATAAGGAGTAGCACCTAATGCCGGAGACACTACATTACCATGCCGATCCCTTGGAAACTGATATAATCCCGAACCTTCAATCGGCTCATTCTTACTGGAAAGAGAACCACTTAAAACTTTTAAAGTCAGGATCTCTCTTAATTGAAGACGCTTCACCAATGGTATTTTGTTCAGGATAAAGCCATTGAAATTATGTTCCAGATTAATACTTGCATACCTGTCACTCATAAATTCCATGAAATTCATCAGGTTATAAGATGGCAGTTCGTAAGCATAACTTTGATTAGCACGATGTATAGTCAATAATGGAAATGGAACTTTTCCAAATACCTTACCGGCCTCCAGGATAATATCTGAATAACCAAACTGTGAAAAGTAAGCTCTTTTAAACACATTAAAGGTTAGGTTCTGGTAGTTATAGTCTCCATTCAGAAATCCTTTGACCCCAACGGAGCCGCGCAAAGTGAAAATAGGATATTCATTACGGATTGGTCTTCTGAAGCGTTTTCCCTGATAAAACTGCTCATGAGGTGCCCACCTCACTTCAGCTGTAAATTCAGAAGTTGTAATATCCGGGACTTCCACATGTCCAGCGTCAGTTAATGCGATAAACCGAAGTCCACCTGTCGGATCTAAGATCTGATTTTTATAGGCCACTTTAAACGATAAATGATTCTCCATTTCATTTAAATATTCAAAAATCCATTTCCTGTTGTACAGCCATTTATCATTTACTCCTCTTTTAAAAGATAACAGGAAGTTATCATCTTCAAGAAAATTGAGATCCTGCCCCGGTATCTGTGTCTCATAACTATGTCTTAAGGTTAATGATTTTACTGGAAATTCATAAATTGAACCCGGGGAAAGTGAAAGTACCGTCCCTAATGAATATTTCCATTTCTGATCACGGCTACCATAAGCGACATGTCCATCAAAGAAAATTCGTTTGCTGAATAAATCGGTAGTCCGTCCACCAACTTTGAGCCTCAGCCCCTCTACAGGATTAAAACTATAAAAAGAGTTGAATGGGCCAACTTCTACTTTACCCTGCCCCAGATAACCAGAAAGTAAGAACGAGGCAACCCCCATAGCCCGTTTAAATGGCTTTGAGTTTTTCAGACTATCTATATTCTTATACGCCATCTCCTCAATTTGAGTGAGCTTTTCCGGCCTCAGCTCTGCCATTGGCACCGGCTGCATTGATTTACCTTCGACAGGTTTAAGTTTTAAGGGCAGATTTAATGGTGCCGGGCTACTCACAAAATCATTGATGAACAAAGTCCTTTCCCCAAAAATGCTTGCCCCCTCTTTAAAAAGGCCAAGATCCATCGCCATTACACTTTTTCCTAAATAATAATGACCCGTTTTATCCTGGTGGTATTGAAGAGATATATTCATCTCCTTTACCCAGTTAATATTTATTTTAGAATTGACAGAAAGTGTTGCCTTTTGTACAGCATACTTACCATCGAGAGAAATATACAGATAACCCAGAAAGAGCACATCTTCCTTATTACGGGGGGCGATCATCAGCTTAATCTGCATTGGAGATACATCTTTTAGTGTATCTATAATAAAATACTTATAAAACTGAGGAGCAAGCTCTGCAATCGGACTCATAAAACTCTGATTACCAATACCTATGTCATTTTGATAAATATCAACGCGCTGATAAATCTTATCCAGATATTCATTGATACCATCTTCGTCAATAAATTGATCTATACGGGATTGATTCTCTGCCAGAACAGAAGTCTCTTGTTTAAAAGGATTTTGATAAACCAGGTTATGGCTCATCTTTTCTTTCATAAAAATGGGGGTCAACAATTTGCCCGGCCGGGTCAGAGAGTCCGAATTATCCTTTAAAAATGATAACCTCTTAAGCAATTTTGAAGTCTTTGCTTTTTCAGTAGTCATACTTAATGAAATATTCATTTTCTCATATTCCTGATAAGAAAGGTAATTTTGAAGATTTGCTGCATTGGACTTCTTGTGTTCAATCACTCTTCTGATCAGTTCAACTGCTGGATTGTCCTTATTCTTATATCTTGGTTTATGAGCTACAGAGATACTTACCTCAGACAAATCCTCAGATTGCGGCTCTAATTCAATATTCATATGATGGCTATGTCCGGCAGGCATTTCCAGTTTTAGCCTTCGGTACCCTATACCGTAAAAATGAATTGCTTTGATCTTTTCCTTTGATAGAATAGTGTAAAATCCCTTAGCATCGCTTGAGGTCTTACTTGTCGAATTTTCGAAACTTATGGTTACTCCGGACAATGGCTGCCCTGTTGCTTTATCTGTAATCAGACCTTTCACCTGTATGGTCTGGGCCTCTGCCTTAAAGAAGAAAAAAAGAAAGAATATTGAAATAAGAAACTTCATAAAGCCTATAGGCCATAATTGATTGGGATAACACAATAACTAATTACAAACTGCCCATTACCCAAATCACGGGCAGTTTGTATGGATCGCAAAACTATTTTAATGGTATTGCGTAACCCAATGTTGCGATGAAACCGCGGTTTTTAACTGTTGCAGGGCCTTTGCTTACATCAGTTAAACCAAGTGAATACCTGGCATCAACCAGAACAGCACCATTACCTAAAGGAATAGCCAGGCCACCACCCATCTGAACGCCGAAGTTTAACTTCTGGACTTTGGCCTGATAGAAAGCTTCCATTTTATTCATTCCGCCAACAGCCAGTCCAATAGATGGGCCTGCGTTAATGTATACCGGGCCAAAAGAATACTTCACCAAAACCGGAAGCTCCAGGTAATTCAGGTTATACTTGTTGTTATCATTTTTGATTTTAGTACCCGCACTGACATAGTTTAATTCTGGTTGAATTGAAAATGCTGAATTTTTAATATTCACATTAACACCTAATCCCGCTGTAAAACCAGCCTTTGATTTTTCTCCCTCCATATTACTAACCGACTGTCTGGAGAAACTTAAACCAGCTTTCGGAATTAACTGAATATCCTGTGCCTTTACGAATTGTACAGAGACCAATAGCCCTGCTGCTACTAATAATTTTTTCATACCTCAATAATTAATTTTACTTTCTTTATCCTTCAAATTTAAACCGGCCTGAAAGCTAAAAGCGGATAAAGTAACTGAGACGGAAATTAGTCCTGCTGAAACGACATTTCAATCTGTCCAACAGCGTTTCCATTTCCCGGGCCCTCCTTATTCAAATCATTTAAGCTAACCGCTTAAAGCTGAATAAAGCACGCCTCAATAATAAATAAGTTCTTTTAATGTAAGTCATCTGTGATTATTTGATTCATAAACGCAGGATTTCTTAAGACCCCTATTCGGGAGTTAAAAACAAAAGGCCTTTCATTAATTATGAAAGGCCTTTTAAGAGGGGTTAGTATTGTTCAATTAAAACTTGATCAGCAGTTTTTCAGCCATCAGCTTACCGTCTTTATAATATTCAAAAAACCATGCTCCATTCTTTTTCAATACGATTCCATTAGCGGTTTCATTGTCAGCAATAAAATAATCCTGCACAGAAGTCCTTGATAAGGTTAATACTTTTTTAGGTGTAGTATCTATCAATTGATACCCATTAGCAGTTGGCTGTGCATATAATGTTCCGGCAGGCTGATTTGTTTCTACTGTTACAGGCTTTGCAGTGGCGATCACCGCAGCACTGACAGGAACAGTTGCCGTTGCTACAGGAGCAGTCACCGTTGTTGTAGTCGCCGCTACTTGCTGATCTGTATTCACTGTTCCGTTATAAGCGTATTTAACTTCATCTAACGAGGTAAATGCATCTCTTAAAGCAAGATTATAAGAAGTTTTATATTCTTTCTCTCTGCTCTTGCCTTCCTTGCTCTTAAAAATAATATTACCCTTACAATCTTTTAGTAAAAGCGTGAGGTTGGTTGTAAACATTCCTTTCTTCTCCAGCACCTCAGCATGTAAAGCATCACACTTATTATTGGCGATGGCTGTTGGCAGTTCGAAATTATCAAAATAGGTTTCAAAACCTTTTTCGGTCAGCAGGAATTTAGCCAGTGTATTTAATCTATACTGATCCTGTTCTTTAAGAAAACTGAATTTCTCAGGTACCAGCACATATTTATAATTATTAATTGTATTCTGGGCATACCCTGAAAAGGAAATGAATAAAAGGAGTAATAAAACGTATCTTTTCATATTAAACATTGATTTTTACAAAAATTATTAAGGAGACCCTAAGATAAGAATATAGTTTTCATGGAAGCGAAAGAAATATTAAAACAACATATCACTAAAACTGCCTCATTGACCGAAGAACAATTTGAATACCTTTTCTCGCATTTTAAACCGAAGTCTTTTAAAAAAGGTCAGGTAATAATCGGTGCTGGTGAAAAAGTAGACCATGAGTACTTTGTTGTTTCCGGTTGCTTAAAAGCATTTTTCATTAATGATGAAATCAAAATGTATATCCTCCAGTTTGCCATGCCTACCTGGTGGACTTCTGACTATGGAGCTTTATACAATCAAACCAGTGCTACAATCAGTGTAGATTGTATAACTGATGCAGAAGTGCTTTGCCTGTCTAATCATGACCGTGAAAAAATATGCAGTGAATTGCATCAGGCCGAGCATTTTTTCCGTTGGAGAACTAACAGAGGTTATCTGGCTTCACAAAAAAGGCTCTTATCATTTATGAATAATGATACCAGGATCCGTTATGAAGAGCTGCTGGCATTATACCCCCAACTCTATAACCTGGTTCCCAAACATCTGATAGCTGCTTATCTTGGTGTTTCAAGAGAAACGCTCAGCAGACTTTACCAGGCACACAAATAACCCGGATACGAATGTGATGTACATCACCTAACCAGCTGAAATTTCCTGCCGTCCTTTGTACTATCAAATCATTAGCGATTGATAATATAAAGAAATGGAAACTAAAAAATTCAAAGTTATAACTACGCAAAGCAGCATCGGCTGGACTGGCAAAAAAGTAACTGGCGCACACCATGGTACTATCTCCATTAACGATGGTACACTTATTCTGGACGATAACAAACTCAGTGGCGGAAGCTTTGTTATTGACACGACCTCTATAAAAATACTCGATATCACTGACCCGGATACAAATGCTCAGTTTGCCGGTCATTTATTCTCTGAAGATTTTTTCGCAACAGAAAGTTTTCCTGAAGCCTTATTTACATTGACTAATTCTGAGTACATCAGTTCATTGAATTATGTGCTCACAGGAAACCTGACTATTAAAGGCATTACACATTCAGTAGAATTTCCGGCAACAGTGCTTGTCACAGCAGATGAGATCAATGCTTCAGGAAAAATCATTATTGACCGGACTAAATATAACATGAAATTTCGTTCAGGTAACTTTTTCACGAATCTTGGTGATACACTCATCTATAATGAATTTGATCTGGATGTAAAATTAACTGCATCAGCCACGCTTTAACCTCAGGTCATGCCCTACGTAAAAATAGAAGTTACCCGCGAAGGCGTTACCCGGGAACAAAAACAATCCCTGATTGCAGGAATCACTAAACTCATCACAGAAATACTGGACAAAGATCCTCAACTAACGCATGTAGTGATTCAGGAAATTGAACTGGATGATTGGGGATATGCAGGCGAACAGGTTTCTCTGCTCCGCGAAAAAGGAATAACAGCTAAAAACAAGCTTAAATAACATTATGAAAACACAGACAGTAATCGTAACCGGTGCATCAACTGGTATTGGTAAAGCAATCGCAGGTTTATTTCTGCAAAAAGGATATAACGTAATTATTAATTCCGCAAACGAAGATAATTTAAGAGCTACATTTAACGAATTAGACAATCAGGAACGTGTAGCTATGGTTATTGGTGACATTAGTAAACCAGGCACCGGACAACTGCTCGTTGATACGGCTGTAACCCGTTTCGGGGCTGTGGACGTACTCGTAAACAATGCCGGGATATTTGAACCCAAACCTTTTTTGGAGGTCGATGAGGCGCATCTTGACGGTTTTTTAAATATTAACCTGAAAGGCACTTATTTTACAAGTCAGGCGGCTGTAAAACAAATGCTCAAACAAGGTGAAGGCTCCATTATTAATATTGGGACTGTACTTGTTGACCATGCTATTGGTGGATTTCCAGCCACAGCACCTATTTCAAGTAAAGGAGGCATCCATGCACTGACCAGGCAACTGGCCACAGAATTTGGCCCCAATAACATTCGTGTAAACGCGATAGCACCAGGAATCATCAGGAGCCCGCTTCAAGCTAAAACAGGCGTGACCAATGCTGACAGTCTTGCCGGTCTTCACCTGCTGAACCGTATCGGTGAGACCAGTGATGTTGCAGAACTCGCTCTTTATCTGGCTGGCAGCAATTTTGTGACAGGTGAAATCATTAACTTAGATGGAGGCCATGTTTCCGGTCATCACATCGGATAATAATTAAGAAAATGACTAATCACTATACTGATAATGCGGAGGCTGTAGCAGCCGTATTATCTACTTATTTTAAAGGTATTTTTAATGGAGATACAACAATCCTCAGAAATATCTTTCACCCGCAGGCGATAATTGCCGGGGAGATCAAAGGAGATCCCTATCTTAAAAGTCTGGATCAGTACCTGGATGGCGTTGAAAAACGTAAAAGTCCTTTCGAGCTGAATGAACCATTCCGAATGGAAATATTAGCGATAGAAATTATTAATTCTATAGCAATTGCCAAAGTACATGTACCGATATTTGATTTTAATTACTACGATTTGCTCTCCCTGAATAAGATTAACGGAGAATGGATCATAATGAATAAATTACTCACACACGTAAATCTATAAATGATGTGGCACCGAACTCAAATCAGCGAACTATTTGGCATTAACTACCCTATACTTTCAGGCCCTATGGGCGGCGGCTTCTCTACTCCGGAACTTTTAGCCGCTGTATCTAACGCAGGCGGACTGGGAAGCTTTGGTGCTTACACACTTGAACCAGAGCAAATACTGGCAGCAGCTCAAATTATAAAAACCAAAACAGATAAACCTTATAATATTAATCTGTGGGTATCAGATGTTGACGCCTCTCTGATTGATTATCCGACAGAAAAAATCGAAAAGGTAAAGCAGTTATTTAAGCCTTATTTTGATGAACTCAGCATCCCGCTTCCCGATCTGGATGCAAATATTCCTTCCAGATTTTTAAAACAGGCAGAAGCAGTTTTTGAGATCAGACCAGCAGTATTTAGTTTTATATTTGGTATTCCATCAAAAGAGATATTGGATGAATGCCGTAGAATGGGTATTAAAACCGTAGGTGCAGCCACTACACTGGATGAAGCGCTGGCACTGGAAGAAGCAAAAGTTGACGCTATAGTTGCTGCCGGATTTGAGGCCGGAGGACATCGTCCTTCATTTCTGCGCCCGGCACAGGATTCATTAACAGGAACTTTTGCGCTTATTCAACAATTGAAAGCGAGCATAAAAACTCCTGTTATTGCAGCAGGCGGTATTGCTGATGCGAAAGGTATTGCTGCTGCATTAACCTTAGGTGCTGATGCCGTTCAGTTAGGAACAGCATTTCTTGCTACAGATGAATCAAATGCGACTCCGGTTCACAGAGCTAAGTTATTTTCTAAGGAATCCAATTACACTGCACTTTCCAAATCCTTAACCGGCAGAATGGGCAGACTGATCCGTAACCGTATTTCAGAAGAAGTTAAACAAGAGATTGAAGTTCTTCCATTTCCACTGCAAAGTCGTCTGATCGGCCAGTTGAAAGCAGCCGCACTTGCTCAGGGTAAAACGGATCTGATTAATTTCTGGTCAGGTCAGCATACGGTGACTTTAAAACACACGAAGGCAGCTGATTTAATGCAGGCACTGATCACAGAAACAACAAATCTTTATCCTTAATGGTTAATTTCCTTAGTCGTGGAAATTGGGGCATCACCTGTTGCGGAGTCCAGACGGGCATTCCGCAACTTTGCACGGATGGACCATCCGCTAAATATATAGATCAGGGTAATTACGAGATATATCCATAGTGGAATGTTTTTTCCGGCAATGATTAAATAGAGATAAGGTAAGCTATAGCCTAAAGCAGCAAATAGCAAAGGCAGCAGAATAGATCTTTCTTTTCTTAAATTTTTAATGGCCAAGCCCAGAAACAGGAGAAATAAGAGCTTACTCAACAAATACAAGGCACCAAATAACCACGGATCTACCTGATGCAAATCAGCTTGATGAAACAGGTAATTCTTTATAATCGTGAAATAGTATTCCATCTTTTTTTATTGATCAGACGAACTGGTGTTGTAATATAGCAATCACATAAGGGGAATCGATCCTGATATCATGGTTGGTATGTAGCGGAATAGCTAAATAATCTCCTGCATTCAGCGTAAAAACTTCGTGGCCGACAGTACAGGTACAAGTGCCTTCCAGAATAAAAAAGCTTTCGGCTACCACGTCATGAACCTCATCTGGTACATTCAATTTAGTGATCACCAGGGTTTGGGCCATTTGTTCATTTTGCTGTAATACATGTGCAAAAAAATCGTCAAAAGGTGCTGCCGGAATCAGATGTTCCACCGCTTTTAACCAACTTTCATAATTTGAGTATTTACTGGTCGGTGGCAGGTGATTCAGATCGAGCACTTCTTCAGCAATACCCAAAGCAGCCATTATTCTGCCTTTAAGTTGCAGACTGGGCATAATAGCATGGGTTTTGGCCAGTTCTTCGATGCTGAGTTCGATCCGGTTAAGTTCCTGTCCGATTTCGGGATGCCCTAAACGCAACGCTGCGATCTCGTTTCCAAGGCTCACATTGTCTAACTCGAAACAATATTGTTCCAGGTTACCCTCATCAATATAGGATTTGATGTCCATTGAATGCAAAGATAGGTAATGAATTGTATACCAAGGATAAATCTTTAAAGGTTCGTACAACCTACGGTGTGATTGATGAATGATTTCATGAGCCGATCCCCATTAATTTATTAGTGTTTTCCCTGTTAGTCGAAACTTAATCCTGATCCTTACAAAAAAAATAAATATTATATCAGCATGTTCGGGATCAATTCATAAACTTGTGTGCAGGCTCTTTTTTAAGCATAAATTTTTGACACGCTAAACAGAAAGTCTTTGCTATCACGGATGCTCTTATGCCTCGAAACAAGTCCGGGCTGTTAGTAAATAAATTCAAAATAGCTAAATAATAAAGCTATATCGGCCGGGTACTGCCTGAGTACTGCCCGGGTACTCGTTAGGGTAAGAGCAGTGCTAAAGTAACGTGAGAGCATGGCAAGTCCAAGTCAAAACAACTAGTTGAAATGACTTAGAGTAAGTATGCTTAAAGGCTGTTTACAACCTGGTATCACCCCGATCTCTATTCAGGCACAACTTAGGTCATAACCGGATGAAGATTAATGAAATTATAATTTTCCCTTTGACTAACCCACGGACAACTGCGGACAATTGCGGACATTTTTTACGCATCAGGATAATCTTTAACGCGAATAGCTTACATTGGTGGAAAAGCATTTATTTATTATGGGAAGTTTAACGGGTAAATTTTCAAAGGGAATCCTGGGCGGTTTCATTTTTAAAGCAGCAGTTTGGAGTACTGGGTGTTTCAAAAGTTCTGTACCGGGCATAATGAAACAATCAATGGAAACCGAAAAAGGCATCAGAGAACTTTCGTAAAAGTAGCAAGCCTGGAAAAATCAGGGTCTTTCCTCCCCCTAAGAATTCCGCTGAAGCGTTGGCCGATCTCTTATCAAAGTAATCAGGGTGTTTAATAATGATAAATTGAACTATAAAATCAGAAAGTGTTTATGACTTGATCCTAAAAATAATATAAGCATGTCCGGAAAGATAGCTGGGGAAGGAAAAACCGCATCAACAAAAAAGCCTTCCAGTTTCCACTGAAAGGCTTCTTGCAATTTGCTCCCTCTGCTGGGCTCGAACCAGCGACCCTCTGATTAACAGTCAGATGCTCTAACCAGCTGAGCTAAGAAGGAGTGCTGGTTTTTTAAAAAAATAACGCCTTTTTTAAAAAGGTAAAGCGTAATATAAAAGGCAATGCCCTCTACTTTAACAGAAAAAACCTTTCAACATGATGTTGAAAGGTTTTTAATCTGCTCCCTCTGCTGGGCTCGAACCAGCGACCCTCTGATTAACAGTCAGATGCTCTAACCAGCTGAGCTAAGAAGGAGTACTCTGGTTATCCGAAAACGTTTTCTCTGCTTTAATAAACAACATAAAGCTTCGTTCGTTTTGGGAATGCAATATTAGGGCTTTTAAATTATTTATGCAATATTTGTAGACAATATTTTTCAAAAAAAATTAAAATAAAACATATGAGCCTGATAATCATAGGGAGTGTAGCATTCGATGCAATTGAAACTCCCTTCGGAAAGACTGATAAAATAGTAGGTGGAGCGGCAACTTACGCTAGTTTGGCTGCTTCTTACTTCTATAATAAAGTGAAAATCGTCGGAGTTGTAGGTGATGACTTCCTTCAGGAAGACATTAATACCTTTACAAAACACGGTATTGACACCGAAGGTTTGCAGATAAAAGCAGGTGAAAAATCATTTTTCTGGTCAGGAAAGTACCACAATGACATGAACAGCAGAGACACTTTAGTTACTGAGCTGAATGTTTTGGGAGATTTTGACCCGATTATCCCTGAGAGCTACCAGGACTGTGAATACCTGATGTTAGGCAATCTTTCTCCACAGGTACAGCAAACAGTCATTACACGTCTTAAAAACAGGCCTAAATTAATCGTTTTAGACACGATGAACTTCTGGATGGACATTGCATTGAATGATTTGCTGGATACGCTTAAAATGATTGATGTATTAACAATCAATGATGAAGAAGCGCGTCAGCTTTCAGGCGAATACTCATTAGTTAAAGCAGCGAAGAAAATTCTGGAGATGGGCCCAAAATACCTGATCATTAAAAAAGGTGAACACGGTGCATTGCTTTTCCATGAAGATAAAGTATTCTCTACCCCTGCTCTCCCTCTTGCAGAAGTTTTCGACCCAACTGGCGCTGGTGATACTTTTGCTGGTGGTTTTATTGGTTACCTGGCGAAAGTTGGAACCATCAATTTCGATACCATGAAAAATGCAATCGTTTACGGTTCTGCATTAGCATCTTTCTGTGTAGAGAAATTCGGTACAGAAAAAATCGTCAACCTGACAGCAGCAGAAGTTGCCGGTCGTATACAGGAATTTGTAAACCTAAGCGCTTTTTCAATTACTGAAGCTTAATTATTCCGTCCGCCTGAAAAATAGCGGGCATGAATCCAAACAAAAAGCATCAGCCTGAAGGCTGATGCTTTTTGCTAAATTTTCAGTTTACCAATCACAGTAAACTTTTCAAATACAGTTTCTGAGTGTGGTGCATCTGCTAATTCACTGGTCAAATCCTGTCCTGCCCAATGCTCATAATGTTTACCGTTTTTCCATAGCCGGCTTTCCCCAACATCATAAATCAACCCCAGATAAGCCACCCATATTTGCGGTTTGTCCTGTCCATTTCTCAATGCTAATTGCTGTTTAGTAAATTCTGGCAGTTCCATTACCGGCGTGATCTTAATTTAAAAAACTCAAAAAGATAAATACTCAGCAATAGCATTCCCATAAAATAAAAAGGAGTTTCAAAAGGAATATTAAATTGATTAAAATTCAATGTTTCAGTACTATTATACTGAATTACAGGAAGATTGGCCAGTACACCGTACACCATATAAAATGGGATTAAGGTCACCAGAAATGCGCGATAAAAACGATACATAAACCTGATTTTATTGACATATTCAATGTACAGAATAAACACAAATAAGATAGAAAATGTAAAAAGCGTATATAACTTTTGATGACCAAAATAGAGCATCGCTATACATACACCCAGCATAATATTACTAAAAGCGAGACTATATTTTTCAAGGCTATTAGCGGGAAATCGATGATTAAGAAACAAGTAAACCGCGAGCCCGCTGAAAGGTAAAATAAACAATAACAGCAACTCTTCTACCGGTAATTGCCACAAAGTCATCCCACTCAGGTAAGGCGGGTTAAACACAATTACCTTTAATTGTGTCATAAATTCCGTAGGGATGGAGAAAGAGAAAACACTAATTAAAACAGCAAGAACTATGAATTTACTCTGGTCAGTAAAGTTCAGTTGCCGGATAGAAAACAGTAAAACCGGCAGTAGCAAAAGTGCAAGGTCAATAAATAAATAAGTATAGTTCATTTAGCAGGATAAGTCTGAAGACCAAAAATATACTTTTGATCCCATTAAACCATTTTCTTTTATCCTGCGCTATGCTTTCATTACCCAAAAATAAAGCACAAAAAAAGCAGCTGTTTTAAAACAACTGCTTTTTTAAATGAAAAACAAAGCTCTTAAACAATCTCTGTTCCCAGAATTTCTTTAGAATACGTTTTAAGATATTTTTTCAATATCTGTCGTGCTACGTGGATCCTTGTTTTTACTGTACCAATTGGAATTTCAAGCATATCCGCAATTTCATGGTATTTATAGCCTTCAAAATATTTAATGAAAGGCACATAGTATTCAGGTTGTAAAGTTGCTAAAGCCTTATTGATGTCACCAATAATAAACTTACTATCTATTGTATTTTTAGTTGCACTATAATGAAGATTTGCAGAAGAAATATCCTCAGATTTAGTAATTAATGCATTTGTTTTAACCAAACGCCTGTAATTATTAATAAAAGTATTTTTCATGATGGTAAATAACCATCCTTTCAAATTTGTACCCTCTTTGAACTTACTGTAATACGTAACCGCTTTCAGCATGGTATCCTGAACTAAGTCGTTTGCATCTTCAATATCTTTAGTAAAATTTAAAGCGAATGACTGCAAGGAAACCGAGTGGTTGTGAAGCTGAAGGTTGAATTCATTTTTTGTCATAGTGTTTAAGTTTTAAGGTTAAAAAAGCAAGCAAACAAGACCTTTTAAAAAGTGGCGTTATCGAGTTTGTTTAATCTTGTATATTAACACTTATACAACATATGTACCAAAAAAAAGATTCATGGTTAAACATATAGATTTAATTGTTTAACCATGAAAAAACCCCTTATAGTTGTGAAAATCACACAATTGTTACAGGATATTCACTTCCCGTTCCAATTTTATATCAAATTTAGAGAATACAGTGTCTATAATTTTTTCTGAAAAACTATACACTTCCTGACCTGTTGCACCTCCATGGTTAACCAGCACTAGTGCCTGATTTTTCCAGGTACCTGTATGCCCTTCAGTCATTCCTTTAAAACCGCATTGTTCAATCAGCCATCCAGCAGCCAGTTTCACTTTATTCTCGCCGGCCGGGTAGCTGATCATTGCAGGAAATTCACGTTTTAAGACTTCAAATTTTGAACGCTCAATAATAGGGTTCTTAAAGAAACTACCTGCATTTCCAATAGTTGACGGATCTGGCAATTTACTTACCCTGATCTCTGCCACAACTTTTGAAATATCTGTGATTGTAGGATGCGTAATTCTCCTTTCAGCAAGCAACGATTGTATCGCACCATACTGAGAATTGATTCTGATACGGGTAAATAGCCTGAAATTGACACGCGTAATAATATATTGACCTTTTAATTCATTTTTAAAAGCACTGTCTCTATAAGCGAAATGGCAATCCTCATAACCAAAATTTTTAATCTCGCCTGTAGCTAGTTCGAATGCTTCACAAGACTCAAACACATCTTTAAGTTCTACACCATAAGCACCAATATTCTGGATTGGTGATGCACCTACAGTTCCCGGGATCAGGCTTAAATTTTCCATTCCTGCAAAACCATTTTCTACGCAATAGTTCACCAGATCATTCCATACCACTCCTGCTCCTGCACTAACAAAAACCTGGCTATCTGCAACTTCAGTAGTAATATCAGGGATACTAACCTTCAACACCAGACCGGTATAGTCTTCTGTAAAAAGCACATTGCTCCCACCTCCAAGTACCAGCAATTTGTTGGTCTTGAACACCGGATGATCCCTTAAATCTACCAGCTCATTTTCAGTAAAGATTTCAGTAAAAAAACGTGCTTTGACATCGATACCAAAAGTATTGTAAGGTTTAAGGGATATATTTTCTTGTATTACAAGCATAAGAATTATTAGAATTATTTACCGCAAATGTAATTGTTAGGCTGTGTAATAAATATGTTAAATATAATATTTAATAAATTTGCATAATTTACATCCGATTCTAACCCTAATTCAAGCACGCTCACAGAAAAAAAGCATTGCTCATTCACAATGGAAAATCAAGATAGAAAAAGACTTTTAATTATAGACGCTGCATTAAAGAGGTTCGCACATTACGGACTCGCAAAAACTACAATGACTGAAATCGCAAAAGACATTGCTTTTTCAAAGGCGTTACTCTATTATTATTTTCCGGATAAATTGAGCTTGTACGTTAGTGTAATCGAACATATGATGCATACCATCAGCAGGGACCTGATTAAATCTGTAGAGAAGACCTCTACCGCTACAGAAGGTATCCTGATGCTCTTGCAGAAAAGACAAGCTTTTACACAAAAGTATTACAACCTGCTTGAATACACTCAAATGATTGGCCCTGAGCTTCCGGAAGCACTGTATGAAAAATTTCAGCGTGCCAGAGCATTCGAACTTAAAATTATTACTGGTTTACTAACTAAAGGTGATACATCAGGAGAATTCTCCATCAGGGACATCCCTTTCACTACCGAAATATTTGTGGAAGCCGTATCGGGTATCCATTTCAATATTCTTAATCGTGCACGAAACATTTTTCCAGGTAAAGAACAGTTTAAACTCATTTTTCTGAAAGAAAAAAGATTTGCTGAGATCTTTCTGGCAGGTTTAAAGCCCGCAGATTAAGAATACATTTAAGTCATAGAACTACCATTTATTCATCAGAACAACTTATAAGAGACTGAAGACCAATAAAAACGGTTTAAGATAACTTATTAAAGTCATAATAATGTCATTTATTCATTAAGGATACTTGTTTTTATACTAAAGTTTCTTTATTAGAAACGCTTGGCATACTTTTGACTTTACATATAATAAAGTCAGAAGGTAAAAAAGTAAAATGGCAGAAACGGATAAAAAAAGGGAGCTAATTATAGAGGGTGCAATAAAGCGTTTTATACATTTTGGCATCAATAAAACTACAATGAATGAAATAGCAGAGGATCTATCTGTCTCTAAGCCTTCATTATATTATTACTTCCCAGACAAAACAAGTTTAATTCTTGGTGTAGTAGAGCGGATTTTCAGGGATTATTTCGATGTTTTATATGCCGATTTAAAGCAATCAACTAATATTGAAACCACACTATTGAACATCGTAGAAATCAAACACCGCTTTTTTCTGCGCTATTATATGCTGCATTTATCTAATGGAAATCCTGATTCTTCCTTGAATTCAGTAGAATTAAAATCATATTTAGAAAAAATGCTGGAGAAAAATGTTCAGTTTCACGAAAAAATATTTGAGATGGCTATAGAGAATAAAGAGATCGCTCCACAAGAAGATATCTCTAAACTGGCCGAACTCTACTTATCCTGCCAATCGGGTTTGACTTCTTTATGTGTCATGCATGGGAATAAAGAACTTTTTCCAGGAAAAAAAGAACTAAAAATAATGAAAGAAAAACAAATAAGTCTCTCTAAAATATTCATCAAAGGATTAAAAAACTAAAATCAGCCCCATTACACGAAAACCACGATCATGACTAAAAGAGTAAAATCAATTCCCATCTTAATGCTCTGCCTGCTGTTCGCCAACCTGGTGAATGCGCAAGAACAGCTTACGCTGAAAGATGCACTTAATTTTGCCATCGAAAACAATACAAATGTGCGTAAAGCAAAACTGGATATCGATGGTGGTAAATACAAAACACAGGAAGTAAGGGCACAGGCACTGCCACAAATCTCAGCTAATGCCGGATTAACTTACAACCCGATCATCGGACAGCTTGTTTTTGGTGATCAGGCATTTACCTTAGGAAGAAAGTGGAATTCCAATGCTGGCATACAATTAAGTCAGCAGTTATTCAATCAACAGGTTTTCACCGGCCTGCAAGCTTCAAAGACCAGTGAAAAGTATTACGACCTGAATGCAAATCTAACTGAAGAACAAATTATTGAATTAGTAGCCAATAATTATTACCAGGTTTTAGTGAGCAGACAACAATTGAATGTAATAGACACTAACATCAAGAATGTTAAAGTTGTAGAGAAAATCATTGCCAATCAATATCAAAACGGCTTAGCCAAGAAAATTGATGTGGACCGGATCAAAGTTAATTTAACTAACCTGGAGACACAACGTGAGCAAACCATTAATGCAGTTGTACAATTGGAAAATCAATTGAAATACTCAATGGGTATGCCTGTTTCGGCTACGATTACTTTACCACCTGATGAATTCAGTAAAGTAGAGACGCTGCCGGTAATGGCCGACAGTGTTAACCTTGAAAACAGAACAGAAATCAGGTTACTGAATGTTCAGAAAGATTTATTGGGTCTTCAGCGTAAAGCTTATGTTGCTGAATATTATCCGCAACTTTCCTTGACAGCTAACCTCTCAAAAACCGGTCAGAGTGATAAATTCGACTTATTCAGCAGACATGGAAGCGCTTTTTACTATGATGCTTCAGCAATAGGGCTAGCTTTAAAAATACCAATATTCAGTGGTTTTGCTACACGTTCGAAAATACGCCAGGCAGATGTGAATATCAGAAAAAACGACGAGGACATCAGAGATACTAAAAACACATTGAACCTTGCTTATGAAAATGCTAAGATTCAACTGAAAAACAATATCAATACGATTAAAGCACAACGTCAGAACGTATTACTGGCCCAGGAAATTTATAATAGTACACAAAATAACTATAACAACGGACTTGCTGCTTTAACAGATCTTCTGGATACTGAAAATGCGTTAACGTCTGCGCAAAACAGCTATACCCAGGCATTACTGAACTACAAAATTGCCGAAATACAACTAATCAAATCAAACGGAAATATAAAATCACTATTAAAATGAAAAGAGGAATTATAACAGTCATTCTAATTATAGTTGTTATCGGAGCTATTGCTTTGGTACTTAAAAACAATAAGAAGAAAAATGACGCGCAAACGGCTTTGGTAGCTCAGGGAAGTGGTGCTATCAGTGTACGCGTGGCTCCAGTGAAAAAAGTAGCCGTTGATTTGGATTTTAGTGCAAATGGTAATTTTATACCTAAAAAGGAATTGAACTTTCTGTCAGAAAATGCAGGCCGTATTACCAAAATATATGTAGAAGAAGGTGACCGCGTACATAAAGGACAGGTTTTAGCGCATATTGATGCTGAGATTATCAATACAGATAAAGAAACTGCACAAGCTGCATTAGATAATGCAATCAGAGATGAAGCCAGGTATGTAAGCTCTTTCAAAACTGGTGGTGTAACGCAACAACAACTTGATCAGGCAAAACTAGCTACAAGAAATGCAAAACTAAGACTGCAAAGTTCTGCCAGAAGAGTAAGTGATGCGAATATCAAATCTCCGATTGATGGTATAGTAAATAAAAAATACATTGAGACTGGTGCTTTCGTTACCGCACAAGGTACACAGTTATTTGAACTGGTTGACGTTTCAAAGCTAAAGCTGAAAGTGAATGTAAACGAAGGACAGGTTGCTAACCTGAAAGTAGGTGAAGCTGTGCAGATTAAATCAAACGTATTCCCTTCTGATAATTTCTCTGGTAAAATTACTTTCATTGCTGCTAAAGCGGATGAAACACTAAACTTTCCGATTGAAATTGAGGTAGACAACAACCACAAAAACACGATCAAAGCAGGGATGTATGGAACTGCCATTTTCAAGTTTCCAGCTCAGGCAGCAACGATTACTATTCCCCGCGGTTCATTTGTGGGTAGTGTAAGCAGTAACGAGGTTTTCGTGCTTGGCGAAGGAAATACAGCAAAACAACGTAAAGTAGTTGCAGGCAGAATTATCGGTGATCAGGTAGAAGTTCTTGATGGGCTGAAAGAAGGTGAAACAGTAATCATCAGCGGACAGATCAACTTGGTTGACGGCAGTCCGGTTGCAATTATTAAATAATATCAGATCAGCATATAAATCTATATATAGATGAAATTAACAGAAATATCAATAAAAAGACCTTCACTTGTCATCGTTGTATTCAGCGTTCTGACATTACTGGGTTTATTGAGCTACTTCTCTTTAAGTTACGAGTTGCTGCCCAAGTTCTCTCAGAATGTGGTGTCTATTTCCACGGTATACCCAGGTGCATCGCCGAGTGAGGTAGAAAATACCGTAACCAAGAAAATTGAGGATGCGGTATCTTCCATGGAGAATATCAAGAAACTGAATGCGGTTTCTTATGAAAGTTTATCTGTGGTGACGATCACCCTGAATGATAAAGCCAACGTAGATTTATCATTAAATGAGGCACAACGTAAAGTAAATTCAATTCTGAAAGATTTACCAACCGACGTAAAACCACCTTCATTAAATAAGTTCTCGCTGGATGACTTACCAGTAATTACAATGTCAGCATCTGCAAAAATGGATGATGCCTCGTTCTATGACCTGATTGACAAACGTATTGCCCCGATTATATCCAGGGTAAACGGTGTTGCACAGGTTAACCTGGTAGGCGGACAAGAACGTGAAATTGAAGTGGGTCTGGATGCAGACAAAATTCAGGGATACGGCTTATCTGTTTTACAAGTTCAGCAGTCAATTTTAACATCTAATCTGGACTTCCCTACTGGTAGTGTAAAAACACATGACCAGGACATCTTAATCCGTTTATCCGGTAAATACAAAAACGTAGATGAACTGCGTAAATTAGTTGTAGGTACAGGAAAAGATGGCGCACAGATCCGTTTGCAGGATATCGCAGACGTAAGGGATGCACAAAAAGAAGTAGAGAAATTAGCGCGTATAGACCGTAAAGGTGCGATTGCAATACAAATCATCAAACAATCTGATGCGAATGCCGTAGAGGTAAGTAAAAGCGTGCATAAGGTAATTGCAACTTTGCAGAAAGACTATGCTAAAAATGATCTGAAAATAATCATTGCAAATGACAGTTCTATTTTCACTCTGGAATCTGCTGATGCGGTAATTCATGATTTATTGCTTGCAATTGTTCTGGTGGCTTTTGTTATGCTTTTCTTCTTACACAGTATTAGAAATGCATTAATTGTTATGGTTTCTATCCCAGCCTCACTGATTGCAACTTTTATCGGGATCAGCGTATTGGGCTATACTTTAAACCTGATGTCTCTACTGGGCTTATCTCTGGTAGTAGGTATTTTAGTGGATGATGCGATTGTGGTATTGGAGAACATTTACCGTCACATGGAGATGGGTAAGAACAAAGTGCGTGCTGCCTACGATGCAACCAGCGAAATTGGCTTTACCGTAGTATCCATTACCCTGGTAATTGTTGTAGTATTCTTCCCGATTGCTGTAAGTACAGGTCTGGTTTCCAATATTCTGCGTCAATTCTGCGTAGTAGTAATTATTGCGACTTTACTATCCTTACTAACCTCCTTTTCTATCGTCCCTCTTTTATCATCCCGTTTTGGTAAACTAGAGAAAATAGAGGGCAAAAACATATTTGGCCGTTTCATTTTATGGTTCGAAGCCCAATTACGTAAATTCACAATCTGGATTACAAGTATTTTAACCTGGTCATTAGCCAATAAAGGAAAAACAATTCTGATTGTACTGGTAATGTTTTTCGGTTCATGCGGACTAATTCCGGCAGGATATATCGGAACAGAGTTTTTCCCTAAAAGTGATAAAGGAGAATTCCTTGTACAAATAGAGCTTCCTAAAGATGCTTCCATCGAACAAACGAATTTGATGACACAAAAAGCAGAAGCCTTTTTAGTTAAAAAACCAGAAATCCTGCAATTGATTACGACTGTAGGGCAATCAAGCGGTGACTTTGGGGGAACACAAGCTACAGCTTATAAATCTGAGATCAATGTAAAATTGGTTGAACGCGATAAACGCGAAGACGTATCAAGTATTTATGCGACAAAAGTAAGTCGCGAACTAGCCAAAGTATTGGTTGGTGCTAAAGTAAAAACTGTTCCGATCAGTATTTTAGGTATTGCAGAAAATGCACCTATTGAACTGGTGGTTATGGGTTCAGATTTAGACAGCGCAATGAAATATGCCGAAGGTGCTAAAGCTGTTCTGGCAAAAATCAAAGGATCAGCAGAGCTTAAGCTATCCGTTGAGAATGGTAGCCCTGAGATTAATGTACAGGTAGACCGTGATAAAATGGCTGCTCTGGGCCTTACACTGCAAACAGTAGGTGCAACCATGCAGACTGCTTTTAGTGGAAATACAGACGGTAAATTCCGTAGAGGAGAATACGAGTATGATATTAATATCCGTTACCAGACATTTAACCGTAAAAACATTGACGATGTAAGAAATCTGATCTTTGTAAATACGGTAGGGAAACAAATTAAGTTATCACAATTTGCAGCAATTACCAATGGTTCAGGGCCAAGTCAGCTGGAAAGAAGAGATAAGAGTACTTCCGTTTCAGTAAGGGCACAATCCATCGGACGTCCAACAGGTACAATTGTGGCTGAATTCCAGCAACAATTGTTAGATCTGGAAAAATCAGGCAAACTTAGAAAACCTGTAGGTGTAAGTTATGTATGGGCAGGGGATGCTGAAAACCAGGGAGATGGTTTCGGAACTTTAGGAATAGCCTTATTGGCCTCAATCATCCTGGTTTACCTGATTATGGTAGCCCTTTACGACAGTTTTGTTTATCCTTTTGTAGTCATGTTCTCGATACCTTTATCAGTTATCGGAGCCTTACTTGCATTGGCATTAACAAATAATGCCTTAAATATATTTACAATTCTAGGTTTAATCATGCTGATCGGTCTGGTAGCTAAGAATGCGATTATCCTGGTCGATTTTACCAACCAGATGAAAGCTGAAGGTAAAACTACACACGAAGCACTTGTTTTAGCCAATCATGCACGTTTACGTCCAATTCTGATGACAACCATTGCGATGGTAATCGGTATGTTGCCGATTGCGCTTGCAGGTGGTGCAGGTGCAGAATGGAAAAACGGTCTGGCCTGGGTAATTATCGGTGGACTTTTAAGTTCATTATTCCTGACCCTGATTGTAGTACCGGTAATGTACCAGATCTTCGACGGAATTCTTGAACGTTTCGGTTTCAATAAAAAAGGAGTCACTATTGATGAATTAATGGTAGAACCTTATGATCATAAAGAAGTTCACGAGTACGATTTAGATCATCAGCATTAAGCTCATTCGTTATAAATTTCAAAAAGGAACCCATTGTGGTTCCTTTTTTGCATTATAGAAATTCATACGCAGTAACTATGAAATATACACTTGTATTTATCTTTCTTTTAACCTGTTCATTTGTGGTTAAAGCACAGTATCCTCCAGTATTTGAAGGCATGACTACAGACAGTACCAAACTCCTGTTAGGAGATATGGAACTGAATCTTATCAAGTACAGTTACAATACACCCAGTATCAACTTCCTGGCTATCCACGACAATGAAGATACCGGAGTAAAAGCTGCTTTTGATTATATCGCTATGAATGGCGGAAGCATCGTAGACTGTCAATATGGAGGCGCAAGAAACTTTAAATTTATCCAGGATGAGGTCACCTATCAGACAGATCCCAACAGCATTTATACAGATGAAGGCATTCCAATCGGACTGGAGAAATATGGGGTATCCAGTGAAGCTGTAATTGCCGAACTGAAAAACACTGGTAAAACCATTCTGAAAACTTACAGCCCAAAAAAAACGCCTTATATATTTACCCTGCATAATAACGCAGACGGCGGATTTGGTATTCAGAGTTACCTGCCCGAAAATGAATTAGGAAGTACCGCAGACTCCGTTCACGTCAACTATGAAATGGATGAAGATGATATGATATTAGTCACCGAATTGAAACTCTTTAACCTGTTAAAAAAAGCGGATGTAAATGTAGTGCTGCAATCAGAAGAAGCAGTAGATGACGGCTCACTATCCATTTATGCCATGCAAAATAAAATCCCTTATATCAATGTAGAAGTACAACATGGCCATCAGGAAGAAAATCTCAGACTCATACAGCTTGGCGTAACAGCTTTGGCTGAAGCTTATCCGAAACTGGGCATAAAAAAACCCGCAGTCTCAGCTGCGGGTTTTTAATAAATTATAGAACAAATCCTAAATATGAATAGCTCTGTTTGCAGTTGCAGCCATAGCTGCTTCTTTAATAGCTTCAGTATACGTAGGGTGTGCATGGCAAATTCTTGCGATGTCTTCAGCAGAAGCACGGAATTCCATAGCCACAACAGCTTCAGCAATCATATCAGCAGCACGTGGGCCGATCATATGAACACCTAATATTTCGTCAGTAGCTTCATCCGCTAATACTTTTACAAAACCATCTGTATCCATACTTGCTTTAGCACGTCCACTCGCTTTGAACGGGAAAGATCCTGCTTTATATTTTACACCTTTTTCTTTCAATTGCTCTTCAGTATAACCAACCGATGCAACCTCTGGCCAGGTATAAACAACACCTGGAATCAGGTTATAGTTAATATGTGGTTTTTGACCTGCGATAGTTTCCGCTACAAAAACACCTTCATCTTCCGCTTTATGCGCAAGCATTGCACCTGTAATTACATCACCAATTGCATATACACCTTGTACAGCAGTTTCTAAATGCGCATTTACAGGGATTTTATTACCACGCTCTTCAGTTTTGATTCCGATATTCTCTAAACCTAAACCTTCAGTATAAGCCGTACGGCCAACAGCTACAATACAGTAATCAGCTTCTAAACTCACTTCTTCGCCTTTAGCGTTCAATGCAGAAACTGTTACTTTTTTACCTTTTGCAGTTGCACCAGTTACTTTGTGGCCCATAAAGAATTCCATACCCAGTGATTTTTTCAATACACGTTGTAATTCTTTACCTAAACCAGCATCCATCGTAGCAATGATAGAAGGCAGGTATTCCACTACAGAAACTTTAGTTCCCAAACGTGCGTAAACAGAACCTAATTCCAGTCCGATTACACCACCACCAATCACGATCATCGTTTTTGGAACTTCTTTAATATTTAATGCTTCTGTAGAAGTGATAATTCTTTTTTTATCTATTGGTAAAAATGGTAAAGCAGTAGGCTTAGAACCCGATGCAATCACTACATTCTTAGCTGTAATCGTTTCTGATGATCCGTCAGTTTTTGTAATCTTGATTGTATTTTTATCTACAAAAGATCCTAAACCTTCAAAACTGTCAATTTTATTCTTTTTGAACAAGTAAGTGATACCTGCTGTATTTTGAGCAACCACATCATCTTTACGTGCAATCATCTGTGGCATATTCACAGTCAGATCCTTCAGGTTAATCCCGTGAGTAGTGAAAGTATGTGCAGCATTATGATAATGCTCTGAAGAGTCTAACAATGCTTTAGATGGGATACAACCTACATTTAAGCAAGTCCCACCAAAAGTTTTATATTTTTCTATAACAGCTGTTTTTAACCCTAATTGTGCACATCTTATTGCGCTAACATAACCACCAGGACCAGAACCAATAATAACGACGTCGTATTGCATAATGATAAAATTTTGTTGTACAAAGTTAATAATCCCCAATGGAAATAAGGCATCAGCAAGGGGGTTTCTTGTTAATCTTTCAATTAATCAACACTACTTCAGTCACAGACAATGTCTGCTCACGGGTAGCATGATTTAAAAACTTTCCTTTGACCATGGTAATCCGGTAATTCGCGAAAGTTTTAAGGCGTTTAACCTTTATGCCCTGCTTGATATACTGATCTACCAATTCCGTGTTCGCATACAGCAGATAAGGCTTAGGAGGCAATAAAGATTCTTCCCCCGGTCTTAAGAAATAAATAGGCGCATTAACATAAAAATCCAGTGAATAAGCAAAGCCAAGATTGCTTTGCACCACCGGTAAACCTTTTGTATTGTGTGCATTGATCCAGAATGCAGCCTCACTATCCCCCTGGTATTTCACTAACCGTGGATAATAAGCCAGATTAAAATACAGATTAACAAAAAAGGCAATCGTACAAACCTGGAAAAACACCTTGTAATAACTGTCAATTGGCCGAAGAGATACCACAATAAATAAAGCCACAGCTCCAGCCAGTAACAGTGCAGAAAATACAGTGATATTATCAGGCTGGAAAAAATAATGCAATATCACAATCAGGAACATCATAATGCCCCCAACAATCAGCTGCATAATCCGGATTGCTCTTACAGAACGTTCTAACTTGATATTACATAGATATTGCGCACAAATAATCGTAAAAAACGGAAATACGATAGTAATATAAAAAGGGAGTTGAAATTTTGATAAAGAAAAGACCAGTAAAGTCAGGAATGAACCCGAAATACAGAACCATTCAGTCAACAAAGGTTTCTTAAAGTTCTGGCGGAAAAATTGAAATATTGCAGTATAAAGCAATAAACTCCAGGGCAAGAATGCCCATAAAATAGTATGTAAAAAGAATGTCGGATCCCCATTTGACTTTTTGATCGGGCCACTGTTAAAGAAGCGGCCAAACTGACTATCCCAAAAGAAAAACTTGATTCCTGACACCCCCTGACGTCCAAATACCACCTTCTCAGGATGAACATCAAACTGATGATACAAAGTATAAAGTTCCGGAAGCATAAAAACAAGAACCAATGCTGCTGCCATTAACCATCTGAAATTGAAGACCATTGCCCAATTCTTTTTGATCAGCAATTCTCCGGCTATAGCCCCTCCTATTGGGATCAGGGCAAAAATCCCTTTTGTCATTACCGCGCAAGCAGCAAATACCGACGCAATCACTAAATGCCAGAACCACTTTTTGCCCAAAGCCTTATAAAAGTGATAAACACTTGCGATAATCAGTCCGGTCAGAAAAGGCTCTGCACGAACATCCATCGTACAAATCAGGATATGCTGTGCTGTTAATAAAAGCAGGACAGCCCATAAACCAACCTGCTTTGAATAAAGCTCTTTAGCAAATTTATAAGTATACACAGCGGCCAGCAGGATGAAAAGTATCCCCGGCAGTTTATAAGCCCAGGTATTGATACCAAACGTCTTGAAAAAAACCGCAGTTACCCAAAAAGGAAAATGAGGCTTATCCAGCCAATCCTTTCCTTCTACCATTAAATCAATGAAGTTATTGTGTTGTGCTATGTTTTTGGCGATGGAAGCATATAAAGCACCGTCAGGCCCGATTACTGTCACAAATAATCCGGTAAAATTTAACAGTACAGCAAACCCGATAAAAAGGTAAAGCCATTTTGTAGTTTGATCTTCCAATACTTTCTGCATAGGTGTTGATTAGATTGATTTTCCTTTGTCAGAAGATTTAAAAACAAAGAAATAGTTTGCACTGAAATTCCAGAAGAAAACAATAAAAATGGCTATCGCCTTACTGACATAAAAGTTAACTGAAAGCAGGTTATCTAATAAAAAGATAATTGCCGAATTTAAGAGCAGACCAATTAATGAAACAATAAAAAAGGCAGTAAATTGTAATCCTGGCTTTGACTTATTGGCTTTAAATGTCCAGTTGCGATGGATGATATAATTGCTGATCACTGCCGCGGTAAAACCTATCCCATTTGCAATAAACTTATTAAAACCCAGCTCATCTTTAAAAAACCAGGTGAGTGCGAAATCTATGATCAATCCCGATACCCCTGTGATTCCAAACTTTATGAAAGCCAGGATTTTTGGCGTCAATAAAGAAGAAAAATAGGAACTACTGAATTTATTTTGCGGCATAATCGATCATTAGGTGAACCAAAGGTACAATCATTTTAGAATTGAGGATCAAAATGAGTAACATTTTAGATTATATAGCGCTCTATTTTATAAAAAGGGTGCTATATCCCTTATATTTAGGCCATCTAAACTTTTCATATGAACCCTTCCTTTAAAATGTTCTGGTTAGCCCTCTGCTTTCTGGTAACAAGCTATTCCGCTATTGCACAAGTAACAGATTCTGCCTATGTCCGTGACAATTACACTAAAATAGAAAGACAAATCCCTATGCGGGACGGCGTTAAACTGTTTACTGCGATTTATATTCCAAAGAATAAAAGTCAGAAGTATCCTTTTATGCTGAACCGTACACCCTATACCAGCAGCCCTTATGGCGAAAACCAATACAAAACAACCTTAGGCCCGGATCCTCTATTTCTGAGAGAAGGATTCATCTTTGTCTACCAGGATGTGCGCGGCAGATGGATGAGTGAAGGTGAATTTGTAGACGTACGCCCTCAGATTGCCAATAAGAAGAGCAAAAAAGACATAGACGAAAGCTCTGACACTTATGACACCATAGACTGGCTGATTAAAAACATCCCGAATAACAATGGAAAAGCAGGTATTTATGGGATCTCTTACCCAGGATTTTATTCTACAGCTTCTTTACCAGGCGCTCACCCAGGCCTGAAAGCAGTATCACCTCAGGCTCCGGTTACAGACTGGTTTCATGGAGATGATTTTCACCATAATGGTGCACTTATGCTGGCTGATGCTTTTAATTTTTATTCCGTATTTGGTGTTCCAAGACCAAAACCAATTACTCCGGACAAAGGCCCTAAAAGCTTTAAGTTCCCTATTAAAGACAATTACCGCTTTTTCTTAAGTGTTGGTGCGCTGAAAAACGTAAAGCTGAAATACTTTGGTGATACCATTAAATTCTGGAATGACCTGATGGCTCACGGCACTTATGATTCCTTCTGGAAAGCTATGGATATCCGTCAGCACCTTACTGATGTAAAACCAGCCGTGCTGGTAGTTGGTGGTTTCTTCGATGCCGAAGATGCCTATGGGGCTTTACACACTTATCAGGCAATCGAGAAACAAAACCCTAAAGCTAAAAACAGCCTCGTTATGGGCCCATGGTTTCACGGAGGCTGGTCAAGATCAACAGGAACCAGCTTCGGGGATATACAGTTCGGTCAGCAAACCAGTACCTGGTATCAGCAGAACTTAGAATTCCCTTTCTTTATGCAATACCTGAAAGATAAAAAGGATGCAGACATAGCCGAAGCGACTATATTCCTGACTGGTAGTAACCAGTGGAAGAAATTCAGCAGCTGGCCGCCTCAAAACACAGAAGAACAAACACTATACTTTCAGGCCAATGGAAAACTAAGTTTCACCGCACCAGAAACGGGAACCAGTTACGATGAATATGAAAGTGATCCTAACAACCCGGTTCCCTATCAGCAAGGCATACAAGAGAAAAGAACCAGAGAATATATGATAGACGATCAGCGTTTTGCGGCCCGTAGACCTGACGTAAAAGTTTACCAAACAGATGTCCTTACCGAAGACATCACGCTAACAGGCCCCTTAATGGCCAAACTTTCCGTATCAACAACAGGAACAGATGCCGATTATGTGGTTAAACTAATCGATGCTTATCCGGAAGACGAACCTGATCCGGCAATCAATCCAAAAGGGATTATCATGGGCGGTTATGAAATGCTGGTTCGCGGTGAAGTAATGCGCGGTAAATTCCGCAACAGTTTTGAGCAGCCCGAAGCTTTCGTTCCAGGTCAGATCACCAAAGTAAACTATGCCCTTCCGGATGTAGGCCATACCTTTAAAAAAGGTCATAGAATCATGATCCAGGTACAAAACTCCTGGTTTCCTCTAGTAGACAGAAATCCGCAGAAATTCCTGGATATTTATCATGCCGATGATAAAGACTTCCAGAAAGCAACCCACCGTATTTATCATGACAAAGCAAATGCTTCTGCGCTAACGGTGACCGTATTAAAACCTTAATCCATTATGAAAAGATTATTTATCAGTACTCTCATCGTATTCACAGCCCTTTTTCAGGCCAATGCGCAACTTTTAAAAGAGAAGCATACCTTCTCGCGCGCAGATACATTAAGAGGTATGCTGACCCCGCTGCGTACCTGCTATGATATCAACTATTACCACCTTGACGTCAAAGTGGATATCGGCAGTAAATCAATCAGTGGAAGCAATGAATTCAATTTTACAGCGACAACAGACTTCAAACAACTTCAGTTTGACCTGTTCAGTAACCTGACGATTGAAAAAGTAGTTTATAAAAACCAGGAACTCCCTTTCAAAAGGGAGTTTAATGCTGTATTTGTAACTTTTCCAGCCACGATTAAAAAGGGAGCAAAAGATAAATTTGAAGTTTTTTACTCAGGTAGTCCGGTCATTGCCAAAAGACCTCCATGGGACGGAGGTTTCATTTTCAGTAAAGACGAAGCCGGCGATCCCTGGGTATCTGTAGCCTGTCAGGGCTTCGGTGCAAGTTCATGGTGGCCAACCAAAGAGCATCAAAGTGACGAAGTGGATAGTGTGTTAATCAGTATCAGCGTTCCTAAAGATTTACAGGAAGTATCAAACGGGCGCTTGCGCAGTATTGTGGACAAACCTGATGGCTACAAACAATACAACTGGTTTGTGGCCAATCCGATCAACAATTATAACATTACATTTTACATCGGAAAATATGCCCATTGGACAGACCTTTACAAAGGAGAAGATGGAGATCTTACCTTAGATTACTGGTCGCTGAAAGCTGATAGCGCAAAGGCAAGACCACACTGGGATGCAGATGTAAAACCAATGCTTAAAGCATTCGAACACTGGTTTGGCCCCTATCCTTTCTACAAAGATGGTTACAAACTCGTTCAGGCCCCCCATCTTGGTATGGAACATCAAAGTGCTGTTGCCTATGGTAATCAATTTAAAATGGGCTATCTCGGCAATGACCTATCCGGTTCCGGCTGGGGCTTAAAGTTTGATTTTATTACTGTGCATGAAAGTGGCCACGAGTGGTTCGGGAATAACATTACCTCGAAAGACATCGCTGATATGTGGATTCACGAAAGTTTCACCAATTACTCAGAAGCATTGCTGGTTGAATCCCTGTACGGAAAAAAGGCTTCCACTGCTTATGTAGTGGGTATAAGACACAAAATTCAAAATGACGTTCCAATCATCGGTGCCTACAACGTAAACCATGAAGGCTCCGGAGATATGTATTATAAAGGAGCAAATATGGTACATACCATACGTCAGCTTATCCAGGATGATGAGAGGTTCCGTCAGATTTTACGTGGCCTGAATAAAACATTCTACCATCAAACTGTCACTACAGCGCAGATCGAAAACTATATCAGCAAAGAAAGCGGTCTGAAACTATCCAGAGTATTTGACCAGTATTTGAGAACTACTAAAGTCCCGGCGCTTACTTACAGCATCAAAGATGGTAAATTAACCTACCACTGGACGGATGTTGTTGAAGGATTTGACATGCCCGTTAAAGTATCTCTTGCACCCGGCAAGTTTAGCTTTATTCATCCGACTACAACTCCAAAAACAATTGCTGTTCAAAGCGGCATAGATGAAACCAGTTTTAAAGCCGACCCTAATTTTTATATTTTGTTGAAAAAAGGATAAATAAAATGCAGACGTTTATGCAACTAATCAAAAACTTTAACGTCCTATAAAAAAACCTAACAGAAATGAAGAAATTAAATAGTTTACTCTTACTTGCCCTGCTTACGCTCGGTTCTCACGTTCATGCCACCGCTCCTATCCGGATTGCTAAATCTTTCAATGAAGAAGAAAGACCGGTTGGAAGCTTCAAAGGAGTTGCTACAGGCGGCCCTCTGGCTGTAAAAATCATGATGGGCAATAAAGAATCAATACGTCTGGAGGGTGATCAGGAAGCCATTGCCAACCTGACTACCGAAGTAATTTCGGGCGTTTTAACTATCAAACCAAAAACCAAATGGAATGACTGGTCAAGAAAATTCAACAGTGCGCACGTAACCGTTTATATCACAGCGAAAAAGATTACTTCTTTAACACTGAGCGGATCAGGTAATATAGTTGTTGAAAACGCTATTAACTCACCTGAACTGGTAGCAACCCTTAGCGGCTCAGGAGGCATCACTGCCAGTGCAAATGTAAAATCATTTACAGGTACAATCAGCGGTTCAGGTTCAATTAAACTAAGTGGTAAAGCAGACGACTCAAATCTTACCTTAAGTGGGTCAGGAGGCTTCAGAGGCAGAGAGTTTGTCGTGAACGACCTTTCTGCTCAAATCAGCGGTTCAGCCAATATCAGTATTACAGCCAACAAAAACATTGAAGCAGTGATCAGCGGCTCAGGCAGTATCCGTTATTCAGGAAATGCAGCAGTCAAAAAAACAGTGATCGGATCCGGAAGTATCAGAAAAGAATAACAATTATTAACTCCCTATAAACAAGAAAGGCCCCGTATTTAATCAAATACAGGGCCTTTCTGTTATTTGTAATAATTTATAAAGGTAAATTGAAAATATGCACCGACTGATCCTTAAACTTCTGATAAGAAGGCTGATCAGATTTCGCTTTATCCGAGACAACAACGATCTGCGTATCGTTAATAAAGGAAACACCCTCTACATTCGCATACAAAACATTATTTCCTGAACCCACTACCCCACTACTATTGCCTTTAGGAAACTCATAAGTTTTACCCCCGGTAATTGCCCAATCCGTACTATTCAACGTACCAACCCATAATTTAGAATCCTGCTGCGAGGTAATCGCTACTCTATTCCCATAAACAGTCAGATCTGAATAATCCGTAAAACTGGCCGAAGCAGGAAGCGTGATTTCCGTAACTTTCTGCCATTGATTGTTATTTTTCTTTAAAACGGCAATTTTTCCCGTTCCTTCCACCAAACCAAGCAGATAATCTACCCCACCACGGGCAACCCAGGCAATTCCTTCAAATCCCTTATTGCTGTTTGCTTCCGTAAAATAGTAATCTGCCCACAGACTGCTCTGATAAACCATACTTGAATTATACTCGCGGATACGTGGCTGATACTGGCTGCCATTCGCTACAGCTTCTTCCACTACAAAAAAAGCAGGTGTACTCTTAGCTGCATAAGTGATCCCTTCAAATCCTGAATCACCTGGCCCCGAACCCAGCAAGCTATTCTCATTGCTGTTCTCCGGTAAAGTCTGCTTGATCTTAGCAATCTCAAAACGATTATCAGAAGCCACATAAAAATAACCATTCAGATAATAAACACCACTGGCTTCAAACTTATCGTCCTTATTATAGCCTTTAATCAGCTTATAGATTTTCGCCTCCGCTATCGGAGCTCCCAGTATTGTAACTCCGGTAGCCGAGGCAGTAACAGACTGAGAAGCAGTTTGTCCTGAAGAGAGACTCTCCGGCACAACACTGTCATTTGCCTTTTTACAGGCAAAAAAAGACACCGCTACAAGAGCGGTGCAAATTGATAATTTAATGTTTTTCATAGGTATATGATTTACCTGCAATATCCACTATAACTATCAATAAAATAACCTGTTTTTGTTATTTTTTCGTTAAAAAATAAAACATGCCCTCAAACGCTTCTACAGTCATACCAGCCACCCTGCAAAAGGAAATCCCTCCGGGACGCCTAAAAAAAAAGGATACTAATGTGAGGCCATTCAATTTTAATGTCGGCCGAACATAGTATCCTTTTTTTTAGGCGAAGCCAGAAAGCCGCTTTAAGGTTTAAAACTGGTACCCTAAAGCCCACATATTCTGTACATAATTAATCTTCTGACTTGCTTTATCCAAATCATCCCTGCCTGTAGTATGGACAGTTTTCAAATTAGTTGCCCCAACTTTCGTCGTATTTTGAATATATAACCCCCTGGTCACATAAAACTTCAAACCAATCTTAGCAGAAAAACCATAACCAGCAACATTCCAGTGATTATTTCTTCCCTGCTCGAACAAACGTACATCCGACCTTGGTACCATCATACCACCACCAAGACCAGTTTCCAAAGTTAAAGAAGTCTGTCTTGAAGGCGCAACCCAAATATCATCATAACGCTCAAACTCAATATTCGCATAATTGAACCCATCAGTATGCTCATAAGTAAGCATCTTACTCGTTACATCAATCATCTGTCCATTATATGTTCCTGCAAGCGCACCAGTAGGCACACCAGGCTCAGAAATATTTTCTCCGATCACACCAGTAATCGCTACCCTTTGCGGAATATCCATCACATACTTCATGTGATCCCAACCAATCGAAACACTATAATTATCAGAAATGAAATACCCCACCCGAAGATTATACTGAGGCTCAGAAATCTTTGCCGGATTTAAATAATTCCACTTTAACGGAGACTGCCTGTCATGAGCAACTACATCCTTCAATGTAAAATCATAATTAGGCCCCACAAAATTAATATCACTCTTTCCATACCACGAATGATTATATCCCCAATGCACAAAGAAATCCCCTTTTCTTGAGAAATTCCTCTTGATCTCATTAGAAAATATACTCTTTCCAATCTTTACCGGATTATCCGTTGTATTTGTAGTTTCTTGTGCCTTCGTCCTTTTACCAAAAACCAGGAACAACAATAATAAGTAGCTTTTTTTCACAATGTAAAAGTACAGAAATCCTGTCAAAAACGAATTACAGCAAAACAAATGACATGAACAAGACGCAATAAAAACAGAAAAATCCTGCTATAACGAAACAGCAGGATTTTTCCGGAAATATATTAATCAGTAATTATACCCCTAACAACAAACGTGCAGGATCTTCTAATAACTGTTTTACTCTCACTAAGAATCCAACCGACTCTCTGCCATCAATGATTCTGTGATCATAAGATAAAGCAAGGTACATCATCGGGCGAACGACAACTTCACCTTTCTCCGCAATCGGGCGCTCAATAATATTGTGCATTCCTAAAATCGCAGACTGAGGCGCATTGATGATTGGCGTAGACATCATAGAACCAAATACACCACCATTAGTGATTGTAAACGTTCCACCAGTCATTTCTTCCAAAGTCAATTTGCTGTCACGTGCTTTAGTAGCCAGCTCAATCACAGATTTTTCAATCTGTGCAAGCGTCATACTCTCCGCATTTCTGATAATTGGAACAACCAATCCTTTAGGTGCAGAAACAGCAATAGAAATATCTACGAAGTCATTGTAAACAACAGACTCCCCATCAATACGTGCATTTACAGCAGGGAAATCTTTCATAGCCTCACAAACAGCTTTCGTGAAGAAACTCATGAAACCTAAACCAACACCATATTTCTCTTTGAACTGATCTTTATATTTTCCGCGAAGATCCATGATCGGTTTCATGTTTACTTCGTTAAAAGTAGTTAACATGGCCGTTTCATTCTTCACCGCCACTAAACGTTTCGCAACAGTTTTGCGCAATGGAGACATTTTCTCTTTGCGTTCATTTCTTGAACCCGCAACCGGTGCAGCTACAACTGGTGCAGCTTTTTCAGGAGCCTTAGCCGCTGGTGCAGCTGCTTTCTCCGCCTTAAGCGCATCATCTTTAGTAATTCTGCCATCAACACCAGAGCCTTTAACAGCTGCTGCGTCAACACCTTTTTCTGCAAGAATTTTACCCGCCGCTGGTGAAGGTGTACCAGTTGCATAACTCTCGCCATTTCTTTCTGCTACCGGAGCAGCAGGCTGAGCATCATTAACAACCGCTTTTTCTTCAGCAGCTGGTGCTTCCGCTTTTGCCGGGGCAGCTCCACTAGTTTCGATAGAACAAACTACAGCACCTATAGCCAGCGTATCCCCTTCGGCCGCCACTATTTTCAAAGTTCCGGCTTGCTCAGCAGTTAATTCAAAAGTTGCTTTATCAGACTCTAACTCGGCGATTACTTCATCCATTTCTACGGCATCACCATCATTCTTCACCCAACGGGATAAAACAACTTCGGTAATTGATTCGCCTACTGGCGGAACTTTTATTTCTAGACTCATAATTGATGTATTATATTTTCCTAATCTACGTTATATGCTTTACTCACTGATTTCTTAGCAATCTTGTGATCCACCTCAGTTACAGGTGCTGCAAAAGATTTTGCAAGAATATAAGCTTGCTCATCTGCATGCTGCTTCGCAAATCCAGTTGCAGTACTGCTGCTTTCTTTTCTTGAAATCACTTCAATATCACTGAATACTGTCTTTCTTGTTTTACGTAACAAATAAGGCCATGCACCCATGTTTTCAGGCTCTTCCTGAACCCAGATAGCTTCTTTCGCATTTTTATAACCTTTATAAACTGCTTCCATTTGTTTCAATGGCGTAGGATATAACTGCTCAACACGAACAATCGCAACATTTTTGATCTCCTCTTTTTGTTGTTTTTCTAACAATTCGTAGTAAATTTTACCACTACAGAATAACACTCTGTCTACCTCGTTAGCCTTCACATTTGCATCATTGATTACCTCCTGGAATTTATCATCAGTAAACTCTTCCAGTTTAGAAACACAAAGTGGATGACGCAATAAGCTTTTAGGAGTGAAAACGATCAGTGGTTTTCTGAAATCACGTTTAAACTGACGACGGATTGCATGGAAAAAGTTAGCCGGAGTAGTACAGTTTGTTACCTGCATATTGTAATCTGCACAAAGCTCCATAAAACGCTCAATCCTTGCAGAAGAGTGTTCAGGGCCTTGTCCTTCATAACCATGAGGCAATAACATCACTAACCCGTTTTCACGCTGCCATTTTGTTTCTGCACTTGCAATATACTGATCCACAACAATCTGTGCGCCATTGAAGAAATCTCCAAACTGTGCTTCCCAAATGGTTAAAGCATTAGGGTTTGCCATTGCATAACCATACTCAAACCCCAAAACACCATATTCTGATAAATGCGAATTGTAGATATCAAATGGAGCCTGCTGATCAGAAAGGTTACTTAAAGGGATATATTCCTCTTCAGAATCTTCCAGCGTTAATACAGCATGACGGTGCGAGAATGTACCACGCTCCACATCCTGTCCGCTTAAACGAACTCTCTTACCTTCAGTAAGCAAAGTTGCGTAAGCCAGCTGCTCACCCATTGCCCAGTCAAAAACATGACTTGAAGTAGCCATTTTATTACGCTCAGCGAATAGTTTTTCAATTTTCTTGAAGAACTTCTTATCCGCAGGCAGAGTACTGATCCTTTTTGCAATCTCTAATAAAGTAGTCTTTTTAACAGACGTATCCGGAGAAGTAACGAAATCTTCCGCACTGGCAATTCTCATGTCTGACCATGCACCAGCAAACTTCACACCTTTATAAGTAGAAGTAACTTCTTTAGCCTCATTTAATCTCTCCTGTAAAATACCACGGAATTCAACTTCCATTTCTTTTGCCAGGCTAGCTTCCATTTTACCTTCACCAATCAATTGTTTGATATAGATATCTCTTGGATTAGCATGCTGCTCGATGCTTTTGTATAATAAAGGCTGAGTGAACTTAGGCTCATCCGCTTCATTATGACCGAACCTGCGGTAACACAGGATATCGATGAAAACATCATTTTTATATTTCTGACGGTATTCCATAGCCAGGTTGATTGCATAAACCAAAGCTTCCACATCATCCCCATTCACATGGAAAACAGGTGAAAGCGTCACCTTAGCAATATCTGTACAGTAAGTACTGGTACGTCCGTCTTTATAATTTGTAGTAAAACCAATCTGATTGTTAATGACCAGGTGGATTGTACCACCAGTTTTATAACCATCCAGACCAGCCATTTGAATCACTTCGTAAACGATACCCTGCCCGGCAACTGAAGCGTCACCATGAATAAGGATAGGTGCAATACGTGAATCATCACCACCGTATTTGAAATCAATTTTAGAGCGTGTCATTCCTTCAACCACACCATTTACTGTTTCCAGGTGAGATGGGTTAGGACATAAACTCAAATGCACGCTCTTTCCGTCATTCGTAGTCACATCCGTAGAATAACCAAGGTGGTACTTCACATCACCTCCAAAAGGAGATTCCGCGCTGTAACCTTTACCTTCAAATTCAGCAAAGATATCTTTGTAAGTTTTTTGCATGATATTGGCAAGAACGTTCAAACGCCCTCTGTGTGCCATACCAATTACAAATTCTTCAATTCCCATTGCAGAACCCTTTTCAATCACTGAATCCAGTGCAGGAATTAAAGCCTCTGCTCCTTCTAAAGAGAATCTCTTCTGACCAAGAAACTTAGTTCCTAAAAAGTTTTCAAAGCTTACGGCTTCATTTAACTTTTTAAGGATCCTTCTTTTTTCTTCAATTGAAAAATTTGGTGTGTTCTGCACACTTTCCATTTTATTTTCAATCCAGCTTAATACTTCAGGTGTACGAACGAATTTATATTCCGCACCAATAGACCTGCAATAAGTTCTTTTCAGGAAGGTTACAATATCGCTTAGTTTGGCAGCACCAATCCCAAGTTCTACACCCGAATTAAAAACAGTGTCCAGGTCAGTCTGACTTAAACCGAAGTTTTCAATATCAAGCGTTGGTAAATGATGACGTCTTTCTCTTACCGGGTTTGTTTGGGTAAACAAATGACCCCGCTGGCGATAGCCATTGATCAGATTTAAGACATTCACTTCTTTTAAAAAATGTTCGGGAGTTGCTTCACCGGCTACGCCTGCATCCGCTCCTCTTCCAAAATCAAACCCTTCAAAAAACTTCTGCCAGCCGAATTCAACCGCATTAGGATCTTCTTTATAAGCTTGATAAATAGAATCGATGTATTCGGCATTTGCGCCGTTGAGATAAGATAAATTATCCATTGTTTAAGAATTGGTATAAGTATGGCAAAATTAGGATTTTACCTTTAAAAACAGCTATAAATCATCAAGAAATTCTACGATTTCACAAACCTTTTTAAGTGGTGTCAGCCTATCGTCAAGAAGTATGTCAAATTCAGAGATTAAACTGCCCGCAACCAGCAGAGGCACATCCATATGGTCCAACACCTTAGTCAATATTTTATTGATGTCTTTTCCAAGATTCAGAGAGGTAAGTACAATAAAAGCGTAATCTGGTTTATAATGAGCAATTACTTTTTTAATATCAGTGTAAGGAATTTCCTGTCCAAGATACAGCGTATCCATGCCACATCGTTTTAGTAAATACCGGGCAAACAGTAAACCTGTCTCGTGCATTTCGGCTTCCGGAAGAAATAACAGGAATCTTTTGGGATCTTTTCTGTCCGGCTTAGAAAGCTTATCAATCTCTACAATCATCCTGTCCCTGATCAGATTGGAGGCAAAATGTTCATGCGATGGATCTATTGCACCAGTTTGCCATAACATCCCAACCTTTTTCATAAATGGGAAAAGCACAAGATCCATCGTATCGATTAGCCCTAATTCCTCAATACAACCAGAAAGAATCTCAGAAAATGCAGTTTCATCATATTTTAATGCAGCATCAGAAAGGCGGAGCACCTGCACAGTATCATTATTATAATCAGCTTGTAGTTGCAGCACAAGGTCATTGATCTGCGCCTTGTCCATTTTTGCAATCCGGCTTATTTTGTAACCTTTTTCATTCAAAGTCACAATATTAAGCAGATGTTTAAGATCATCCTCCTCGTAATATCTGATATTCGTAGGAGTTCTTTTTGGAGGTACCAGGTTATATCTGGCCTCCCAGGCCCTGATCGTATGTGCTTTTATGCCTATCAGGCTTTCTATATCACTGATTGAGAATCTTTTCACGTACTGTGATAACGTTGTTAAACAAAAAATGTTTTAAATATTTTTTTTGTTTAACATGAATCTTTATTTATCAAATATCCTGTACCTCAATATCCAGCAATTTGATTTGTTTATCTAAATCAAACGCATTTTTAGAGCGTGTATCTTTTCCACCTCCGGCTACATAAGCCCAGTTGCCCCAATTGCTGGCTGGTGAATAATCAATTAGTTTTTGCTCAAAATAACCAGCCCCGTCAATCCAGTTTAATTTTAAGATATAAATCAGATAAGTGGCAACCAGTAAACGTCCTGTATGAGTAATAAAGCCAGACTGATTCAGTTCACCCATATATTGATCCACAACAGGATTCCCCGTATTTCCGTCTTTCCACTGTTGTAAATTCTGAATATATTCTTCTGTCTGCGGAAATTCTTTCATTTCTACAATATCCTTGAAGTAATCCACACTATGTTTTTTGAACATAAACCTGAAGAAGTCTCTCCACAATAAGCCTAATATCAATTGTGTAAAGTGACTATTAGTCCCAAATTGTTGTTCGGCATCTTTCACTGCCCAATATACTTTTCTTGGAGACAATGCACCTACGGCAAGCCACGGAGAAAGTTTAGAAGTGAAACTATGCTGGGCAGCATGTGCTTTGCTACTCCGGATATAAATTTCAGACCCTGCTGCAAACAGCTCTTGTAAATGCTTTATTCCCTCTTCTTCACCACCAGACAAATTTGTCAGAAAAGCTCTGCCGCATTCAGGCAGTTCACCCCATTCCTCTACTGCTACAAAATTAATTTGCTCAGGCGCCAGGAAACAATCTTTGACGATGGCATCTCTTTCTGTCTTTTTCTTAAACTGGGAAAAAACATCAGGAATATCTTTAATAGGAAATGGAAGATCTTCTTTATTGTAAAGCGTATGTCCGATAAAGTGTTTCAGATTTATTCTTAATTTCCAAAGTAAATCTTCTACATTCGAAGAAACCATAGTTTCTTCAGTTGCGACCTCTCTATGGTGATAAACCTCAGCAATTTCATATTGCTCCACAAGTGCAGGGATATGATCCTCAGGAGTACCAGAGATGATTAAAAGATTACCGCCCAGTTTTTTCAATGATTCGCGCAAAGCAGAGACGCTTTCTGCTAAAAATTGAAATCTATTGTGCACAGCTTTGTTTTCTTCTTCAGCAGTACATTCGAAGTGACGCGGATCAAAAAAATAAACAGGCAGGATACTATCGGACTTACTGATCGCTTCTACTAACATTTCGTTGTCATGTAACCGCAAATCATTTCTAAACCAGACGAGTATTTTCCGAGATTCCATTTATTTAGACTAAAGTTTTGTTGTAATCTCCAAAAATATACCATTTTTATCCTAACATCTAATACACAAAGTAATATTTACATAACCGCAACAAAAGTTTAGTTTAAAATCACGTTTAAACAGCTTGCTCAGAAACAAAAACACGAATATTAAAGTTTATCTTAAATGAACCAGCATATTTTACTCACAGGTGCAACCGGCATGCTCGGCAAAGATTTAATTCAAACGCTTTTAAAGCGGGGAGATCACGTCTCCATCCTTTCCAGAAAACCGCATCAAATGGAGCAGGTAAAAGTCTTTTTATGGGATGTAGATCAGCAGAAAATTGACACGTCTTGTCTGGAAGGTATAGATAGCATTATCCATCTGGCCGGCGAAAATATATCCAAAGGAAAATGGACTGATCAGCGTAAAAAAGAGATTATTGACAGCCGGGTTCTTTCTACACAACTCTTATTTAAAACACTGGCAACTGTTCCGAATCAGGTCAAAAAATTTATTTCTGCTGCTGCTATTGGTTATTACGGTAACCGTGGAGATGAACTATTGACAGAAGAAAGTACTCCCGGGCATAACTTTCTTGCAGAATGCTGTATCCAATGGGAAAAAGCTATAGATCAGGGGCAGCAACTGAAGCTGAGGATAGTGAAGATAAGGACTGGTGTCGTACTGGCAAAAAATGATGGCGCATTGAAAGCCATGGCAACGCCGATCAGATTATTTGCTGGTGCGCCTTTGGGAAGCGGAAAACAATGGGTTCCATGGATCCATTATCAGGATATGACCCGGATCTACCTCCATGCGCTGGATAACAGTTCATTAACAGGTGTATACAATGCTACTGCCCCTTTTCCTGTCACTAATAAAGAAATGACCAAAGCCATTGCCAGGCAATTACACCGCCCTGTATGGCCATTTAGTGTTCCTGAGAAAATATTACAGCTTATTTTAGGAGAAATGAGCTCAATGGTACTGAACAGTACCCATACCACAGCACAAAAAATAGAATCCAGTGGATTTATCTTCAAATATACACAGTTGGAACAAGCTTTAACCGATATTTACGGCGCATGAAAACAGAGGTAAACATTTGCTGGTTAAGAAGAGATTTAAGATTAAAAGATAATGCGGCATTATACCACGCATTAAAAGAAGGTATTCCGGTTTTACTGCTTTTTATATTCGACCGTAATATCCTGAATGATTTAAATGATCCAAAGGATGCCCGGGTAACCTTCATCTACCGAAAATTAAAAGAACTGGAAACCACCTTGCAGCAAAAAGGTTCTTCCATATGCATCAAATATGGCACTCCAGAGCAAATATGGCCGGAATTGCTAAAAGCTTACCAGGTAAAATCAGTTTATGCGAATCATGATTACGAACCTTATGCGATGGAACGTGATGACACTTTAGCAGAATATCTCCGTTCGGAGTCTGTTACCTTTCACACCTATAAGGATCAGGTAATCTTTGAGAAAAAGGAAATTGTAAAAGCTGATGGAAAGCCTTATACTGTTTTCACCCCTTATTTCCGTCAATGGAAAATGAAATTAAATGATTTCTATCTTAAAGCCTATCCGGTAGAGAAATACCAGAAAAACCTGTTACAAACTGAACCATTTGTTTTTCCTGAGTTAAGCACTTTAGGCTTTCAGGAATCAGATTTACAATTTCCTTCAGCCAGTTTTGAGGATAAATTAGCCGCTTATGAACAAAGAAGAGATTTCCCTGCGGACGATGCGACAACCCATCTGGGTATCCATTTAAGATTTGGCACAGTCAGTATCAGAGAGGCAGCAGCGAAAGCATTAAATGCTGGTGCTGAGAAATGGTTATCTGAACTGGCCTGGAGAGATTTCTACATGATGATTTTATCTCAGTTTCCTCATATTACCACACAGTCCTTTAAACCAGCTTATGATCAGATTAAATGGTTAAACAGGGAACAGGATTTCGAAGCCTGGAAAAACGGTAAAACAGGATACCCCATAGTGGATGCAGGAATGAATCAGCTCAATCAAACAGGTTATATGCACAACCGCGTCAGAATGATTGTGGGAAGCTTCCTGACTAAACATCTTTTGATTGACTGGCGCTGGGGAGAAGCCTATTTTGCAGAAAAGTTACTGGATTATGAACTGGCCAGTAATGTTGGTGGATGGCAATGGGCTTGCGGTTGCGGCAATGACGCAGCTCCTTATTTCAGAGTATTCAATCCGGAGTTACAAGCGAAGAAATTTGATCCGGAGAATAAGTATATCTACAAGTGGGCACCTGAATATAAACAAGAAAAGCACAGTCAACCTATAGTTGACCATGCTTTTGCGAGAGAACGAATTCTCAAAGTATTTAAAGAGGCTTTAAACAGTTAATGAGGTATATTTGGATTCAACCATCCTCCCGACCCAACACGTGCCAAAGCAAAGTCAAGCTGAGGAGCTGATGGAACACCTCTGGAATTAATTGATCCTGATCCAGAGATACTCTGTCCATAACCAGCCATTCTACCCATATCAACGATGAAGGTACCCTTGAAATCTTTAGCATCGTAAGATGTTAATCTATAGTCATATCTAACAGGTACATTCACCATATGATAGGATTGATGAGTTATCGGGCAATAAATATTTCTAAAATTCAGATCAGTTTCGTTAGCACCCCATCCTCCAAAAGTTTTCGTTCCTTCCTGAGTAACTGCGAAATAAAATCTACCCTGTTGCTGCTTTGGATCTGTGCCTGTAGTTTCATCATACCACAATTCTATATGCAACCTCCTTTTGGAATCACCATTATAGTATGTGTTTAAGAAAAGACGTCCTATAAGTGGAACCGGCATTGCATTCTGAGTTGTTTTTGAACCATTTACAGAAGAAATTATTCTTCCATCTTTAGTATAAATTTTCAAATCCTCACCAATTTTCACTTCTCCTTTAGAATTGGTAAATAAAGCCGAAAGCGGTGAACCAAACTTATACGTTAGTGAACTATCGGCTTTTATAGTCACAAGATCGTTATACTTGTTTTTAAAGGCCTGAAATGATTCGCTGCTATTCACTTTTTCATATTCATCCTGAATATTTTTAAAAATAGTCCTATAAGATTTGAACCCCGAAAATCGTGCTTCCCAAGCTTCCAGATCTACTCCTTGCTTACTGATCAGTACGGTTGAAATTGAATCAAATGATTTTTGATCGCTAAACTTCAGATATCCATTTTCTAAAGTCACCTCTGTCTCAGAAGCAGCAAGACTTTTTTTTGAGGTGTTACCATCATCAGTCTTTTTGCAAGACCAAAGCAGTCCTAACGAAATAGCTGCTACTGCCAAAAATTTGTAATTTACTTTCATACGTTTTATATATTTCTTTAAAAATATATAAAATAACCCATTAAACAAACTATAAGATTATTTAATTAAATATTAAGCAACATAATGATATTTTGTCCAGAATTTTGACCAAATAATAATTATTATGAAAATAATAAAATTATTAGTTTAACAACCAATCTATAAGTAATTAACTAGCTTTAAACGCAAAAATCCCTGCTGAGGTTTAAATCTTAGCAGGGATTTTATGTTTATTATTTATTTCTTAGTTCGTTACACTAACAATCTCAATATCAAAATCCAATACTGCATTTCTAGGTAGTGTAGGCACAATTCCAAGTGGTCCATAACCACGATCAGAAGGGATAAGAAGTCGTATTTTACCCCCTTTGGTTAATTTACCGGGAATTACATCACCCCAGCCTTTAACCCCTAAGCTTCCCAAAGTGAAACTAAAAGTACCATCAACATTTGTTTGAGATACAGTACCATCAGCAAATCTTAATGTATAATTAGCGATCAGCGTTGAGCTGAGTGAGATCTTATCTGTACCTGTACCTGGAGTTGAAATACTATAATAAACCCTTGAAGGGTCTTTAATCATAGTTAGATTATTCTTTTTAATGATATCATTGATGATGCGGTCATCTAAAGCAATCTGTGATTTTTCAGGCGCTGTAGTTACAGTCAAATCAATATTTTCATTCGAAGGAATACTTGCATTACCATTTTTTCCATAGGCCAGATAAGATGGAAGCAGGATTCTTGCAGAACCACCTGGTTTAAGTCTCAAAATTACGTCACGTAATGCAGTAACTCCTATTGTAGAAAAAACAGTATTATCAACAGGAACCAGTGCATTTGTATATCCGGCAAGGGTACCAAAATTTCCATTTAAAGAAGAAGCCCAGTACACCGTACCATTTTCCAGTCCTTTTACCGAAACATTATATAACACAGAATCACTGGTTGCATATAGAGCAGTACCAGTTCCAGGATTCAGAATCTGATAGTAATAACCAGTTTTCAATGAATCTGGTGTAACAGTCAGATTATTGGCTTTAATATAATCCTCTATCTTCTTCCCGTCTACAACCTGAATAGAATCATAAGTCTTTTTACAAGAACTAAAAAGAACAGTTAAGCCAATCAAGGCAAGAGTAAATTGTGATAACTTTTTAAGCATTATTTTTATTTTGGTTGGACTATTGGTACGTATTTGTTTACTCCGATTAATTTGATGTCGAAATCTAATATTGAATTTGCAGGCAAAAATGCAGGTAATCCGTTACTCTGCTGCGTTGCAGGAACTACCCTGTTTTGGTAAGCCATTGTTGAAGGTATAATTAATCTGATATGTCCACCCGGCTGGATCAATCTCAGCCCCTTTTGCCAGCCTTCTATAGCCGAGCTAAAAATAAACTTAGGAACCAGGTCGTCAGTGACTACCGGAGTCATATCATACAACAAATGTTTAATCGTACTTCCAGTATAACGCATCCTTATCGTATCTGTAGGATCATAAGTTGCATTACCTTTTCCGGCATCGTATATCTGATAATATAACCCTTCAGCAGTCTTTTTCGCGGTTATCCTAGTTGAATCAACCCCCGTTTTGTTAATTGAATCTATATAGATCTTAATCAAATCATCATCAATTGCCAATTGCGCAGCTTTATCATAGGCAGGAGCTGTTTTACAGGCTGCGAAAGAACAAGCGGCGATTATCAACAATAACAGAGTTTTGCTTTTAGACATATTGCACAAAAATAGTCTTTTATTAGGGATGGTACAATATTTAACCAATTTTAACAATTACCACAAAAAACAAAGGCCGGATCATGTATAATGAACCGGCCTCAGCTGTCTTATTTCAAGACGTTAAAAACAATATTTATTCTCAGCAATCAGTTGTTGTGCAACTTTCTGACGTGCGTCTTTCACGTTAAATGGCTCCACTTTAGTAAATCTTTTTAGCCCTACTAACATCATACGTTGTTCATCACCTTCGGCAAAAGCCCATAAAGCTTCTTTTCCAGCTTTTTGCAAAGCATCAACTGCCTCTACAAAATAGATACGCATCATGTTCAATTGTCCTTCGCAAGCTTCAGCACCTCTTAAACTAACCAATTTCTCTGTTCTCAGCATTACTGATTCCGCTACGTAAACATAACTCGCCATATCTGCAATGTTCATCAGGATTTCCTGTTCTTTAGAAAGGCTCATCATTAACTTCTGAACTGCTGCCCCTGCAACCATTAATGTTGCTTTCTTCAGGTTCTGAATGATTTTTTTCTCCGCTGCAAAAAGGGTATCATCTTCTTCACCGAAATCAGGAATAGACATTAACTCAGCAGCTACAGCAGTAGCCGGGGTCATTAAGTCTAATTCACCTTTCATCGCTCTTTTCAACATCATATCAACAGTCAATAATCTGTTGATTTCGTTTGTACCTTCAAAAATTCTGTTGATCCTTGCATCACGGTAGGCTCTGTCCATTGGGGCATCGGCCGAGAAGCCCATTCCGCCATAAATCTGAACACCTTCATCCACTACATAGTCCAATGCCTCAGAACCCCATACTTTAAGGATCGCACATTCTACCGCAAATTGCTCCGTAGATTTTAGTTTCGCCTTACTTTTATCCATTCCACCAGCAACCAATGCTTCATAAGCATCGTCAATATTCTGACCAGCACGATAATTAGCAGACTCTACCGCATAAACTTTGGTTGCCATTTCAGCAATCTTATAACGAATAGCACCATACTTTGAAATCGGACGCTCAAACTGGATACGCTCATTTGAATAATTGATTGCAGTACTAATTACAGCTTTAGAAGCCCCAACAGCAGCAGCAGCCAATTTAATACGGCCAATATTTAAAATATTAACAGCAATCTTAAATCCATTTTCACGTTCCGAAAGCATGTTTTCTACGGGAACTGCACAATCGTTGAAAAACACCTGACGTGTTGACGACCCTTTAATCCCCATTTTATGTTCTTCAGGGTTCATGGTTACCCCACCAAACTCACGCTCTACAATAAATGCAGTCAGGTTTTTATCATCATCGATTTTCGCGAACACAATAAAAATATCTGCAAAACCACCATTGGTAATCCACATTTTTTGTCCGTTAATCACATAATGTTTACCATCTGCTGATAACTTAGCTTTAGTTTTACCAGAGTTTGCGTCCGATCCTGAATTCGGCTCCGTTAAACAGTAAGCTGCTTTCCATTCACCTGAACCCAATTTTGGAATATATTTCGCTTTCTGCGCTTCATTTCCATAATACAGAATAGGCAAAGTACCGATACCAGTGTGTGCAGAAATTGCAACTGCAAACGAATGACCAGCACCAATTACATCAGCAACCAGCATAGAAGTATTGAAGTTTTTACCGAAACCACCATACTCTTCCGGAATAGAAACACCCAGCAGGCCTAATTCGCCCGCTTTAGTTACCAATGAAGCCATCAGGCCTTCTTCCATTTTATCAATGCGATCCAGATTCGGATATACTTCTGTCGTCAGAAAATCCCTGCACGTCTGTGCAATCATTTGCTGTTCTTCATCAAATTCTTCAGGAATAAATACATCCTGGTATGTGGTTTCCTTAATCAGGAACTCGCCACCTTTTACTTTTGTTTTGTCTGTAGTTTCCATATTCTTTCTTGTTGGAAGCTGCCGGGATTTCCCCGGAGCTTTCATTTTTATATTTTATAATGAAGCGCTGAAAATAACCGCTAAAGAAGTTCAAAAATACCAGCAGCACCCTGTCCGCTACCCACACACATCGTCACCATTCCGTATTTACCATTTCTGCGTTTCAGCTCATGAAACAATTGCACAGAAAGTTTTGCACCTGTACAGCCCAGTGGGTGACCTAAAGCAATCGCACCACCGTTCACGTTCACGATATCCTGATTGATGCCTAAAGTTCTGACTACAGCCAGTGACTGAGAAGCAAAAGCTTCATTCAGCTCAATTAAGTCCATTTGTTCTAATGTCAGACCAGCTTTCTTTAAAGCCAGAGGAATAGCCTCAATCGGGCCTATCCCCATAATTCTTGGCGGAACACCTACCACACCATAACTTACCAGGCGGGCAATTGGCTCAACACCCAATTCTTTCAACTTACTTTCAGAAACGACGATCACAAAAGCTGCGCCATCAGAAGTCTGAGAAGAGTTACCGGCAGTTACACTTCCATCGGCTGCAAAAACCGGTTTAAGTTTAGCTAACTTATCCAGAGAAGTATCTGCACGCGGCCCCTCATCGGTATCCACTACGTAACTTCTGGTCTTCTTTTTTTGCTGGCCATCCAGATAATTTTCAGTCACTGTAATTGGAGCTACGCCGGCTTTTAAATGCCCGTTCTTTATAGCCTCAACTGCCTTCATATTTGACCTGAAAGCGAATTCATCCTGATCCTCTCTGCTCACCTTATATTCATTGGCTACAGCTTCGGCAGTAAGCCCCATTCCCCAATACCAGTCCGGGTTCTTTTTAGCAACTTCGAAATTAGGAACAACCTTCCATCCGCCAAAAGGCATACCAGACATGACTTCTACACCACCGGCGATAATACAGTCTGCCATTCCACTTTTAATTTTAGCAACCGCAGTAGCGATGGTATCCAATCCCGATGCACAGTATCTGTTCAGGGTTACACCCGGAACTTTAACTGTATCCAATCCCATCAGGGAAATCATACGGCCTATATTCAATCCTTGTTCTGCTTCCGGAGTTGCATTACCAACGATGACATCATCTATTTGATCTTTATCCAGGTTCGGAACTGAGGCTACTAATTGTTTGATGACTTCAGCAGCCAGATCATCGGCCCTGGTAAAACGAAATACGCCACGTGGTGCTTTGCCCACTGCTGTACGTAAACCTGCTATGATATATGCTTCTTGCATTTTTTGATGTAGTTAAGAAAAGTCTCAGTTGAATAATTCTGCTGATCCTTTGCTGTTAAACATTATATTTTCTTTAAATCCTCTGGTTAGTTACGAAGTGGTTTCCCCTTAGTCACAATACTCTGAATCCTTTCCAAAGTCTTCCGCTCACCGCAAAGTGATAAGAAAGCTTCTCTTTCCAGATCCAGCAAATACTGCTCAGTTACTTCTGTAGGAGACGATAAATCACCACCACACATTACATAACCCAGTTTTTCCGAGATCTTTTTATCATGTTCAGAAATGTAGTGCCCTGAATACATCGTATTTGCACCCGCATAAACAATTCCTAAGCCTTGTTTACCCAGCACTCTGATATCTTTTCTTCTCACAGGTTGTGTATAACCAGCATCTGCCAGCTCAATTGCTTTTGCTTTGGCATCTGCAATCAATCTGCTGCGGTTCATAGAAACAGAGAATTTATCTTTTTGCAGATAGCCTAACTCATAAGCTTCCAGTGCAGAAGTCGAAACCTTGGCCATTCCTATAGTCAGAAAACGATCTTTTAAGACATTTTGAACAATCTGATCATCTTTGTACTCATCAGAAGCACGCAGAGCAAATTCTTTTGTCCCCCCGCCACCAGGGATCACACCTACACCAAATTCAACCAGTCCCATATAAGTTTCTGCATTCAGCTGTACATGGTCTGCATGTAAACTGAATTCACATCCACCACCTAGTGTAAGGTTATGCGGAGCTACGACAACTGGAATAGAAGAGTACCTGATTCGCATCGAAGTATTCTGGAATGCCCTGATTGCCATGTTCAACTCATCCCAATCCTGCTCTACAGCCATCATGAAAATCATTCCAACATTTGCACCTGCCGAAAAGTTAGCACCATCATTACCTATTACTATGCCTCTGTAATCTTTTTCTGCCAGGTCTATTGCTTTGTTAATTGCCTGAAGTGTATCCCCGCCGATGGTATTCATTTTGGAATGGAATTCCACATTCAGTATCCCGTCGCCTAAATCAAGGATAGAAGCACCTGAGTTCTTCCAGATTGTCTTAGTAGTACGGATATTATCCAGGATGATGAATGAATCAGCCCCTGGTAATGCTTTATAACTCTTGGAAGGAATATCGTAATATTTTTTAACGCCATCTTCTACTTTATAGAAAGTAGTGTGACCCGCGGCAAGCATTTCATGAACCCAGGCGGCAGCCTCATGTCCATATTTTTTCATGCCTTCCAGTGATTCCTTGATACCTACAGCGTCCCAGACTTCAAACGGGCCTAAATCCCATCCGAATCCTGCACGTAAAGCATCATCAATTCTGTAAAGTTCATCCGAAATTTCAGGAATCCGGTCTGATACGTATTCAAATAAACCAAAGAAAGAATGCCTGAACACTTCTGCTGCTTTATCTTTACCTGCCGCAAAAACCTTCATTCTATCTCTGACATTTTCAATTGGTTTGGTCAGTTCAAGCGTTGCAGATTTCACTTTTTGCTGAACACGGTATTCCAGTGTTTTTAAATCAAGTGCTAAAATTTCTGTTTTACCGTCAGCGGTTTTTGTTTTTTTATAGAAACCTTGTTTGGTTTTATCGCCTAACCATTTATTAGCTTCCATTTTAACAACATAATCAGGAAGCTTAAATAAATCGTGGGCTTTATCATCAGGGCAATTGTCATATAGCCCTTTTGATACTTTAATCATTGTATCTAAACCTACTACATCAGAAGTACGGAAAGTAGCTGATTTCGGTCTGCCTAAAGCAGGGCCGGTAAATTTGTCAACTTCTTCTACCGTCAAATCTAATTTTTCTACCAGATGCAGTAAAGCCATCATAGAATATACCCCTACTCTGTTAGCGATGAATGCAGGAGTATCCTTACATAAAACAGTTGTTTTACCTAAAAACTTATCTCCATAATGCATTAAGAAGTCTACCAGCTCAGGTTTAGTATCCGGAGTAGGAATAATCTCCAGTAAACGCAGATAGCGCGGCGGATTAAAAAAGTGTGTCCCGCAGAAATTAGCCTTAAAATCGTCGCTTCTTCCTTCGGTCATTAAATGTATAGGGATACCAGAAGTATTGGAAGTGATCAGCGTTCCGGCTTTACGGAACTGCTCCACTTGTTCGAATACTTTTTTCTTAATATCAAGATTTTCAACTACCACCTCAATAATCCAGTCTACACCGGCAATTTTGGACATGTCAGCCTCGAAATTACCTGTGGTAATCTTATTGACTACTTTTTTGGTATAAACCGGGGAAGGATTAGTTTTAATTGCATTTTGTAAAGCTGCATTGACAATACGGTTCTGAACCCCCGGATTTTCCAGCGTCAATCCTTTGGCTATTTCCTCAGGGCTGAGTTCTTTCGGCGCGATGTCTAACAACAATACTTCTACACCTATATTCGCAAAGTGACAAGCAATGCGTGAGCCCATGATACCGGAGCCTAATACCGCTACTTTATTTATCTTTTTGTTCATCATTTCCTGTAGTTACTGTATATCCTAAAGTGAGTTTATTTAATTTCTGTAAGCTTTGTACCAGGTTATTCTTTTCTGATACAGTCAAATGATCATTCAGGTATTCATTGAAAGAGCGGACAACGCCTTTTGCTACTTGCCGTTTCTCCCGGCCGAAGTCTGTCAGAAAGACTTTCACTGATCTTTTATCTCCAGAGGAGGCTTCTCTGTATATTAACCCGGATTCCTCCATATTGTTTAACATCCTGGACAGGCTGGTGGCCTTAACCCCAAGCAATCCTGCAAGCTGTGAGACTGCTGTGCCATCTTTATCAATATTAATCAGCACATAACCAATAGCTTGTGTGATTCCGAACTCAGAAGCGATCTGGTTATAGGTGTTAGACATGTTCTGCCAAACCACTTTCAATAAATAATCTATTGTTTCCTGTTGTTTCATTAATTACTATGCTTGCATAACAAAGCTAAAGAATATAAAACTAGAAACCAAGAAACCATTATGATTTTTCAGATCCCATAACGAAATGAATATCAAAATCATAATAGCTTCATAACCGCTAAACCAGGAAGTGCTCTTGAGTTCAATTAAAAACAATAAAGACTTCGAAAAAAAACAAAATTACATACTGATGAAAAAAAAGAGCACAAAAAAAGCCGCCAGGTTTGACCCTGGCGGCTTCTAAAATATTGGTTTCAGACTAGTATAAAGTAAATTCTACTCTTCTGTTTTTCTGACGACCAGCTGCAGTTTTGTTAGTTGCAATTGGTTGGTTTTTACCGTAACCAGTAGCTTCGATTCTAGATGCATTAGCACCTTGAGAAACTAAGTAAGCTTTAACTGACTCAGCTCTGTCTTTAGATAATCTCATGTTCAAATCAGCTGAACCTGTGTTATCAGTGTGACCAGCTAATTTCAAGCTAAAGTTTTTAGTTACTAATAAGTTAGCAACACGGTTTAAAGAAGGGTATGATTTAGCTCTGATAGTCGCTTTAGACAAATCAAATTCTAAGTCTTTAATTGCTTGTTTAACAACTTTACGATCAGCTTCAGTGATGATTACTTTTTCAGTAACAACTGGAGCAGGAGTAACTAATGGACATCCAGCACCATCAACAACAGTTCCTGATGGAGTGTTAGGACATTTATCCAATTTATCAGCAACACCGTCACCGTCAGTATCTTTTAACAAGTCATTCATTTCAGTTCTTAATTTAGCATTTTCAGATTTTTGAGCATCTAAATCGCTTTTTAAAGAATTTGCAATGTTTTTAGCTTGAAGAGCTTCGTCATAAGAAGCAGCAACTGGATTGCTGAAAGCTAATTGCTTTCCTTTACCCAATGCAAACTCTAAACCAGCGTGAGCATAGCTGAATTTATCACTGTGACGATCACCACGGTAAGTACCGTCTAAGTTATCACCATCAACAAAATAAACAGACCATCCTAAGTTAAAGTTAACTTTATCAGAAACTTTAAATCTAGCACCTAATCCTACAGGGATAATTAATTCTTTAACATTTTTTGGATATTCTGTAGTTACATTACCAGCAGTAGTTTTTGGTTTGTAACCAGCTAAACCAGCACCACCTGTTACAAATAATTGTAATGCATCTTGTTTTCTGAATAAGTCAATGTTGAACATATTAACTTCTGCGCTTAAACTAGCAGCATAATTTAATTCAGTTTCAAATTTAGAATTTCCACCTACGATAGCCGGACCTTTTCCATCATTGAATGATTTAGAATTATCACCTTTCAATTTACCTCTGATTCCGTCTAATTTCAAAGAGAAATATGGAGTAAATTGTTTTTTGATGTAAAGACCATATCCTAAACTAGAACTGTTCTTAGAGAAATCATTATGGCCACCTAGTGGAGAAGTTGGAGTTAAAACACCAGCATTAACACCAATAGACCAAGTACTGAACTGCTGAGCAGCGTTAGTAACTGGTTGTTCCTGCGCTTGTGCAGCACCACCAATTAAAAGGGCAGCTAAAGCTACCGGCAAACTTTTGAATAATTTTTGTTTCATAATATGAGTTTAATAAAAAAAAATAGTTCTGGTATTTTTTTTTGATACTTAAGCAATATCTATACCAAATTAGTTTACAAGCCTTTGAGCACTATAGGAGCAGTTTTTTCTTCGTAAACTGTATGTTTAATGAAGCAAAATCTGCCATTTTAAATGAACAGAAACTAATATAACGCCGCCAAGGTATGGATTATAAAGAAATCTGACAAATAATTTTCAGTCACGAAGATTATTTATTACTATTAAAACACATTCTATTCATGTTTTTCAGATTTATAGTCCTCTGCGTCCTTATACATTTTCTCTATTAAATCTTTATTCTTCTCCAGGATAATTTTTCTTTTCAGACTTAACTTAGGTGTAAATTCACCTCCTTCAATGCTCCATGGCTTAGTGAGCAGCACAAAACGTTTAACTTGCTCCCATTTACCAAAGTCTTTGGAGCCATTGGCGATTTCCTGATTATACTTCTCCAGAACCTGGGAATTTTGAACCATTTCAACATCAGTAGTATAAGTAATCCCTTTTTTAGTACACCAGGATTTCAATGCTTCAAAATTTGGAACAATTAATGCAGACGGGAACTTACGATTTTCTCCCAGCACCATAATATGATCAATCAGCACTGATTCTTTATATTTATTTTCCAGCATTTGCGGCGCAACATACTTACCACCAGCGGTTTTAAAGATTTCTTTTTTACGGTCAGTAATTTTCAGAAATTTCCCGTTAACCAGTTCTCCGATATCTTCCGTATGAAACCAACCCTCTTTATCAATTGCTTCGGCAGTCAGATCTTCGCGCTTATAATAACCTTTCATCACATTATGTCCTCTTGTCAGTACTTCTCCATCGGGAGCGATCTTAACTTCTACCCCATCGATCACAGGGCCAACTGTGCCGAACATTGCATTCTCAAAATGATTAACTGTAATAACCGGTGAAGTTTCTGTTAATCCATAGCCTTCGAAAACAGGCATTCCAGCTGCCCAGAAAATACGTGCCAGGCGTGGATTTAATGCAGCACCACCAGAAACAATCACAACAATATTTCCGCCCAGCGCCTCCTGCCATTTCTTAAATACCAGCTTCCTGGCAATTCCCAGTTTAAAGTTATAAAACCAACCGCTCTTCATATCATACTGTTCAGCCAATGCAACTGACCAAAAGAAAATACCTCTTTTAACTCCTGTAAGCGCCTTCCCTTTTTCCATGATCTTATCGTATACCTTTTCCAATAACCTTGGAACGGTAGAAAAAGCATTCGGTTTAACGGATTGAATATCTGCGACAATAGTATCCATGCTTTCTGCATAATATACAGCTACCCCCATATAGAGATACAGATAGACAATCATTCGTTCAAAAATATGGGACAGCGGCAAAAAGCTGAGTGCATTTTCCAAACCATGTGGAACAACCACAGCAGAATTTATAAAATTCTGAACCAGGTTATTATGCGTCAGCATAACTCCTTTTGGAGTGCCAGTAGTACCAGAAGTATAGATCAGGGTCAGTACATCATCCGGAGTTACTGCGGCACGATAAGTTTCCAGGTCAATTCCTTCGCTTTTTGCTCCTGCTTCCACGAGTTTACTCCAGTGATTCGCACCTGGAACTTCATCAAAGGTATAAATCTTAAGATCCGGGTTAACCGCTTCACCGATAGGCTTTACTTTTTTGAACAGGGTTTCGTCTTCCACAAAGAATACGCTTACTCCGGCATTTTCCAGAATAAATTTAATATCATGCTCAGCCAGTGTAGGGTACAAAGGCACATGGTATCCGCCAAACTGGTTTACAGCAAAATCTGCAATATTCCATTCTGGCCTGTTATGAGACATTACAGCGATTCTATCTCCTTTAACCATTCCGAGTTGCAACAGACCTTTACTCAGGTTATCAGCTGCATCAGAAAATTGCTGAGTGCTATATTTTTTCCATACCCCATTACTCTTTCCACTAATAAACTCATCTTTTGGGAATTTCTCTAAGTTGTATTTAAGTAAATCAAATACTCTTGTTACAGTTACAGGCATAATATTGATTTTATCAGTTTAAATATTTTTTATAGATGAACCCGGTAAGGTTCAAGAACGAAATTTGTTCCGGTTTACTTTGCTATTCCCAAATCTAACAAATTAATTATTGTAATAAAACCAATTTTAATTTTGGTATGTTTTATTGACGTAGTCTTCTTAAACGCCGAAAACCATCAGGTTTCATAGCAATTCCGGCACCAAAACCAGCAAACTAGAATTAGGAATTACAACATTTTATTCCTTTTAGCGCAAATATGCACTTTCGATTTATTCTGAATAGGTCACTGAAAACAGACGGGTTTAGTATGGTTCTATATGAAAGCACCTCGTCTCTATAGTAAATCCATAGTGAGTCCACGTATTTACAGGAAAAGGTGGACTCAACGTGGACTCATGGTGGATTCACAGATACCTCTACCCGGCTGGTAGCAGACTTGTCTTGTATTGATTTTACCCTATAATTCCATTAGTACACCACTTATTTACTTTCTTTTTTCAGGATTAAATTTCATTAGGATGACATACCCGGCATAATAATTGCTCAGCTCATTTTTACATTTAAACTTTAAACAATCATATGAAAAAAGTATTTACTATACTTTGCCTTACTGTAATCGCTATGTTTGCGATCCAATCATCTTCTAAAGCTCAAAGCTACAAAAACGCTATTGGTGGTCGTTTTGGAGCTGCTAATGGGGTAACTTTTAAAACCTCTCTTGGTGAAAATAAAATGTTAGACATTATTGCCAATTTCAGATCTAACAATAATTACAACTATTTCCGTGCAACTGCATTATATGAAGTTTACCAGCCAATCAGCGGTGCGCGTGGTCTGAACTGGTACTATGGTGGTGGTGCCAGTCTGGGTTCTGTAAAATACAAGCCATACAATTCAAGCGATTTATATCTTTCTGTTGACGGTGTTTTAGGTTTGGATTATAAATTTGCTGATGCCCCTATCAACCTTTCGTTAGACTGGAAACCAGCGATTCAATTAGCCCCTGATACTGATTTTGATGCTTCAGGTGTTGGACTGTCATTACGTTTCACTTTCTAAGAAGATTAAGCGCATAAAAACAAATAAGGCGTATGGATCAATTCCATACGCCTTATTTGTTTTATAACAGGTTAAACTTCTGCTAAATTCCAGTCCATTTTTTAAATACTGCTTTCTGCAATTCCGTTCTTTCCGGATCCATTGAAGAAACCAGATCTACATTCGGGCTTGCTTTCAAAGTAACTTTAACCTCCTGATCTACACCATCTCTGATAATTCTGACACGAATTACATCACCAACCTTCTTAGTACGCAATACAGCCATACCCGAAATCGATGGTGCAGCCCTAACATCATCAATACTGATCACTTCATCGCCAACATTTAATCCATCAACCCATGCTGCCGAATTACGCGATACTGCCGTAATCAATACATGGCCTTCTGTTGGTTTGGAGGCAACACCCAGATAAGCATCTTTTTCGCCAGCATCTTTCACACTAATTCCTGCATAGCCTAAATACTTTTTATAATCAACCGAATCCGTACCATTCACATACTTCGCCCAGAAATCTATGAAACTAACCCCACTAATCTTCTCCACCATGGCTTTGAATTCAGCATCTGTATAACCTCTGCCCTTAACCTTACACTGCTCATACATAGCTTTCATCACATCATCCAGACTAGACTTTCCGTTGCTCGCATGTGCAATTTCAAGATCCATCAGCATACCAACAATTTCCCCTTTACTGTAATAAGAAATGCCACTATTGTTTGAATTCTCATTCGGGCGGTAATATTTTATCCAGGCATCAAAACTCGACATCGCAGCCGACTGCTCATAACCACCCGGCGTATTGATTACATCAGACATAGAACTGGTCAGTGTCCCAATAAATTCCTCAGGAGTAGTTAATCCGGCACGTAACATCAGTTTATTTTCATAGTAAGCTGTAAATCCTTCAGCAATCCATAAATCAGTCGTATAATTTTCATTCTCATAGTCAAATGGCCCTAAAGCAACCGGACGTAATCTTTTCACATTCCACAAATGATGATATTCATGGGCAACCAGACCTAAAAATCCTTTATACCCTTTTTCAGTCCCATAAGCATTTCTTGAAGCACCTAATACCGTAGAATTTAAGTGTTCTAAACCACCACCGCCTCTCTGGAAATTATGTACAATAAACGTATAATGCTTATTTGGATTCTCTCCGTAAATAGCAGTTGCCTGTTCTACAACCTTAGCCATATCAACCTTCAAGCGCTCTGCATTATAGTTTCCGCCACCATACATTGCAACTTCATGTTTCACACCTGCGGCAGTAAATTCAAAAACCTCCTGGTTACCAACTTCTATCGGACTATCAAATAAGATATCATAGTTCTTAGCCGTATAAGTAAATTTCTGATCTTTTACAGGCTCTAAACCTGTAGAGACCTTACTCCATCCTTCAAAAGGAATAATTTTAACCGTGCTCGATAAAGCAAGCTGGTTATCAGGATACATAAAAATTGCAGTTGGCGATAAAAAAGCATGTGTTGCATCTATAAATGGAGTACGCACAGATACTTCAAAAGCGTAAACACTATAATTGATCGCTATAGTACTAGCCTTATCCGTATAAACCCTCCAGGTATTTTTCTTTAATTTCTCCGTCTTAAGTACTTTTTTGCCTGAGGTAGCAGTAAATCCCTCTACATTTCTCGAGAACTCTCTGATCAAATAAGATCCAGGCGCCCAAACAGGCATTTTAACATCAATATATTCTTTAGATAAACCACCAACCTGCATATTTACATGGGCATAATGGGCTTGAGGTTCTTTAAAACTAACCTCATAATTGACTTTAATCTGTGCTTTAGCTACCAGAGCTGGCGCAATTAACATCAGCAATCCTATTCCTATTCGTTTCAACAGCATATAATAATTCTTTTGACGCAAATTTAGAACATATAGCATTTGTTACCGGTTTAAATCGGAAATTAGCTGTAACATACTTAATACAAGTACCGCCAGCGCGCATATTTAAATATTTTTGTACAATTAGTCGCTCCAAGAACCAATTATGAAACTGAAATACGTCATTTACACCCTTATTTTCGTCGGGATCGTTTACCTCATTTATCACAGGATATCTATCAACAAAAAACTTGAAAACTCGGGAATGGGTGCTGGTGCAAAAAGCTCCGGTTCTTCCAAAGGCGGAAAACCACAACAAATGACCGTTAACGGCATCGTGGTTCAGGCCACCTCCTTCGCCAATAAACTGGACATTACCGGAACTATTGAAGCCAATGAATCCGTTGCCCTGCAAAGTGAAGTTTCAGGATTAGTGACTGGTATCTTCTTTAAAGAAGGAAGCAATGTAACCAAAGGTGCGCTGCTGGTAAAAATTAATGACCGTGATATTCAGGCACAATTGCAGGAATCACTGACCAAACAAAATTTATCATCTGCCAATGAAAACCGGGCCAAACAGCTGCTGCAAAAAGGAGCGATCAGCCAGGAAGAGTATGATACTGCACTAGCTGATCTGAAATCTTTAAAAGCTCAGGCACAACTCATCAGGGCGCAGCTCGCTAAAACTTCCATCCTCGCACCTTTCAGTGGAAAAATTGGTCTTCGCTCTATTTCTGCGGGAGAATATATCACCCCAACTAAAATCATTGCCAATCTACTGAGCACAAACCCGGTAAAAATAAACTTCTCTGTACCAGAAAAATATATGGCACAGATCAAAGTAAATTCTACTATCACTTTTCGCACGGATGGCTCTGCACAGATTTTTGAGGGAAAAGTCTTCGCATTGGAACCTGGTATCAATGCCCAAACAAGAACTTTACAAGTGAAAGCACTGGCTGCAAATGAAAACAATGAATTACGGCCTGGCTCTTTTGCTAAAGTATCCCTGACACTGGATAAAGTTGAGAATGCTATATTAATCCCTAACCAGGCAATTATTCCTGTATTAAGAGGCAAAACTGTGTTTATTAGCAAAAACGGTAAAGCAAAACAAATAGAAGTGCAATCAGGTACGCGTACCGATGAAAATATAGTAATTAACTCCGGACTAAAAATCGGTGACACAGTTTTAACAACAGGTGCTCTTTCATTAAAAGATGATGCCCTTGTCAAAGTATCAGTTGTAAAATAACTAACCCGACCGAAATGAGTATATCCACCACGAGTATAAAAAGACCCGTTCTGGCAATTGTAATGAACCTGATGATCCTGCTGTTCGGGGTTATCGGATACAATTTTCTGGGTGTAAGGGAGTTCCCGAATATTGACCCGACCGTAGTTTCCGTAAGGACTTCCTATCCCGGTGCAAATTCAGACATTATTGAATCACAAATTACTGAACCTCTGGAGAAATCCATCAACGGGATTGACGGGATCAGGAACATGTCTTCTTCCAGCAACCAGGGAAGCAGTACCATTACCATAGAGTTCAACCTGGGTAAAAACATTGAAGAAGCCGCGAATGATGTACGTGATAAAGTATCGCAGGCTACCCGTAACTTACCAAAAGATATCGATGGAAATCCTGTAGTGAGCAAGGCCGATGCCAATTCGGATGCGATCATTACTATGACCATTCAGAGTGATAAAAGAAATCAGCTTGAATTAAGTGATTATGCGGAGAATGTAATCGCCGAACGGATACAGACTATTCCAGGAGTAAGCAGTGTGCAGATTCAGGGACAGAAAAAGTACGCGATGAGAATTCGTATTGACCCCAATAAACTGGCTGCCTACGGCTTGACTTCTCAGGATATCGTAACCGCGCTTGACAATGAAAACGTAGAGCTTCCATCTGGTAAAATTACTGGTGCAAATACAGAGTTAACAGTAAAAACATTAGGTAAGCTAACGAATGAGAAAGAGTTCAACGATCTGATCATTAAGAATGACGGGAACAATGTGATCCAGTTAAAAGACGTTGGCTTTGCCGAAATGGGCCCTGAAAACGAGGAGACTATTCTAAGGGAATCGGGTAAGCCGATGGTTGCAGTAGCTTTAATTCCACAACCTGGAGCAAATTACCTTGATATTTCAACAGAATTTGAGAAGCGTTTTGCAAGGTTAAAAACTGACATACCTAAAGATATTAAACTGAACGTGTCGCTGGACAACACGCGTTTCATCAAGAATTCAGTAACAGAAGTAGCAGAAACCATTATTCTTTCGCTGGTACTGGTTATCCTGATTATCTACCTGTTCTTCAGGGACTGGGCAATTGCAATCAGGCCACTGATTGACATCCCGGTATCACTGGTATTTACATTCTTTATCATGTACATTTTTGGTTTCTCTATTAACGTACTTAGTTTACTGGCCATTGTACTTGCTACCGGACTGGTAGTCGATGATGGGATTGTGGTTACAGAAAACATTTTCAAGAAGGTAGAGGAAGGATACTCTCCTTTTGAAGCTGCGATTAAAGGATCTAATGAAATTTTCTTTGCGGTTATTTCCATCTCAATCACCCTGGCAGCGGTATTCTTACCCGTCGTATTTTTACAGGGGTTTGTAGGCCGGCTTTTCCGGGAATTCGGAATCGTGATTGGTGCAGCTGTACTAATCTCTGCTTTTGTATCCCTGACTTTAACCCCGATGCTGAATGCTTACCTGATGAAAAAAACAGGACATAAGAAATCGAGGTTCTATGAATGGTCTGAGCCCTATTTTGTCATGCTGAATGACAACTATGCGAAAAACCTGAATAAATTCCTGGATAAAAGATGGCTGGCCATTCCAATCATTGTTGCCTGTGTAGGCCTTATCGTGCTATTCTGGAAGATCTTACCCAAAGAAACAGCTCCTTATGACGATAGAAGTGCCATCAATATGAGCATTACTACGCCTGAGGGCTCATCTTACGATTATACGGATCAGTTCATTATGAAAATCGCCAAAATGGTCGAGGACTCTATTCCGGAAAAAAATGTAAACATTACGATTACTTCTCCGAGTTTTGGTGGCAGTGGTGCTGTAAACAGTGGTTTTGTCAGAATGGGTCTGGTTGATCCTGAATTGCGTGGTCGTTCTCAGGAAGAGATTGCGGCACAGCTAACGCGGATCACCAGGAAATATACAGAAGGAAAAGTATTGGTTACCCAGCAGCCGACTATCTCAGTAGGCCGCCGCGGAGGTTTACCGATCAGTTATATTATACAGGCTCAGAATTTTGATAAGCTCCGGGAAAAGGTACCTCAGTTCATGGATGAAGTAAGTAAAGATCCTACTTTTACCGTGTCTGATGTTAACCTGAAATTCAATAAACCGGAGATCAACCTGACTATCGACCGGGATAAGGCACGAAACCTTGGTGTATCAGTTTCGGCGATTGCGCAAACTTTACAACTGGGCTTAAGTGGTCAGCGTTTTTCTTATTTCTTTATGAATGGGAAGCAGTACCAGGTAATCGGGCAGTTTGACCGCGGCAACCGGAAAGACCCTTTGGATTTAAGTTCTGTTTATGTACGAAATGATAAGGGCGAACTGATACAGGTGGACAACCTGGTGAGTGCAAAAGAAGAAAGCAGCCCACCACAGTTATATCGGAATAACCGTTTCACGGCAGCGACGGTTTCTGCTGGCCTGGCTCCGGGAAAGAGTATCGGAGACGGTATTGCGGCGATGGACAGAATAAGGGATAAGATTTTAGATGAGACTTTCTCTACCGATCTGAGTGGTGAATCGCGCGATTTCCAGGAGAGTTCTTCGAACACGATGTTTGCTTTCGGATTGGCCTTATTGTTAGTTTACCTGATTTTATCTGCACAGTTTGAGAGTTTCAAAGATCCTGTTATCATCATTATGACTGTACCAATGGCGGTAGCAGGTGCATTCCTTTCGTTATGGTTATTTGGCCAGAGCTGGAATATCTTTAGTCAGATCGGTACGATCATGCTGATTGGCCTGGTAACCAAAAATGGTATCCTGATCGTAGAGTTTGCGAATCAGCTTAAAGAGAATGGTAAAAGTGTACATGATGCGATCAGAGAGGCCTCTGTTTCTCGTTTAAGACCAATTTTAATGACCAGTTTAGCCATCGCCATCGGTGCGCTGCCTATTGCTATGGCATTGGGTGCAGCAGCAAAAAGCCGTATGGGTATGGGTGTTGTGATTGTAGGTGGTACTACTTTCTCACTGGTTCTTACTTTATTTGTAATCCCTTCGATTTACTCTTACTGGTCTAAAGAACATCAAACGAATACTGATTTACAAGAATCCTTAAAAGCAGCATTGGCTGAAGAAAATAATCCTTCGGCTTAAATAACTAGTATAGACAATGAATAAGCATCTCTTATATATCTTAGCTTTCCTGATAGTCTGCTGCACAAAAGCAGTGGTAGCTCAGGACACACTCAGCCTGGAGAGCGCAATCAGTACGGCTTTAAAGAACAATTATGATATCAGATTGGTCAATAATGAAATCCAGATTGCCAAAAACAACCTGAATGCCGGAAACGCTGGTATGCTTCCCGGACTTGCCGGAACTTTCAGTAATGGGGGCAGCAGACAAAATACAGTTCAAACCCCTGCAACCGGCCCGGAGAAAAAATCCAGTGGTGTACGCAGTACAAATCTAAGCTATGGTGTTGCGCTGGACTGGACAATTTTTGACGGGTTCCAGATGTTCGCAAATTACGATAGATTAAAAGAATTACAAAAGCAGGGTGAAGTCAATGGTAAGCTGACCATATTGAATACTGTTTCTGATGTGGTAGCTGCTTATTATGCTTTAGTCAGACAGCAGCAGTTGGTATTGGCAACGGACAGCGCATTAAAAATTTCCCGTTTAAGAGTAACCATAGCAGACAACAAATTAAAAATTGGACGTGGTTCCAGACTGGATGTGCTAAGTGCAAAGGTAGATTACAATACAGATACGACGTTATATCTGCAACAGAGAAACATTCTGAATACTTCCAGAATTACGTTAAATCAATTAATGGCAAGAGATCTGAATATTGTATTTGCCGTAAATGAGCGTCTGAATATTGAGAATGATCTGAAGCTGGCTGACCTGGAGTTATCAATGGAACGACTGAATCCAACTTTACAGAATGCTTTGATCAACAAAAAAATTGCCGCATTGAGTTTGAAACAGGTGAAAGGTCAGCGTTATCCTACGGTAGCTGTTAATAGTGGTTATGAGTTTTCCAGGAGTACGAGCCCAACGGGGTTTAATCAGAAATTCAGGGCTAACGGACTTACTTATGGTTTAACAGCGAGCCTCAACATTTTCAATGGCTTTTTGCAGAGACAAAATGAGCGCAATGCTAAAGTACAGCTAAATTCTACGGAGTTAAGCCTGGATAAAACAAAGCAGGATGTGAGTGCTTTGCTGAATGCCACTTACCAGAATTATATAACAAATCTTGATTTGTTAAAGGTGGAAACCGGAAATGTAGATCTGGCTAAGCAAAATCTGGATATTACTTTTGAAAAGTATCGTTTGGGTAGTATCAGTCCGCTGGAATTGCGCGAGGCACAAAGGAATTCGATCAATGCGATTATCCGGTTTCTGGATGCCCAATATCAGGCTAAACTAACAGAAATTAATTTAAAAGAGATTAGCGGTACTTTAAATGTTCAATAAGTTGATTACTTTCGTTTATGATATTAGTAGCAGATAGCGGTTCTTCAAAGACAGACTGGCTGGGGTATAAAGATGGTAAGACCATCAGTTTTAGCACACAGGGCATCAATCCTTATTTTTTAAATGCACAGGATATCTTTAAGATATTCACCAAATTGAAGGTAACAGAGGAGTTTGCTGCTGACGTCCGGGAGATTTATTTTTATGGATCGGGCTGTTCTACTCCTGATAAACATGAGGTCATTTCCAATGGTTTATCCTTGTATTTTCCGAAGGCTTTTATCAGTGTGGAGAATGATCTGATTGGTTGCGCTTATGCAACCTGCGGCGATCAGAAGGGACTGATCTGTATCCTGGGTACGGGCTCAAATGTTTCTTATTTTGATGGCATCTCTACTTATGATAGCAATTATGGTCTGGGTTATATCCTGGGCGATGAAGGCTCCGGCACTACTTTCGGAAAAAAGATTGTTACTTCTTATTTGTATAAACAGATGCCTGAGGATTTGCGAACGCTGTTTGCGGAGGAATTTAATACAGATAAGGAAACTATTATCACTAATGTTTATCAAAAACCATTTCCTAATACTTATCTGGCGGGTTTCAGCAGGTTTATGTACCCGAACAGGGAGCATCCTTTTATCAATCAGTTATTAATTGATGGTTTTCAGGAGTTCATTGATGTGAATATCAAGAATTTTAAGGATTATAAGACGCTGGATTGCCACTTTGTAGGGTCGGTTGCTTATTATTATCAGGATACGCTGAAACAGGTTTGCGAGTTGAACGGGTTGAAGTTAGGAAGGATTATGCAGAAGCCGATTGAGGGGATTTATAATTATATTCTGAAAAAAGAGGGGATTCTCTAGGGTTTTTCAAGCTGTAAAAAAAAGAACATCCTATGTTCGGACGACATTAAAAATGAATGTCCTCACATTAGGATATTCTTTTTTTTCAGACTTTCCAACTGACGTTCATTTGCTGGTAGATGTGTTAATATGATATGTTAGCTGGCAGAAAAACAAGAGATACTGTTCTTGCGCAGCAAGGTGAAGAATTATAAGAAGAATCCATATGATGTGCCAGTCAGAAGTCAGAAATACTAATCAGATGTAATAATTCTAAGTATTAATCAGAAATACTTATATGAAGATTGAGATATGATTAATAAACTGAAAGACAAGTCTGATGGACGAAATATGATAGAGTGCTCAGTCCCTGTTGATGCTGATTAATTATAGTCATGTTTTAATTGTGGCCATGCTTAAAACGATATAATAACCTAATTCACAGGCACAAGGTACACAGATATTAACACTCCCGGATTACGAGTCACGGTGATGTTCAAGAAGTTAACATTTTTTTTTTGCAGCAGCATAGTATGCTAACGCAGGATATTAAAATCCCGGATTAAGAGTCAAAGTGATGTTTAGGAAGCTAACGTTTTTTGCATCATTACATAATCAATCCCACCTTTATTGAATTTCTGATCAGTTTCAACCAGACCAAATCTTTTATAAAATGACGCCTTATCAACACGGGCGTTACACCATATTGTTTCCACCTTATTTTGCTGCGCAACCAACAGAACATGTTGTAATAGTTTTGTCCCATAACCATTTCCCTGAACTATGGAATCTGTTGCAAATTTCCGGAATTGTGCTTCCTTGCCAGTAATAAAAAGTGAGATCACTGAGACTAACCTTTCATCATTAAAAAGGCCAAAATGAACTCCATCTTTGTCTTCGTCTAATTTCACATAGTCAATAGATTTTTCAGGCCACATCACCCTGTGCCGTAAACCCCAGGTATCAGCTGCCTCTATTTCTTTGACGATTACTCCCATTTTTATAATTTCCCTTTATTATCAAACAACTTTTTTTCACCAAACAGTTTCTCCAACAAACAGCTTTTTTCAACAACCAATTTCTCCAATAAACAGCTTTATCAACTATTAAACACCTTAATCAAAATTTACCTCTGATTATAAATCTAAAAATCATTTAGCTATCCGGATTATTCTCATTATAAGCTCATTCGCTATAACACGCCAACCAGCAACATGAACGTCAGTTGGAGAGTCTGAAAAAAAAATGAATATCCTAATGTGAGGACATTCATTTCTAATGTCGTCCGAACATAGGATATTTATTTTTTTTTAGCTTGAAAAACCCAGAGAATAATCTTAATAAACCGCCTTATGGTTAACCACGATATTGCAAACCGTAACCTGCTTCGAAAAAACCTCTACAGGATTCAACTCCCCCTTACCATTAGACAAACTGGCGAAGAACATCCCACCATCCTCACCAGTAAACACAGAATACACTCCCGGAGCCAGTTTACACTGAAAGAACCCCTTTTCATCAGCCTTCACCTTCGCTACTAACGGCTGATGGATTGCCTTATACAAAGGCCCCTCACCCTCAGCCTGCGCCCCCGTAGTCACCGCATAAATATAAACAGTACGTCTTGTGACCCTACCCGTATTGCCCCCAGACTTCTGATCAGGCCCCGGCATAAAGTTACCCTCCTTCACCGATACCGTCCCTTTTATACCCTCCTGAATACCACCCTGCTGCCCCGAAGTTCTCGAAGCACAGGAAAAATTTACCAGGAGTATTGCCGAACAAAAAATAGCTAAATAAAATTTCATCTGTATAGGTATTAAAGTTAAATTTGAAGCACCCCGTAACGCAATTCAAGCAATTTACCGTGCATTATGATTAATTCTCTCAATTTACGAAAGTGTGGACTATTATCCATAATATTCTGCGCAAGTCTTACACTTTCGCCCGTGCACGCACAACAAGTGATTATGCCTGGCGTTACCAATGCCACATTTCTGAGAACCAATAGTATTGCCCTTACAAACAGCGCTAATAAACAAAGGCTCAGCGCCTTTGCTATCGCCGCCAGGAAAGGCTGGGCCGTGACCAGAAGAGATCGTGATGGATCAGTAATGCGGCTGCAACGCCTCGACGATGCCGGACTGCCAGTTTATTATACAACCAACAACAATGTGATCGCCGCAGCAACCACACGTACCAATAAATTATATGATGGCGGAGGCTTAGGCCTCGCACTCAGTGGCAGCACTATTCCAGCAGGAAAAGTAGCGATATGGGATGGAGACGGTGTTTTAACCACACATGTCGAATTTACCGGCGGAAGAGTTGAAATCCGGGACAAAACCCAGACCACATCAGAACACTCCACACACGTTGCCGGAACAATGATGGCCGCAGGCGTAAATCCAATTGCCAAAGGCATGGCATTCGGGCTTCCGAAACTCTACTCCTTTGACTTCGACAATGATACCCCGGAAATGTCTGAAAATGCCGCCGGATTGCTTATTTCCAATCACTCCTATGGCGTTGTTGCAGGCTGGTCTTTAAATACAGATATCAATCCCGAGCGCTGGGAATTCTATGCCGCACCAGGTGCCACAGAAGACTATAAATTTGGCTACTACGACTCTCAATCCTCAGACTGGGATAAAATCTGTTACAACGCACCTTATTACCTTCCAGTCAAATCTGTAGGCAATAACAGGTCATCTAACGGGCCTCCAGTAGGAGGAAATTATTACAGGTTCAATGCAGATAAAGTGATGGCCGACGCAGGCAAAAGACCAGCAGGCCTGAGCAGCAATGATAAATATGATAATATAGCCACTTACGGAACGGCAAAAAACATTCTGACTGTAGGAGCTATCAATCCGCTACCAGCTGGTCCCTATACACCAGATCGTATCCAGGTGGCTACATTCAGCAGCTGGGGACCAACAGACGATGGCCGGATTAAACCAGATTTAGTAGCAGATGGCGTGAGGGTAACTTCAACCAGCAATGCAGGAGATGACAGGTATACGACCCTGTCAGGTACCTCTATGTCTACACCAAATGTCAGTGGATCACTCCTGCTTTTACAAGAACTTTACAGCCGTCAGAATAACTCAGCTTACATGCGATCTGCCACATTAAAAGCCGTTGCAATTGGTACCGCAGCCGAAGCAGGCAGTGCTCCGGGCCCGGACTATAGTTATGGATGGGGCTTATTGAATATGGAAGCTGCCGCACAGGCGATACTGGATAACCATCTTAAAAGCAGAATTGCTGAAAATCTGCTGACCCAGGGAGAACAACAATTTATTGATGTAGTTGCTAAAGGCGGAACGCCGTTAACTGGTACAATCTGCTGGACTGATCCCGAGGTAGCCCCAATCAGTACCCTTGATGCACTCAACAACCCAGCTCCGCGGTTAGCCAATGACCTTGACCTGCGCGCAGTTCAGGAATCCGTAACGTTTTTACCATGGATACTTGATCCTGCCAGACCAGCGGCACCGGCAACAAGAGGAGACAATACAAGGGATAACGTAGAACAGGTAAGAATTGATGAGCCAGTTGCAGGAAAAACATACCGGTTTAACGTATCCCATAAAGGTACACTTAAACGCGGGGCACAAGCTTATTCTATCCTGCTGACCGGAATAAATGGTGATGCTGCCTTCGGTTCAAATAAGGTGACCGAAGGGGAATTAAATATGGTGGTTTATCCCGTTCCAGCAAAAAATGAAGTAAATATTAATTTCAATCTAACTGACAAAAAAGATGTCACCATCGACGTGTTCAATATATCAGGGCAAAAACTTTACAGCGAGAAGAAAAATGATTTTTCAGGTGTGTATTATAGTCAGATAGATCTGACACACTATGCGAGTGGTATTTATTTTATGGTCGTAAAAATAGGACAGAACTCTTATACTAAGAAATTCATCTGCACTAAATAATATGAATGGGTTATGCTCTCTTTTCTATCTCAATCTGGATAAGCTGAGCAACCCACTCTAGTTTTTTTCTATCTTCAGGAGTGAATGTTCTTACCTTTTTATCTACAATGCAGACCGCACCAATGTTAAAACCTTCTGAAGTTGTAATTGGTACCGCAGCGTAAAATCTAAGACCAAATTCACCTACAACTAAAGGATTAGACATCAGACATGGTTCTACCAATGCATCTTCGAAAACCGTCAGTTCGTCTCTCAATATAGCCAGCGAGCAAAGACTTGTCCCCCTTTCTACCTCATTACCAAAATCACCCTGCTGGTCAGCTTTAGTCCATACATGATCTTTATCAACAAAGTTGATCATCGCCAAAGGGACTTTTAACATCGTTGCTGTAACCGCAGCTAACTGATCAAATATCGGTTCTGATTTGGTATACAAAATTTTATACTTTTTTAAGTTCTCTAAACGCGCCTCTTCATTCTGTGGAATTATATTCCTTCCAAAAGTATTCTCCAATGTGTTATTTATTACTTGTATAACTTATACCTGCGAACCTATACAATTACCATACCCTTTTAAAATATTCTGTCAAAAAAATGTTACACCAAACAGGAGTATAATCCTATTCCTGTTTGGTGTAAGATAGGTAATTACGAGTAACTTAATGCTACAATTTTTCTTACATCATCAGGCTTAATGCTTTTATGCTCTCCCAAACCTAACCATCCCCTTTCGGTAAACCGCGCTTCAATTTTCTCCGCAGTACCCTCATACTCATCAGTATACTGAGAAAGTAAAGTATCAATACCTAAAGAATGGAAAAAAGATTCCGTTCTGATGATAGCCAGCTCTGCCTTTTCATCAACCGTACCTTCCTGAATACCCCAGATACGCTCTGCGTACTGTGCAAGTTTTTCCTTCTTTTGCTCAAAATTATACCGGTAATGTCTGGGTACAATAATTGCCAGCGTACGCGCATGATCAATCCCAAACAATGCCGTCAGTTCATGCCCAATAGCATGTACAGACCAATCCGTAGGTACCCCCTTTTGAATCAGCCCATTTAAAGCCATCGTACAGCACCACATAAAGTTAGCTGCGGCTTCATAGTCTGATGGATCTTTCTGAATCCTGGGCGCAATTTCTATCAGTGTCTGCAGGATTCCTTCCGCAAACCTATCCTGTAAAAATGCCTCCGCAGGGTAAGTCATATACTGCTCCAGTACATGTGTAAATGCATCCGTAATCCCATTGGCCAGTTGTCGTTGTGGAACAGATTTTACCACCAGAGGATCCAGCACAGAGAATTCAGGGAATAAACCAGGTCCGCCCATTCCGAATTTCTCCTGCGTATCTGCTCTTGTAATCACAGCACCAGAATTCATTTCCGAACCAGTAGCCGGCAATGTCAATACAGTTCCAAAAGGCATTCCTTTGTCCGTTCTGATCTTATTTTTTAGTATATCCCAGGGCTCATCTCCCTGATACAGGGCCGCAGCCGAAAGGAATTTAGTGCCATCAATAACTGAACCACCACCAACAGCGAGCAAATAGGTAATCTGTTTCTCTTTGATAACCTGCAATGCCTGCATTAATACTTTATATTCAGGATTTGCCGGAATACCACCAAACTCAGTTACATCAAAGCCTTTAAGCGCCGACATCACCTGGTCATAGATACCATTCGACTTGATGCTTCCACCCCCATATAACAATAAAACTTTTGCATTTTCCGGAATCTCCTGGCTGATCTTTACGATCTGCCCCTTACCGAATATTATTTTTACCGGATTCTTAAATTCGAAATTCAACATACCTCTATGGTTAATAAGCTAAAATAGCTTCTAAATTTTACAGACTAAACTCTTTAATCCTATCTCTTAACGCTCTGCCTGCTCATAGCGTATAAACTGCCATTTTGCCTTTGCATCTTTTTCAAAAAAAACTTTATAACTATTATCCGGAGGTAAAGTAAAATGAAAAGACAACGTCGTTTCCTGATTATCTTTCGGTATAAAACTAGGGAGTAAGGTATTAGCAATTGCTTCTATTTGTTCTTTCGGCTGCATGTGTCTTTTATAAATAATAAAACAAAAGTATCAATTCTTTCTGCTAATCATGGCACTCTGTTTGTTCAGGATGTTTTTTAAAATTATGAATAGAATACTAGTTGTAGAAGACGATCCGGATTTACTGGAAGTCATTCAGATGGTTCTCGAGGAGAACAATTATAAGGTTTTTCCGCTGATGAACGGAAGACCTGTCTTCAGGATTATCGAAGAATTCAGGCCCGATATTATCCTGATGGATATCAGACTGGACGGAATGGATGGAAGAGCAATATTCAGGGAAATCAGAACCAGACCAGCTACTGCTCATCTTCCAGTGATGTTAATTTCGGGTGGATTTTCTGAAGACTATATTATGCGGGAAAGTTTATTGGCAAATGCTTACCTGGAAAAACCATTTGAGATGGCAGTGCTGCTGGATAAGCTAAAGCAGTTACTAAAAGAGCCTGCCTGAATTCATTATTCAAGGCAGGCTTTGAGTATTTATTGTTTGGTAACCTTAAATTCAGTTCTTCTGTTCAGCTGACGGCCTTGTGGATTATCTTTTCCACTAGGAAGCTGATTGGGTGCAATAGGCTTACTAAAACCATAACCCTTAGCGGTTATCCTGCTGGCAGCAATACCTTTTTTCACCAGGTAATCCACACACGACTGCGCTCTTCTTTCTGACAGCTTCAGATTGTAAGCAGCCTTACCTACATTATCGGTATGTGCGCTCAGCTCGATTTCCAGTGTCTCATTGTCAACCAGTTTCTGGTAGAGTTTATCCAGGATAACTTCTGATGCCGGATTAAGCTTATAACTATTAAAGTCGTACAGGATATTTTCAAGGATAACTGGTTTATTGATAATGAACCCATCCAGACAGATCCGCGGATTCAGGAGCGTATCTAATTTAGCCAGTTCATCATAATTATAACTCAGCACCTTTTTGAAATACAGGTTCTTCTCCGCCTTTATTCTTAGCTGACGGTTAGAATTAACCTTAAACCTATATTTACCATCTGCCTCAGTAATTACCTTCATAACCTGTGTCGAGTCTGTCAGGGTAACCACCGCACTATCCAATGGTAAATTGGTTTTACAATCCAGCACTGTTCCTTCTACAGTCAGGAAATCCTTTTTGACATGAAAGATCTCCAGACAACATACCGACTCTCTGTCAGAGCTGATATATCCTTCGCTATCCTCACTATCGGATGGGGTAAAATAAGCATCATCCTTTGAAGAGTTAAACGGGAACCCTAAGTTTCTTGGCTCCGTCCAGGTACCAAAGTCGCCCGAGCTTTCATAGAAATCCAGTCCGCCCATGCCTACTCTTCCATCACTGCTGAACAGTAATTTTTTATTCCGGTCATTATAATAAGGCGCCTCATCATTCTCTTTAGAATTGATTGTATTTCCCATATTGGAAGCTTCGCTTAAAGTACCATCACTACGAAGCTTGCAATACCAAAGATCAAACTTACCCAATCCGCCAGGTCTGTCTGAAGAGAAAATAAGGTATTTTCCATCTTTAGTAACAAAAGGCTGCATCGAGTTAAACCCTTCCACATTAACCTCTGTACCCAGCACTTTTGGCGCTGCCCAGACATCTCCGGTACCTCTGGAAACATTCACCTGGTATATCTTTTTATTACCTGACCCGCTCCAGATCGTCATATACATGACCCTTCCGTTAGGACTGAATGCCGGAGCAGCAAACTCTTTACCTTTTTCAGGTGTACCCATTTTTTTCACCGTGGTTGATGTTCTCTGCGGGTTTCCGGAAGCCGAATAAATTGCATTGATAAAAGGGTTCTCTGCTTTGACAACTTTAGTCTTCATCTTATTGTCCCGGACAGTCTGCGTTTTATTACCTACCGCAACAGGTCTGGATGAAGTAAAATAGAAGTTATTGTTCATCAGCAGAGGTGCATAGTTAGAACCCTGATCATTAATTTGATTCAGCAGTTTACTGAATTTATATAAGCGTGGATAACGCATTTCATACATCGCGAAATTACAAGAAGCAATTTCAAGTTTTGCCTTCTCTGCATAGTCATCATTCCCCTTATATTTAGTTAAAAACTCTTTAAAGGAAATAATTGCATCGTTGAATTTTTGATTGGAACGCTGACTTTCTCCGAAATAAAATAAGCTTAAGGCATACTTAGGGTCGCTGAAGTTTCTGGCAATGGCGTACCAGGCTTCTGCTCCCCTAAAGTCCTTATAAAGCCGGAGTGAAGAAGCTAACTGAAAAACACAATATTCATATTCAGGTCGTTTTGGACTCTCTTTTTTCACCTTAGCTTCAAAAGCATAAGGCACAACAAAACCCGTTGTATCTGTTGAAATATTTAATGCTTTTTTATAGTATTCGGCCGCCGCATAATAGTCCTTGTTCTGGAAATATACATCAGCAACTCTTTTATTATTGGTTACATATTGGGCCTGTGCTCCTGTACTTAATAAACAGATCAAAAGCAATAGTCTGAGAGGTTTCATATTTGTGGGTTATAAGCGTGGACAAAAGAAGTTAGGACCTGAAATCCCCTTGCGGCTGGTAAAGGATATTGACAACTCCAATCCACCTTTACTTCCTGTTGCACGGTTAAGCCCCGAAGTATTAAAGTCATAACTTACCCCAAAAGTCATATTTTTCAGGTGCAACCCGAAGAAAGCTATTGCAGCATCATCAAAACGGTAATTCGATCCAAACATCAGGTCTGCTTCCGGATTAACATAAAACTGTCCGTAAGCCCCAATCGAAGTTTCATGGGCATTTCCTTGCTTCATGTAAAGTCCATTTGGCGTAATATCAAATACATCATTCACTTTAACACGGGCACCGCCATGCGCAGTATAGCGGATAGGTATTCTGACATCATTTCCAAGGAAACGGTCAATTGGCCTGGTCAGGTGATTGGCTGCAACTCCTGCAAATACATTGACACGTTTGTCTCCGCTTCCATCAAAGTACATCGCACCGACATTGACATCAGGCACGAGTGTATTACTGGATGTAAAGTTTTCATTAAAGGGTAAACCCGGGTCGTATCCGGTTCCAGGGTTAAACTGGTTGCCCAGTGTAACTTTCGAAGGATCAAAACTCTTGTTTAATATCCCTGCCTGCAAACCAAAGTTGATCATGTTTAAACCGGCACGGCCAAAACGAATCCGGTAAGCAGCCGAAGCCAGCGCATTCAGGTAATTATAACTCACATCTCCTGCATTCTGATTCAGGATCATCCCTCCAAAAGCAAGATTTTTAGTAGGCGCCATATCAAATGAGGCGCCTGCTGTGAGGTAAGAATGGGAGATTGATCCCCATTGTTGTTTAGCATTTACTGATACTCTGTAGTCTCCATCGATTACCCCGGTTAAACCCGGGTTAAGCCATAATGGATTGGCATAATATTGTGAAAAGTGAGGATCGATCTGCGCACTAACCTTCGAAGCTCCCGTAATGCACAACAAGCCCAAGACGATGATTTTTGATAGTTTCTTCATGTTATTCATATTTCAGGTTAATGGGTCTGTTATCTTAAAATGGTTACTGTTCCTTTTCTCTTATCTGTAGAGCCGTCTGTGAGGGTTAATTCTACGTAGTACACATATACACCGTTCGGCTGTATTTGCCCTCTGTATGAACCGTCCCATCCTACTTGCGGCTGCAATGATTCGAAGATGAACTGTCCCCACTGGTTATAGATTCGCATTCTCATTTTAGCAATTGCATTTCCATATACATAGAAGACATCATTTTTACCATCTCCGTTTGGCGTAAATGTATTTGGAATAAATACATCGTTAGGTACTGTTCCATCGGTTGCTGTACCAGTTACACTGCCCGCGGCACTGGTTTGACAAGTGGTACTTCCTTTTGCTCTCACCATCAGTTTAACACTAGTGTTTGCCGGAAGTCCTGAGATCAGGTGTGTAGTACCAGCAGCTCCCGAACTTGGATTGGTCCAGGTTGTTCCGCCATCCATAGATACTTCATAACTGGTTGCTCCCGGAACATCGTTCCAGCTAAAGGTGATACTGCTCAGCGTGCTTGATTTAACCACCACCACTGGTGATGAAAGTGCCGCTGCCACAGTAACATTGACTGCAATTCTGCCACTGGTCGCTGTTCCTGAAATCGCTTCAACATAGAAGACAGTCGTTGCGGTGATAGCCGGTGTCGTGAAGGCTGGCCCTGTGAACAATACGCTTCCACCGGTTGGCGTGTTATACCAGTTATAGGTCACTCCTGTCAGTGCGTTGGTTACAGTTAAGGTAACCGGGCTGCCTCCGCAGCTTACCGCATCTCCTACTGCTGATGCTGGTACGGTCACGTTAACGGTATAAGTGTTGGTTGCTGTCAATCCGTTTCCATCAGTAACAGTTACCACTACAGAGAAGCTTCCTCCTAGTGTTGGCTTTCCTGAGATTACCCTGGTTGCCGGATCAAAGTTTAACCCAGGAGGCAAGCCTGTAGCTACATAGCTAAATGGTGCCGTTCCGCCAACTACCGCTGGTAAGGTTTGGGGCGTATATGAGCTGCCTACCTGCCCGTCTGGTAAAGTTGCTGGTGGCAAGGTCATTTGTGTGCTGCTGCCAACACCAAGAACGAAAGCGGCTACCGCTGTACATCCTTTACTATCAGTAGCAGTGACAGCGAAGGCATAACTTCCTGCTGTAGTTGGTGTCCCGGTTAGTAATCCTGCCGATGACAATGACAAACCTGCCGGAAGCGTACTTCCTGACTCCAGGCTATAAGTATAACCTGGGGTACCTCCCGTTGCTGAGCCAACCTGTGCAGAATAAGTAGTTGAAGTAGAGGCACCAGCTAATGTTGCACCGTTGTAAATCAACGCCGGGTTCACCGTTAAGACTACTGCTTTGGCAGTGGCAGGCGAACTTTCACAAGTATTCGGCCCTTGCACCGTCACATAGTAAGTCGTATTGGCTGTAAGTACTGGCGTATTGAATACAGCTCCTGTAAATACAGAGTTAGTTAAAGCAGCATCAGTGTACCATTTAAATGTTGGGTTACTTACAGTTGTACTGCTTGCCGTTAAACTGGCTCCGGAACCTCCGCACACTACTGAAGGTACACCTGTGATGGTAATATCTGCTGAGCTGGCAGGAGTTTTCAGGTTCACATTTACTGCGACTCTTGTACTGGTTATTCCAGCCAGGCCTTCTACATAATAAATGGTGTTCGTTGTGATTGCAGGAGTCTGGAAACTTGTTCCTGTAAAAATCGGGATTCTCGCAGTCGCATCTGCAAACCAGTTATAAGTTATTGCAGGTACAGCATTGGTTACCACTAAAGTAACACGGCCCCCTCCGCAATTCGATCCGTCAGCAACAACCGGTGCTGGTACAGTCACATTCAGCGAATAGTTTGCCGAAGCATTTCTGTTACTTGCGTCGGTTACTGTCATGGTTATGGTGAACATACCACCTATAGTTGGTGTTCCTGTAATGTTCCTGGTTGCCTGATCAAAGTTTAATCCTGGAGGCAAGCCTGTTGTTACGTAAGTATAAGGGGATGTTCCACCAATTGCAGCTGGTAAAGTTTGTACAGGATAAGCTGTACCTACTTGTCCGTCTGGCAAGGTTGCAGCTGGTAGTGACAATACAGCTGTAGTACCAATATTCAGCGTGAATATGCCTTGAGCACTACAGCCTTTACTGTCCGAGGCATTAATTGAGAAAGTATAGTTTCCAGCTGTCGTTGGTGTTCCGCTGATTAATCCTGTAGATGACAAGGATAATCCTGCTGGTAAAGCACTGCCCGGAGCCAGCGCATAAGTATAAGGTGCTGTTCCACCAGTTGCAGGATCAATTTGTACACTGTATGGATTGATTGTAGAGCCGTCACTTAGCGCCTTACCTGTAAAGTTCAATGGAGCGTTAACATTTAAAGTGACGGCCAGTGCCTGTCCAGGAAGATTTGGACATTTATTCAGTCCGTTTACAGTTACGTAGTAGGTTTTGGTTGTGGCTAATGCAGGTACATTGAAAACATCACCTGTAAATACCGCGTTCATTAAAGTAGCATCGGTATACCAGGTAAATACCGGGTTAACTACAGTCAGACTGCTTGCAGTTAAAGTTGTACCTGATCCGGAGCAAATAATTGCCGGGATGCCATTCACACTGATATCTGAAGCAGTTGCTGGTGGATTCACAATCAGGGTAACAATTTTTGCATCAGCTGCTGCATTTTTACATTTGTTGGTTCCCTGAACAGTTACGTAATAAAGCGTATTTGTTGAGGATGCAGTTGCAACGAATGTTGGACCGGTCTGTGCCACCATCGTTAATGCAGCGTCTTTATACCAGATGAATACTGGATTGGTCACTGTAGTTGAGGTCGCGGTTAAAGTAACCTGAGTGCCTGCACAAGTACTCACTGGTATACCAGTTACGGTAATATCAGCAGCAGTAGCTGGTGGGTTCACAGTTAAGGTAACCACTTTGGCCGTACCCGCTGTATTTGCACATTTGTTATCTGCTTTTACAGTGACATAGTAATTCGTAGTTACTGTTACCGGAGGCACATTATAGGTTGCTCCTGTAAATACTGCATTGGTTAATGCGGCATCGGTATACCAGGTAAATACTGGATTAGTCAATGTGCTGGTGGCTGTTAATACAGCACCTGAACCTACGCAAACAGAATTTTCTGCACCGGTAACGGTGATATCATCAGCGGTAGCAGGTGGATTAATAGTAATGGCAACCGGAGTTCTTGCCGAGGTATTTCCACAAGTGTTACCGTTTGAGGCTTCTACATAATAAGTGGTAGTTCCTGCTGCCAGACTCGACGGTGTAATAAAGGTATTTGTATTTGAGGCAATCAGGTTTCCTCCGGTTAATGCATCGTACCAGTTAAAAGTCACACCCGTAACCGGATCTACTCTTAAAGTAACAGGAGTATTCAGACAAGTTGTTGCCGGATTTCCTGTTGCTGGTACCGCAGGCGCAGCCGAACCAGTAATGATAGCTGTGACTGTTGTTTTCACTAATCCCGGACAAGTACCACGGGTTGCGTTTACAGTATAGGTATAAGTTCCGGCAGTCAGCGTTGTTGGTGTACTAAAAGTTGCAGTGTTACTCACTACAGCACCTGCGCTATCGTACCAGGTATAAGTTACTCCCGTTACAGGATTGCTCACTGCAAATGTTGCAGCGTTGCCTTCGCATGCTGAAACACTAGTTGCAACAACTGTTGGAGGCGCTATAATCCGCTGTGCGTAATTCAGGTTGATAGAGGTCAGCAGACCTGCTGCTCCGGATTTAAGTTTCACTTCGATGGCATCGAAAGTAGTGCCCGGAGTAAATTGAACAACAAAGTTTTTATTAGCAGTAACGACATTCAGATTAAGTTGCGGATCAGTAATGTTCTTTTCATCATTATTACTTATTCCATTTTTATAAGTCGTTACGGTAATATTATTAGCAAGCCCCATGGTAAGCAATGCCCCTGTTTGAGTAAGGCTCACTTTAACCTGATCACCAGGAGTTGAAAGTCCTGCAAAACCTACGCGCTGACTTACATAACTATTCGCTAAGCCAACCGGGATAAAGAGTGAAGAACTTGTGGTAGAATCGTTGTCTAAAGCAAAAGCAGGATTTGAAACACCTGCGAATAAAGCAGGTCCATTTACTGTGTTGCCCAGATCAACTGTTGCCCCTTCACAAGGAACTGTTCCTGGATTTGATGGCGTATTATTTACAGTAACCACAACCGAAGCGGCAGCCGACACACAAGTTCCTGCTGTACCTTCTGCGGTTACATAGAAAGTAGTAGTTGCAGTAAGCGGGTTAGTTGCAAACATTCCGTTTGCACCATTGGTCAAAGTTGACAATTCTGGTGTGCCTGGCGTAACAGCCGGATCAGCACCATACCAGTGATAGGTTAAGCCGGTAGTTGATGAGTTTGCGATCAGCACTGCTTTCTCACCAGAGTTAATAGTGACTGCTGCCGGAGTAAGTACCGGTGGAGTTAAGCTGCCAACAGTTACTGCTATTGCTGCTTTTGCAGAGGTAGTACCGCATGCATTAACAGCTTCTACTTCATAAGTTACATCTGCGGTAACCACATCAGTAAATGTTGCAGTAGTCTGCCCTGGAACCAATACACCAGCTTTATACCAGTTATAGGTTACACCTGCCTGAGGGTTTTGTACTTTGATTTGTATACTTGATCCTGCACAGGTACTCTGTGATGGAGCAAGTAATAAAGGAGTAGAAGGTGCAGGGCTAACTGTCACATTCACCTGAGTTCTTGAACTTCCGCAGCCCCCTCTTGATGCTTCTACAAAGAATTTAGTATCCGCAGTAATCGCTGGTGTGATAAAAGTAGCCCCGTCATTACCTAAGTAAGTTCCGGCGGCGTCGTACCATTTATAGATAATACCCGGCAGCGGAGCTGGCACAGATAAAGTTGCTGTTCCATTTAAACATGCAGTTACATCAGCCGAAGCAACAACTGGTGCAGTTGCTGTTCTTTTAGCATAGTTAAAGTTAATAGAGGTTAAAGCGCCCAGAAGACCTGAATTCAATTTAACTTCTACCCCGTCAAACTGAGCTGCCGGAACAAATGTAAGCAGGGCCAGATTGCCACCACTTAATAATTTAAGGTTTATAATCGGATTGTTAATCGCAACGCCATCATTGTTGCTGGTATTGCCCTGGTAAGTAGTTACAGTTATACTTGGAACAAGCGCAAGTGACAATAGCTGACCCGGTGAATTTAACAATACACGTACTGTATCACCTACGTTAGACAGACCTGTGAAAATCGCTTTTTGATAAACATTTGAGCCTATACCTACTGGTATTGCTAAGGTTGATCCTGTTTGCTGATCTCCGTCAATTGCTAATTCCGGATTATCTACCCTGGCTAATATAGAAACTAAACCTCCAACGCCATTGGTCTGACTGGCTGGTCCTTCACAACCTACTGGTATAGGTGTTCCGGTTGGCACTACTGTGATCGTTTGTTGTACTCTGATAGAAGAGGCACAACCGGTCACTGTAGAAACCGCATCCAGATAGAAAGTAGTAGTTGCGGTAAGTGGTGGGGTTAAATAAGTTGCTCCGGTAAATACGGGAGTAGTTGCAGCAGCATCTGTGTACCAGTTAAAGGTAACGTTGTTTTCTGTTGAGGTTCCTGTCAGGCTTACACGCTGACCTTGTGCTACTGTAGTCATTGCAGTAGTAATCAGTGGTGTAACCGGGCGGGCATTAACAGTAACATTTGCTGCAGTACGGGTTGCTGAAACGCAGCTTCCATTGGTAGCTTCTACGTAATAAGTTGTATTGACAGTTAATGCAGGTGTTGTGAAAACCGGACCTGTAAACAAGGCTGTTCCACCTGTAGCATCCGCATACCATTTATAAGTAATTCCAGCTACCGGGCTGTCTACGGATAAGGTGGCTGGTAAACCTGCACAAACCGGAACTACTGTGGCCAGAACCGGAGGCGTAAGCCCTGTGGTTACCGTAACAGTGACCGGAAGACGGGTGGCATTCGCACAACCATTTTTACTTACCTGTAAGTAGTAAACTGTAGTTGCTGTTAGCGCTGGTGTGGTAAAAATATTGTCGGTCGATAAGATTGTACCTCCGGTTGCCGCACTATACCAGGCAATGGTTGTGCCGGTTATTGGTGCAACTTGTAAAGTCGCTGTTGAGCCCGAGCAAATAGTTTGATTTCCTGTAACTATAGTTGGGTTTGGAGCCACAACATCTGCCCCATAAATATATACATTGATCAATGCGGATAACACTGCATTCACTTTAACTTCTACTCTGTCATAAACACCACCTGTTGCAACAGTAACATTAAATCTGTTTCCTCCTAATAAATTGAGATGAATCAAAGATGAGTTTAGCGGATAGCTGCTTACAACAGTAGCTCCATTCATCACATTAATGGTAGTTCCACCAAGTACAGATAAGTCTAACAGACCTGATGGTATTTCCAGATCAAGACGAACACTATCTGTTGCTACGCCAGGATTCTGAAAAATCAGACGCTGATATCCTGTAGTTCCGATACCTGCTGGCAGAGATATCCTGGTATAGTTGGTCAGGTCAGCATCTGTAGAATTGGCTGGATCAAAGATCGCACAGGCCACACAAAGTAAGCCACCTGTAATTCCGCTTTCTTGTTTGGTTGCCGCATAACAGTTTGGATTAACTGTTCCGTTAATCACACTAACCACTACAGGAACTCTGACTGCACTGGTACAACCAAAACTATTCGAGGTTCCAACATAGTAAGTAGCATTTGCATTCAGCACTGGTGTAGTAAAAGTCCCACCAGAAAACAGTTCAATACCACCTGTCGCTGCTACATACCATTTGATAGTTGAACCAGAAGTAGCGGTAGCCTGAAGAGTTGCTGTCTGGCCGGCACTGATTGTTACACTATTAATCACAACAGCTGGTGCATCTGGCGCAGGGTTTACCGTTACATTAACCGGAATACGTGCACTTACCGCTGATCCCGAAACTGCTTCTGCATAATAAGTGGTAGTCACTGTTAGTGCAGGCGTAGTAAATGTGGTTCCGGTACCGAGTGGGGTATTCCCGGTAGAAGAATAGAAATTATAAGTTACCCCGGCAGTAACATTATCAACTGTTAAAGTTGCTGAGTTACCACTACAAACAGTAGTACCAGCTACAACAGGTGCATCAACAGTAATATTCAATGCATAATCTGTACTGGTCGTATTCCCTGCATTATCAGTAACTTTCATCGTAATGGTATAATTACCACCAGCAGTTGGAGTTCCTGAAATTACCCGGGTTGCAGCGTTGAAGCTTAAACCAGCTGGTAATTGATTTGCCGCAATGCTATATGTATAAGGACCTGTACCACCTGTTACTGCTGGCAAACTTGGAGAGGTATAACCAGTACCTACTTTACCATTTGCTAAAGTAGCGGTTGGTAGTGTAAGTGCACCGGCAACCTTTAAAGTATAAGGAACAGTGATCGTATTGTTTGCTGCATCGGTTACTTTGATTGAAAGTGTGAAAGTACCGGATTGCGCAGGTGTTCCTGAAACAGTTTTAGTTAAAGGATCAAAAGTCAGTCCCGGAGGCAGGTTCAAACCTGCATAGGTATAAGGACCGGTTCCACCAGTGGCGTCTGGAATCGTCTGGGTTGGATAAACTACATTCACCTCTCCGTCAGGAAATACAACATTACCTAATGCCAGCGCATCTCTAACGGTAATGGTATAGTTCAGGGTAGCGGTATTGTTTTCATTATCGGTTACAGTGACCGGGAAAGTGAAAGTACCCGTTTGTGTTGGTGTACCTGTAATTGCCCTGGTTACCGGATCAAAACTTAATCCAGGCGGCACGCCTGTCGCACTATAAGTAAAGACACCGCTTCCGCCTGTTGCTGAAGGTATAATCTGAGGAGCATAAGGCAGCCCTTTTGTACCGTCCGATAAAGTAGAAGCTGTAAGTACCAGCGGACTTCTAACTATAATCGTATAGGTAGTAGTCACGACATTTCCATCTGCATCAGTAACAGTTACCGGAATAGCATAGGTACCCGCAGTTGAAGGTGTTCCTGTTAACAATCCGGTTGCCGGATTTAAAGTAATCCCCGGAGGCAGATTGCTTGCAACATAAGTATAAGGTGTGCTGCCTCCTGTTGGAGTCGGCAATTGCGTATCCGGATAAACCTTATTGACCGTACCATTTGGCAAAGTTGCCGCTGGTAAAGTTAAAGTGCCTGTGATAGTTAACGTATGAATTGCAGTGGCTTTACATCCGCTGGCATCGGTTGCGATCAAACTAAAAGTTGTCGCTGCCGCTGCCGCAGTAGGTGTTCCACTGATCAAACCTGCCGAGGTCATGGTTAAACCCGAAGGCAATGCGCTCCCCTGGGCAATTGCATAAGTATATGGAGCTGTTCCGCTGGTTGCAGGGCCAACTTGTTTCGTATAGGCTTTACCAACTGTTCCATTGCTGAGTGGAGTTGCAGTAAACAGCAATGTTGGTTTAACAGTGACAACTACACTATCCAGATCAGATTCTGCAATACATCCTGTTTTCTGAGCAGCTACATAGTAGGTATAAACTCCGGCTGCCAGGCCAGTTTCTGTAAGGACATTAGCCGTTACCCCTGTAGCAGCTGTTCTTGGACCATTAGGGCCAACTTTTTTGTAGAAATTATAAGTATAACCAGCATTAGGACTTTGAGGGGTTAAAGTTAATGTACTACCTCCACATAGCGTTTGTGCATTGCCGGTTACACCGTCAAATAATGGTTTGGGTACTGTACGTTGCGCTTCGTGAATATTTAAACCTCCGGCAAGCAGGTTTCCGCCTACGGCCAGACCATTATCCAGTGTAACTTTTATCCTGTCAAATGGCGCACCCGGTGTAAAAAATACTGGAACCTGGGTATTATTTGTAAATAAGCCGAGTAAATCAAGATTAATTAATGTACCGAGTGAATTCAGATTTCCGACCGCCGTGTTCCCATTATAGGCTTGTACAGTAATCGTTTTCAGTACGTTCAAAGTGAGTACAGAGCCACCCTGTGAAAAGACGACCTTGGCCACATCGGTTGCAGAAGAAAGTCCGTTTAAATAAATAGTCTGAGAAACTGATGAGCCTAAAGTCACTACTCCTGCCTGAAGTTGTGAAAAAGTATTCAAGTTACCATCAATAGCATTCTGAGGATTAGAAACCAGGCTGGTTAAAGAAACATTCAGGCCTGTGGCTGCTACACTCGTAAAGATAGAAGAACTGCAATTATCAGCATCGTAATTAAATGCCGGATATACATTCATATTAATTGAACTTCCAAGACTGATTGAAAGTGCGTTACTCCGTACTCTTAAACGAATCCGGAGTGAATTGTAAGCAACAGATGAAGTAACTGCAAAATAAGTTTTTCCATTAACATCAGTTACAACCGTAGCTGAAACATTAGTAGCAGGTATAACCGTACCATCACTGCCAGCGGTTGCGCCAGTATAAGCATCAATTTGCACGATCCTTTTGGAGAACAGACCGGTTAGATCTCCAACAATTCCCAGCAAATCAAGGTTTAAACCATTATTGGTAGGCTGGTCAAAACGAATATAAGTAGTTTTTCCAGCAATCAGCGGGCTGCCATATTTAAGCTGAATATACGCCTCCCCTTCATACCCTAATCCGAGTAAGCTGAAATATCTGGCATTCAGTGTGGCCGGAGCTCCTGGTGGTTGCAAAATTGCATTTCCAGGATTATCGATCGATGCCACATTACCAGGATTGGAATTCGGATTATCCGATCCAATGTTATAGCTGGCAATTCCTGTAGAAGGAGTTACAGTAGCGTAATTTTTAGTTTGTGCATACGATCGTGTACCGAATAGCGTTATAGCTAGTATACTAACGAGAAGACAGAGGTATTTTTTTAAAATTCGGGGAGTAGAAGTATATTTCATACCGGCAGTTTTAGAGGTTAACTTTAATACTTTCTGACAATTTTAAGTAAAGGGAACCTCTAATCTTGTGTTCAAATCATTCATTTAAGCCGATCAAAATGAACGGCTCATTCCATTCATTTTGTTCAATTTTTCGTTTCTAATTCAGAAAATTGCAAGCATCCGCTTTTAAACGCATTCTAAAAGCATTTATCTGCTTAAAGGATAATTTGTTGCTTTTTTTATTTAAATCCTTTCTGTTCATTTATCACGTATATGTGTATATTCGATTACTATTGGTGTCTAACTAGCTTTTTAACTAAACTCGAATAATACAATAGAAAAAAACGGATCTATGGAATACAGTCACCGGCTGAACGAACTTAAAAGCTTGATTCTCTTAAAATGTGGTATTCGATTTATTACGCCTGCTGACTGTAAGAGAATCTCAATTGAGATTAGTAAGCACCTTAACAAGAACGTAAGTGAAACGACTATTAAAAGGTTATTTGGTTTCGCTGTTGTTAAACATAAGTTTTCTACGTTCACCCTGACCACCCTTGCTGAATATGTTGACATTGCATCGGTTGATGTAATTGATCTGCCACAACCTGGTCATCCTACAGACGAATGGAAAAATCTTAAAGATAAAGCTGACAAGATTACCCAGTTCACGTTAAAAACTATAAGGAACAGATCCGGTATCCCCTATGATATTACGATCAGCCGGAAATTCGCAGCGTATGATTTTGATGAGTTTTATGCTGGCGACTATATCTTCACCAGTGTAATTTCACAACCTGGTTATGGGAAGACAATTTTACTCAGCCATTTAGCAGAAGACCTGTTTTATAAACAGGATGCTGCCTATAAAGATTCAACCATCTTATTTGTTCAGGCCTATAACTTCTTCAGTAAAGACCATGCAGATCTTAATATGGAAGATCAGCTCAAGTTGCAGCTGCAAATAGACCCTGCTGAAAACACACTCGAATATATTAATAATATTCAGGCGGCACATGGTGGTAAGTTTATTATCATGTTAGATGGATTTGCCGAACTGATTTTAAAGAAAGAAGATAAAAACCGTTTATTTGATAATATCATTAATCTGATCTGTTCACTGGAAGATTACAAGAATATCAAGTTAATGATGAGTCTGCGTTCTACGACCTGGATGAGATTTTATGAACGCATCCGCCATTCTTCTTTCCTGAAGTCAAAATGGTTCCCGGGCAACTATTTTAATCTTCATGAATTGTCCAACGTCCCTCCGCTTACGGAAAAGGAAGTAGACGTGATTATTTCTAAAATCAACTACCTGGACAATAAAGAAATCAATCCGAGACTCAAAGCTCAGTTGAAATTCCCATTGCATATCCAGCTCTATTATCAGCTCAAAGAAGAAGATCCCGATTTTAACTATTATACAAACATTACTTTTTATGAACTGGTTTCCCGTTTTATTCAGGAAAAGATTTACCGTTCAAATTATTATACGGAGAAGATACTTTTCCTGAAAAAAATCATTCAGCTTACTGAATATGGAAAACAAACCAATGCGGTAGAAAAAGATAGCCTGCTCTCCGAACTTTCTGCTTTCAGAAATGCCTATATGGAATTACTGGCAGATGGTATTCTGATGGAAGAAAAGAGAACAGAAAATGCGCATCCCAAAGAATATGTACGCTTTCTGCATCCGCATATGTTCGAGTATTTCCTTTTTGTTGAGATTCTGGAAAAGTTCCACCTCCAGGTGAACATGGACTTCTTCACTTATATCAATACAGAATACGAGGCTAATCAGGTTCGTTTCCAGCTTTTACAGTGGACTACACGTTTCCTGATTAAAACTGGCAATTTCCACGAACTGAAATCTGTTTTCAAATTGAACCTGAATAGCTTCGAGACTAATTATCTGATCCTGTTCATGGCCGAAGAGATTAAATACAGATCGAAGTTTAATCCTGACATTATCAGAGTACTGGACGAAAATCAGTTCCATGAGATCATCATCTCGAAACTTATCAATTTCGACTTTATTGATTCCTGTTATAAGGAGGCCGTTGCAGCTTTAATTGATATCGCCAGTAATGATGATCATTTATTAGTCTATAATTCGATATTAGGAGTTCTGGAGGTCATTAAGCTTGATAAAGAGGCTATCAAGGCAAGAATAAAAAATATCAGTACGCTGAATGCTACCGACTGGATGGTCAACCCTGTAGAAGCACTGGAAATTATCTATGCAAAGATTAATGCGGAACAACCCGCTGCAAGGAGTTTACTGGGTAATATTGAGAGCTTAAGAAATGGTGATAACCCTTTTGGGATCAGGCCTGAAAATCATATTGATCCCAGGCAAGGTATTTCCTATCTTCTGATCCTTTATGTGAACCTGTTTACTGGTGATGCCACTTCCGGCCACGAGGTAATTTCCAATATCGTCAAACTTCATCCAAGAGAATTTGCAAAAAGAACTACTTTCACTATTTATATACTCGCTGTTTATGGAATGTACAGTTCCAGAAGTGCTCCGGGAAAGAAAACAGACCAGATTGAAAATATCATAGTCTATTTATCGAACAGGAACTGCACCAATTTCGCCAAATATCAGGAAGTGATTTTACTGATGTTCCAGGCTCAGCAATATTACAACAGGAAAGAGTATGAAATTGCCATTCACCATACCAAAGAATGCCTGTTACTTTTCAGAAGAAACAATGTATTGCTGAACGCGATGTTCATGTTCAATCTGCTGATTAATATCTATACTGACCTTAAAGAGTTTGATCTGGTCAATGAATACAAATACGAGAAACTTTGTCTGCTTGATGAACACCATGTTTCAAGACAGCTATTTTAAGTTCCAATAAAAAACGGGTCTGTCTCTTTTAGAGACAGACCCGTTTTTTATTGGAACTTTATTTCTATTTATAATCAGCAGCTAATTTCAAAGCATTATAAGCATTGACAATTCCACCTGAGATACAAATATCTGCAAAAGGTACAGATTTCGGAGTTTCTCCTTCAGCACCTTCTATATCTACATTGTGATCAACTTTCACAACTGATTTCATAATGATATCCTTAACCTGTACAGCAGTTAATTTAGGATAATATTCTCTGATTAATGCAGCAACACCTGCAACTACAGGAGAAGCCATACTCGTACCATTATAAGCTTCGTATTTTGATCCTGGTACTGTAGAATAAATTTTCACACCCGGCGCAAATACATCAACTGTTGTTTTTCCATAGTTAGAGAAATCTGCTTTCAAAGTTTTATCATCAGCAGATCCCGAAGCACCTACTACAATATAAGCTGCTGCTGTTCCACCACCTTCATATCTGCGGTCAGGGAAGCTTTTCTCTACATCAAGGTCTTTATTGTCATTTCCTGCGGCCTGAATAATCAGTACATCTTTTGACATAGCATATTTAACGGCCTCATCAACGGCATTCTTATCCCATGAATAAGCTTTACCAAAACTCATATTCAGAACCTTCGCACCATTTGCAACGGCATAACGAATTGCGTTAGCAACATCTTTATCACGTTCATCACCATCTGGTACACTGCGAACCCCCATAATCTGAACATTATCAGCAACTCCTTTAATACCAATATTATTGATACGGTTTGCTGCTATAATTCCAGATACATGTGTTCCATGACTTGCATCAGGACCTGTCACATCATTATTTCCGTAGTTTCTTTGTTTGCTGTCTGCATAATTATCTCCTACAAACTCAGCCCTGGGATCAAAATCAAGATTTAAATTATACGCCAGCTGATCCTGGTAGTGCTCCAGACCTTTCACGATTTGTGCTTTATAGAAATCCTCATAGGTTGAATTCTGCAATTGAGAAACCATGATGTTTTTCAAACGGCCTTCCATATCAGAGGAAGCTTTATAGTTTTGGAAGTCAGCTAAAGTTGGATTTTCTTTACCCATGCTCTTCACCATTGCATCCAATGCAATTTTTAAACCGCCGATATTTGCAACAGCATTTTTAGCTTCATTGGTTTGCTTATCGAAATCAGCCTGCTCTTTTTGATATTGTTCGAATGCTGCCTTATCAGCTGGTTTAACTGTTTCGGCAGTTACCCCTTCAAATCTGGCCTTATCTCTGCGCAGTACGCGGGTAAGTTCTAATGCTTCATGACTTACAGAACCTTTCGCTGAACCAATAAAATTCCATCCATTTACATCATCTATATATCCGTTTTTATCGTCATCTTTTCCATTACCGGCAATTTCTTTTTTATTTACCCAGATTACACTCAGTAAATCTTCATGTTTAATGTCAACTCCACCATCCAGTACACCTACAATAACTGGTGTTGATTTTTTACCTTTTAATAATTCCAGGTATGCTTTTTCAGTACTTACACCAAATACAGAATCTTTCTTAAAGTCAAGGTTATGCCAGTTATCTTTCTGAGCCTGAGCAAAAGAGCTGAATCCTAATCCAGCAATAAGTGCGGCACTGAACAGACCACGTAATACAACTTTATTTTTCAATGTGTTCATATGTGTTAATTAAATTATACTCTAAACGCTAATATTGATATTTAGTTATGCTCCAGCCATCAAATTTAGCTTAACTGCGGGCTTTCACCATTATATTCAAAGGTAATGGTTTGCGCCTGATTATAAATCAAAAAGCCAGGAATTTCTCCTGGATTTTTATTATAAACTAATAAGATTTATATTTAATTGGTTATCCTTCAGAAAGCGTATGGTAGAAATCTCTGATTCTGGCAAAAGAAGGATGTAAAGAAACTACATCACCAAAAACTAATAAGGCAGGTGACGAAATTTTGTGATCTTCAACAAGTTCTGCGATAGTCTCTACAACGCCTACAATTGTTTTTTCATTCAGTGCAGATCCATTTTCAATAACTGCAACAGGTAACCTGTCTTTTCCTTCAGCCCTAAAAATTGCTGCAATCTCCCTGATTCTTTCAATTCCCATTAACACAACAACAGTTGCTTTGGATTGTGCTGCACCCTTCAGATCTGAAGAGATTTCCCCTTTTGAATTTACACCGGACAGTACCCAGAAGCTTTCGCTCATATTTCCATAGATCATTGGAATTTTGTGCAGGCCGGGAACACCAATAGCACTGGAGATACCCGGTACAATTTCAGTTTGAATACTATAAGATTCAGCAAAATTTACTTCTTCAAAACCTTTGGCAAAAACAAATGGATCACCACTTTTAAGCCTTACGACATGGCCGTAATTCAAAGCGTAATCAATCATTAATTTATTTACTGCATCTTGTGAAAAGGATTCTCCATCAGACTGGCTTCCTACAAAGATTTTAATGGCATGCTCCGGCGCATGATTCAGCAATGCACCATTCACTAAGGCATCATACAATACAACGTCTGCGGTGTTAAGCGCTTTTACTCCTTTTAAACTAATTAAATCAGGATCTCCGGGGCCGGCTCCTACTAAAGTAATACGGGGTTCCTGAATGCTGTTTTTTATTTTATTTAAAATCATAACCGGCTATTTTAAAGGTTTATATACTTGCTGATAAACAAATATAATAAAGTCTATTTAAATAGTCGTCTTTTTTTTATAATAAATTTAAAACATCATTTCCCCATTGCTTTCACGTGCAATAACGTCTGCTACAGAGGTTTTTGAAAGTACTTCGAGAGTTGCATCCCTCACATCAATAAATGTCTTTCTGATCCCACATGTTTTTTCATCGTGGCACTCATCACATTTACGATAAAATTTCAAACTTGCACAAGGAACCATAGCGATCGGTCCATCTGTTATCCTTAGAATATCCACCAAATATATATCCGCAGCATTCTTGTTCAGACTATAACCTCCACCCGCGCCTTTTTTACTGTACAGATAACCTGCATTACGCAAGTCCAGTAATATCTGTTCCAGGAATTTTCTGGGTATCATCTCCTGTTCTGCCAATCTTACGATTTGCATTGGAGGATTCTCAACGTTCTTGCCTAAAGCCACCAGTGCTTTAATGGCATATTTTGTTTTCTTAGACAACATATTAGAAACAAAGTTAAGAAAAGATTTAGGTATTGATAAATGTCACGGATTTAATATAACGTTTCCTCACGCAATACATAACGATAATATAATTTGCTAAGCTGAAAGTACTGCTCCATCAACAACATGACCACCGCCGGAAGAATAATCCATTCGAAAATACCAGCCTTTCCTAATACATAACTTAACAATAAAATTATCCGCATACATTCCAGTTCATAAATATACTTGCGTTGCTCCATCAGTGCACCACAGTTAATCAGCGTCAACAGGATCGTTGCAGCAATAAATAGTTTATCAACTGTACCCAGAACAGGAAACCAGGCCGTAAAGCCAGTAAGCAGGAGAATAGAAAAAATCACCTGGGCATTGAGGTAATTTTTTATTTTAAACTGGTGATTGCCTTTTCTTCCCTGCATTAAGAACCGTTTCTCCAAGGCAGGACGAATGTCCTGATCCAGTGTGGCAGGGCTCCCGAAAATAATCCGGCATTTTTCTTTAAAGCTTTTAACCCGCCTGCATGCCTCCACAAGTTCCAGATAATAATGGAAATGCTGCCACAAAAAGCTATAGCTTTTCAATGGATGGGTTAATCCATAATTTGGCTTCTCTTCTTCCAATTGAAAAGTCCCGAAAAGTTTATCCCAAAAAGTAAACACATCCCCATAATTTTTGTCCAGGTACTTTTCATCACTGGCATGATGAACACCATGTAAGGATGGCGTAATTAATATATGTTCCAGCCAGCCTAATTTACCAACCAATTGCGTATGGGTAAAAAATGAATAAGCGCCGTGTACCAGCAGAATGGTAAAAACCATAACCGGATGAAAGCCAATAAGGGGAAGAACCGCATAGAAAATATTGCGGATTAAGGCTTGCAGCGTAGTAATCCGTGCAGAGACTGTCAGGTTGAATTCCTCACTTTGATGGTGAACAATGTGCGCTGCCCACAAAAAGTTAATTTCATGTCCAAGCCGGTGATACCAGTACCAAAGAAAATCGGTTGCCAGCATCAGTATAATCCACACCCACCAGGTATTGGGAATATGAATAATTGCATAATTGGTATATATCCAGTCAAACACCTGGTAAAAGCCAGCAGTAACAAACAAGTTGATCAGGCGTTCTGCAATGCCAATACTCACATTAGCTACCGAGCTTTCATGTTTAAAATAGTGTTCTTTCTTTTTACGCTTTGCCAGTTTATATTCCAGCAGCAGAAAAATAAAAAATACAGGTATAATGAAAGCAAGGTAGTTTAAAGGTAACTTCATAGGACATTTTTGATTTAATCAGTTCAAAAATACCTAATATAAATAAAGACTACTAGTTTTATAGTCTTTATTTAATAAAGTCTTCGTAGAAGTTATCAGGAGCCTGTTCATTGACAGATTCCTCATTTTTAATCGTGGCTATCAGTGCAACGAGTTTCTTTTCCAGTCTTTCATACTCTGCTCTGTGCTGTTCAGCTTTTTCAGCAGATAGTCCATCACTCTCAACTACTGTCGAAATTTTAGCCTGCAAATAAGAATTATAAGTCTCGGCGGTTTTTTCTGCCAGGGAATCCAGCATTTCTTTATAGGTCATAGTGGTTATAATTAAGTTTCTATGGCTTAATAACGTTTGCCAAAAGGATTTGTTCTGCTGAAGTTGCTGTGTTATGGGGGCAGACTGTAGAGAATGTCTACACAGTTATTTCCCGTCAAAAAACATAAATAACTAAACTAAAGCGTATTAACTGTTTTCTGGCACGCTGGCACCATTATGATACATAGCTAAACAGAATTAGTTAATTAGAATTTTAAATTTAAATAAACAGAATATGAGAAATTTCATTTTATCAGCAGCAGTTTTAGCAATCGCAGGAGTATCAACAGTTAAAGCAAATGAAATTAAAAACCCAATTGCAATCCAATCAGATAGCGCAGCTTATTCAGTTAAATTAGATAGCACAGCTAACACATTCAGAACAGACAGTGCAGCATATACAGTAGCGGCAGATAGCGCAATAAATACAGTAAAACAAGACAGTTCAGCTAAAGTGCCTGTTAAAGTTGAAGCATTACCTGATCCGGTTAAAGCGACTTTAAAAGCTGATGCTTATAAAGAGTGGACACCAACTACAGCTTTTTTAATTACCAATGCGGATAAATCAACTTATTATCAAGTAGATGTTAAAAAAGACGATAAAGTAGCCTTCTTAAAAGTAGGTGCTGACGGTGTGGTTCAACAATAATTGCTACACACAATAAAATATAAATAATATAAAAGCCGGAAGTTCTCCGGCTTTTGTATTTTTGCCGTATATTCAAAAAGCGAAGCGGATACTTATGGCGAAAATACTTATTATTGAAGATGATCTAACTTTCTCACAGTTGTTAGAAGGCTTTCTTAAAAAGCATGGTCATGAACCTCATGTTGTTCATGATGTCAAAAGTACTTTCAAGATCATTTCGCAACACAATTTCGAACTCTTTCTGATAGATTACCGTCTTCCTGATGGAACCGGTCTTGATGTACTTGCACATTTGCGGGAAAACGGATTAAATTATCCTGTGGTGATCATGACCAGTTTTAATGATGTAAGAACTGCGGTAAAATCAATCCAGCTTGGTGCAATAGATTATATTACAAAACCTGTGAATCCGGATGAATTGCTGATGATCATCAAAGGCTCTCTGGAAAAAAAAGAAGAAAAGAGCCAGCCTGCTTCGGTTGAACATGAGGATTTCATTAAAGGAAAAAGTACTACAGCAGATAAGCTATATGCACATATAGACCTGGTTGCTCCGACAGATATGTCTGTGATTATCCAGGGAGAAAGCGGAACGGGTAAAGAATATGCAGCCCGTACCTTGCATACACAAAGTAAACGCAACACTAAACCTTTTGTCGCAATTGACTGCGGAGCCCTTTCTAAAGATCTGGCTGCAAGTGAATTGTTTGGTCATATTAAAGGTGCTTTTACAGGCGCTGTAAATGACAAAAAGGGGCAATTCGAAGCTGCTGAAGGTGGTACTTTATTTTTGGATGAAGTAGGAAACCTGAGTTATGAAGTCCAGGTAAAACTGTTAAGAGCTTTGCAGGAAAGAGTGATCCAGCCTTTGGGCAGTACTAAAAAGATCCCTGTTAATGTGCGTATTATTACCGCAACCAATGACGACCTGCTAACCAGCATCCAGAACGGTGAATTCCGGGAAGATCTGTATCACCGTTTAAACGAATTTAAAATTCTTTTACCTGCTTTACGTGATCGTGGTAAGGATCTGGAATTGTTTATCAATCATTTCATCAAACTTTCCAATACTGAACTGGACAGGAATGTACAACATCTTTCCGGCCCGGTTAAAGACCTGCTTTTGCAATATGACTGGCCAGGAAACCTGAGAGAACTGAAGAACGTGATTAAAAGGATGGTTTTACTGACCCCTACGGATACTGCCGGTATTGAATCACTGCCTGATGAAATGATATTAGCCATTAAACAGACTCCTAAACCAGGTGGCTCAGACCTTAAAGCAATCAATGAAAGCAATGAGAAAACACTGATCCTGGAAACATTGATTAAAGTGAAGTATAACAAATCAAAAGCAGCAAAACTTCTTAATATAGACAGAAAAACGCTTTACAGTAAAATGGAGCGTTACGAGATCGAATAAGCTCAGCCAATTTTCTGATCTACTAATTGCATAAGTAAGCTGAGTCTTTTAATTAGGTATTCCAGCTTATCCTGATGCTTTTGCCTGATATCCTGTATTTCAGAAAGCTCAATTTCCATCGTCCGGAATTCTGCGGCAAGCTGTCCTGATCCCATCTGAGCTGTTCTGCCGGCAATACGGTGAACAATTAACCTCGCCAAAGGCTGATCATTGGTGTGGATACTTTGCTGAAGTTCCACCATATCATGCTGGCAGTCTTCCTTGAATCTGTTCAGAATACTCAATAACAATTCCTGATCACCAAAAGTCATCTTTTCTACAACTGTTGTATCCAGTGCAATTCCGGCAAATTCATCTGTTGATTGTTTTTCAGGTACTGATTTAACTTTTTGTTGCTGAACTGTATCTTCTGGCAGCGTGGTTGTACTGAAAACATCAAGCAGATCACTTTCCCGGAATGGCTTCATAATCAATCCATCAAACCCCTGCTGCAATACTGATTCCAGTTCCTCCGGTAAAACCTGGGCAGTCATTGCATATACCTTAACATCTAAAGGAATCTTAGCTTTCATCAGGCCGCAAAGTTCTGCTCCTGAAATCTCAGGCATCCGCATGTCCATCAGGATATATTTAACTTCAGGATCCCAATCCGCAGCCAGCATAGCTGCTGGTGTGTTAAAACAGACATGAGCAATGTTCTTTTTCGTAAAAATAATCTGACACAAATCCAGAATCAGCTGATCATCATCTACAACCCAGACTTTATCCTTCACATAAGTCCTTTCGCTGAGCTGTGGTGCTTTACTTTCTCCAACCGGTATAGCCGCGACTTTGAAAGTCAGATATACGGTAAAAACACTGCCTTCTCCAGGTTTACTTTTGACATAAATCCGTCCATCCTGGTTTTCTACCAGTGATTTAATGATCGTAAGTCCAAGGCCTGCACCTGCTTTATTGTTCACTTCTTTATCAGGTGAATCAATCTGCTCAAATTCATTAAAAACACGACTGCTTTCTTCTTCAGTTAACCCGATGCCCGTATCCTTTACCATGAAAGTAAAATGCAGATTATCTGATTGCCGCTTGTAAAAAACGCTTAGCAGCACTTCCCCTATTTGTGTAAATTTAATGGCATTACTCAGCAGATTATACAAAATCTGTTTCAGTCTAAAGGCATCTCCAACTACGAAATCAGTATCATGAAGCTCTATTTCTGTCCGCATTTTCAGGTTTTTCTGCTCAGCCTGCGGCTCCATGATCATAATCACTTCTTCTAAAAGCTCCCTGATATTAAAGGTTTTTTGCTGAAAGGTAAATTTTCCTGAGATAATCCGGTTATAGTCCAGAATCTCATTCACAATCTGGAGCAAATGCTCAGAAGAATGGTAAATCGCATCAATATCCTTCTTTTTAGGGTGTTCTTGCTCCCTGATGATTTCAGCATAGCCAATAATAGATTGCAAAGGCGTTCTTATTTCATGACTCATATTGGAAAGAAAGCGTTGTTTTGCCATACCATGATACTCTGCTTCGTCCCTTGCGGCTTCCAGCTCTTTCCTGTAAACATTACTTTTCGTAATATCTGTCAAAATCAGATACAGTAACACGACGGTCAATAAGAAGAACCCGATCATAATGAAACTTATTCTCGTAATCCCGGTATTCACCACTGCTTTTGCTGCGATACCATTTTGCTCTATCTGCGCAACCACCTCTGCTTCTACTTTTCTCAGAATATCAAGCATCTGACGGATCAGCACGTCGTTCGCATTGGCAAGAATAGCTTCTCTGTCTAAAAAACGCGCACTTTTCAATTGCTGCTCTTTCGCTATAGTACGCAATGATTTCTCCAGTCCCTTTGCGATTACAGTCTCCCCTGCTAAAGCAATGGTATCCCTTTTTATCTTTTCTTCATTGGTAACCTGGTAAGATTTATCTTCTTCTTCCTTTTTCTTATTAAACAGGCGGTTGAAGAATCCTTTGCGTTGTTTGGATTCATCAACAGGCAATATCGTAACCGTGGAAGTCTTTTTTTCTGTCGTAACAATGGTGCTGTCTTGCTGCTGCTGTCCCTTGTTAACCAGCTCATTCAGCTTTTGAACTTCCTGAGTAAATGATTTATTATTGACCAGCCCCTCTCTGACTTTAAGGTAGCTGATAAACTGTTTGTCTCTTTGTACGAGCAGCTTTTCTATAGATTTAATCCTGCTCAACTGAACAGAATCAGCCACATACATCCCCCCTAAAGTATCCAGCATCAGCCTGAGCTGCCCGGATTGTTTAAAGAAGTTGCTGTAATTACCGGGTGAATTGAAAGCCAGGTTTTTTTGCTGCTGATCCAGACTTGCTATTTTCCGGGATACCATGTTAACCAGGCGCAACTTAACGTTAGGCGTAGAGATCGTATCAACCGTATCAAGCATCTCATCAAAGGCTATTTTGCTGACGCCCCAGGCTAAAAAAAGGGCAAAGAAGGCCAGGGTGAAACCTATTATAATTTTGCCTTTGGCATCGCTTAAAAAACTTTTCCGGGAAACATCTATCATTCGCTGGTTTTGATAATATCCAGTAAAGATAACAATGATCAAAAGAATTTGTTACACGATAGTCCTGAAGGTTAGGTTTATTCTTGGCCGGGTAACTTTGGTAGTCTTTGGCAAACGGTGCAGCCAGTGCGTTTGTGTTGTTCCTTTCATGACCAGTAAACTCCCATTTTCCAGCAGCAATGAAACAACTTGTTTCGTCTCTTTATGTTTGAAAGCAAACTTACGTTCCGCACCAAAACTTAAAGAAGCAATGGTGGTATTCCTGCCCAGTGACTTTTCGTCGTCACTATGCCACGCCATCCCTTCGTCACCATCATGGTATAAATTAAGCAGACAGGAATTAAACCTGGCGCCGGTTTGCTGCTCTACTAAATTTTTCAAGGCCAGCAGATCCGGTGTCCATAACAAGGCATGTTTGGTTGTATTAGAATAAGTATAGGCATATTCTGCATCTCCATACCATGCAACTTTCCTTTTAGTGATGATATGTTTGCCAAAAATGACTGCTTCATCATTTTTCCAGATGACTTCATTCATCAGCCGCTCCAGATAGTAATTAAGTTTATCAGCGGGTATTAATTGTCCATAATAAACTACCTCACCATCATAAGGCAACAAATTCACTAATTCTCCGGTACTGAATAAATCCATTTCTTATATAAGTTTCTTTTGCAATTTCCGCACGGACGAAATCCGTTTGCTATGGCCTGCTGTTCATCGGTAAAAAACACTCTGTTTTCCGCTTTCATTCGCTTTCCGCTTTTACAGTTCAGCAGCCCATAGATTTTTAGTTTCTTATTTCCACCTAAGGTAATTATACCTTGTCTGACCAGCATTCTCAGCCGGACAGCACTAATTTCTGTATGATTGATCAAATTTACAGGATTCATCAAATTTAAGTTAATGCATCGTGAAATATGATCCCAACCGCATAACGTTCTCCACTTTGTACCTCACTGACCCCATGTTTCATTTTCATCTGATAATATCCTTTACTACCTTTTGCGGGTCTGAAATTGGTGGTGAACAACAACATATCGCCTTTGCGGGGTTTTAATACAATAACTTTGGACTGTGCCCTGGGATTTTGCTGGGTCAGGACAAATTCTCCACCTTCATAATCTTCTCCAGGCTCATTTAAAAACAGTACAAGTTGTATCGGAAAATAAAGATCTCCATAAAGATCCTGATGCAGCGTATTATATCCTCCCGGCCCATATTTCAAAATCAATACAGTTGCCTTAGTCTGCTGCTGCGCTTCACACCTTGTTAAAAATTCTTTATGAAGCAGCGGATATTGATTATCCAGATGAAGAACCTTCATCCAGGTATTCGCAATCGGAGCAAGATAGGGATAAACTGTTGTTCTGACAGACTGGATCAAGGCTGGCAAAGGGTAATTGAAATACTTATATTCTCCGATACCAAAACGGTATCTTTCCATAACCACAGTCTTGCGATAACCATCCGGATTTTGATAACTACTGATCAATCCGGCACAATCCTCTGCCGTTAATAAATTTTTAAGCACAGCATAACCCTGATCATGCATATTTTCTGTAACCCGCTGCCAGTCGGCAGCTGCTATTTTTTCTTCAACTGTCTTCATCTTATGCTTCGCTGGTTGCCATTGCCGCTTCCCACCCGATTATAGCAGTTTTACGCGTACTTCCCCAATGATACTGACCTAACGTGCCTGTAGACTGAATTATCCGGTGACAGGGAATAATAAAGGCCACCGGATTAGCACCTATAGCTGAACCTACAGCCCGGGAAGCAGACGGCATTCCTATCTCTTTGGCAACTGCACCATAAGTTGTCAATTGTCCGGTCGGGATTTTCAATAAAGTCTCCCACACTTTCAACTGAAAATCTGTTCCTTTTAAATGTAATTTAATCTCACTGATGCGATCCCAGTCATGCGTAAAAATATAAAGGGCATGTTGTTGGGCAGCATCAGCAAATTGCCGGTAAACGGCATTGGGAAATTTGGTTTTTAAAATTTCCAGTGCATCTTCAGCAACATCAGCAAAAGCGATATGACAGATTCCCTTAGCAGTAGAAGCGACCAGGATGTTACCAAACGGGGTTTCAGCAAAGCTATAATTGATGGTCAGGTTCTCTCCCCCATTTTTATATTCACCAGGGGTCATTCCTTCAATATTGACAAACAGATCATGCAGCCTGCTTGTTCCGGACAGACCGGTTTCAAAGGCAGTTTCAAATAGGGTCGCCTGATTTTCTTTCAGCATTTTCTTCGCGTGTTCAACGGTCAGGTATTGCAGAAATTTCTTTGGGCTTACTCCTGCCCATTCTGTAAATAACCGTTGAAAGTGAAAGGGGCTGAGATTGATTTTTTCGGCAATTTCTTCCAGACCGGGCTGGGTTTTAAAGTTACCATTGATATAGCTGATTGCCTGGGCAATGCGGCTATAATTAGTTTCTTCCTGTGCTTTCATTTTTTCGTATAATTGATTTGACCACACAAAAATAAAGACCAGAACAAGTTTTAACCACCCGAAACTTGCTCAGTTTCAACAATTATTTACTACCTGTAACTTCATTGAGTTCCTTCATATACAGATAGTAAGCAGCAATATAAGTCAGCTCATGATGCGCAGGTTTAGCAATAAACTCCTTAAAATCATCAATATCATTTTGAGTAAAACCCATTTTCACAAAAAAAGGCTGGGCAAGATCCCACTCTTCCAGGTTCACCTTTCTATTTTCAAGGCTCTTATAGAGCTGTAAGGATTCTACAAATTGACGATAATCCTGCGTATCCTTAAACTTATCCATAAACCCGATCATTGTGCGGTAAGTAGCAGGCTGCCCCTCATCCATTGCAGTGCGCAAAAAAGCAGAAAGCACTGATCCTTTCAACAGCACGCTATCCACATTTCCGTAGTTCCCGCAATGTTTTAAGATTTCAAGATCTCTTAAAAAAAGAGAATCATTTTGTAAAGTCTGATGTTTGGAAAAATAAGGCTCCTGATCAAGCACCTGGTTACAATCAATTCCTTTCTGTGCGAATGACACTGAATTTGCTCCGAAAAGTAAGCTAACCAATAGCGTATAAAAAATATATTTCTTCATAAAAAAATAGCCCTGCAAGGCAGACAAGGTAATAAAATCCGGTGATCAACATGAATTGTCAGCGTATATTTAAATAGCACAATTTCCGTAGTAACAAATAATGAATAAATTGAATAAGAAGCACCACCACGTTTTTAACTTCTTATTCTCTAATTTCGATTCAGCGTTTGACCAAAGAGGCGTACCCTGAAAAGCCTTCAATGAGTAAGGAACTATTCGTAACAAGCTATTATTATGAAAAAATTAGAGTTAAAAAATCTTGGTGTTCAGGAAATGAACGCGACGGAAATGCTAAATACCGAAGGCGGAAGTCTGCTGAGTTTCCTTGACGGACTACTTGGGGGTGTGAACACACTATTAGGCAATGTGGTGAATACTTTGAATAAAATATTATCTCCACTGATCAATATTGGCATCGGTCCTCTTTAAAAAATTAGAATTTAAAATTCTTACTGATAACCGTTATGCCCGATTGAAGCATAACGGTTATTTTATATGCTGCCTGTATGTCCCTGTCTAATTACACCATTGAAACTATATCGAGTAATTCTATCGTTTACCGGTCAAAGATTGGTAAGCCCAGCCAATTTATCTATATCGCTACCGTACTGGCCATCTTAGCAGTTTTTATTGCACTACCATTTATTAAAACGCCGATCAGCGTCAAAAGCAGCGGCCTTTTACAATCTTCTATGGAAAAAACAGAGCTTACTGTCCCTGTCAATGGCAGAATCATTCAGCTCGGGCTAAAAGACAATAAAAAGGTAAAACAGGGCGATATTTTATTGGTCATTGATGCTTCTGCACCAAAAAAACAGGATGCCCTTGTACAAACACGCCAGGGACAGATCAGTGAATTTTTACAAGACCTGAATAAATTACTAGTTTACATTCAATGGAATGGATATAGTTATCCGAATCCAAAAACCGGTCAGTACACCGCAGCCTGGCAAGAATTTGCACAGGAATCTGAAAATGCCAGAATCGCCAAAGAACAGACCGAAACCACCTTTAACAGGTATAATAAATTGTATCAGAGTAAAGTTGTGACCGAATCTGAATACGAAAAATATAAGTTTGAGAAAGAACAGGCGGCCTCTGCTTACCTGATGGTAACGACTAAATATAAAACCAGGTGGCAAACAGAAGCCAATCAATTCCGGAATGAGCTGCGTCAGCTGTCCAGCCAGCAGGTGGATTTAAACGAACAGAAAAAACAATATACCCTAAGGGCCCCGATCAGCGGCTCAGTGCAGAATCTTTCAGGTATCCAGAAAGACGCTTATGTATTTGCCAATCAAAAAATCGGTGAGATATCGCCTGATACTAATATTACTGCTTTCTGTTATATCAAACCAGCGGATATCGGACTGATCAGAAAAGGACAAGAGGTCAGATTCCAGGTAGATGCTTTTAATTATAATCAGTGGGGACTGGCAACCGGACAGGTGCTCGATATATCAGATGATATTATCCTGATCAATAATCAGCCTGTATTTAAAGTCAGATGTAACCTGACCAGGAATTATTTAATATTGAAAAACGGGTATAAAGGATTTTTAAAGAAGGGCATGAACTTCACTGCACGCTTTACGGTGACCGAGCGCAGTTTATATCAGTTGTTATACGATAAAGTTGATGACTGGGTTAATCCAAATGTAAGCGACAAGATATGAGCACCAAAGTAAAACAAAGAGATATTACCGATTGTGGTGCGGCATGTTTAGCGTCAATTGCCTCTCATTTTAAGCTGGATCTTTCCGTTGCCCGTATCAGGCAGCTGGCAGGTACGGATAAAAAAGGGACAACAGTTTTAGGATTGGTAGAAGCCGGCCGTAAATTAGGTTTTGAGGCCGCAGGTGTAAAAGGCCCTTTCGAGAGTTTATTTAAAATACCTAAACCTGCTGTCGCTCACTTAATCGTTGATCAGATTTTACAACATTACGTGGTTATCTATAAAGTGACCAGTAAGTTCATTGAGGTGATGGATCCTGCCGACGGACAGATGCACCGTAAAACCCATGAAGAGTTTAAAAAGGAGTGGACAGGGGCGCTCGTTTTGCTATTACCCGCGGAAGAATTTCAACCCGGAAATGAGAAAATATCCGTACAAAGTCGTTTCTGGAACCTGATCAAACCGCACAAAGGCATTCTGATTCAGGCACTGCTGGGTGCTATTGTGTATACCATATTAGGCCTGTCTACATCCATTTTCGTACAAAAACTAATAGACTTTGTATTGGTTGATGGTAACCGGAACCTGCTTAACCTGATGAGTATAGCGATGGTAATTATCCTGTCCATTCAACTTTTGATCGGTACTGCCAAAACGATATTCACTTTAAAAACGGGTCAGATGATCGATAGCCAGCTAATTTTAGGCTATTACAAACACTTATTGAAATTACCACAGACATTTTTTGATACCATGCGTGTGGGTGAAATTATTTCAAGAATCAATGACGCCGTAAAAATCAGAACCTTTTTGAACGACGTGAGCATTAACTTTCTGGTGAACATCTTCATTGTTTTCTTCTCGTTTATCATGATGTTCACCTATTACTGGAAGCTGGCACTGATCATGCTGACTGTTATCCCATTATATCTTATCATTTATGCGATTACAGATAAGTTAAATAAGAAAGTACAAAGGAAACTCATGGAAGATTCTGCGGAACTGGAATCACAATTGGTGGAAAGCTTGAATTCAGTGGGTACCATCAAACGTTTTGGCCTGGAATCCCACGCGAATGAAAAAACAGAAACCCGCTTTATCAACCTTTTACAAACAGGTTTTAAATCAAATATCAACTCCGTATTTTCAGGGACTTCAACTGAATTAATATCCAGGCTTTTAACCATAGTCTTACTGTGGGTAGGCGCCGGATATGTGCTCGACGGTAATATTACCCCCGGCGAATTGTTATCTTTTTATACACTTATCGGTTATTTTACCGGCCCGGTGACTTCGTTGATCGGCATGAATAAAACCGTACAGGATGCTGTGATTGCAGCAGACAGGTTATTTGAAATTATGGATCTGGAACGCGAAAATGAGGAAAGCCAGATTGACCTTACCCCCGATAAGATCGGTGATATACACTTTGAAAAAGTTTCTTTTCGTTATGGAACCAGGCTCAATGTTTTTGAAAATCTAAACCTGATGATTCCCAAAGGTAAATTTACGGCCATTGTTGGCGAAAGTGGTTCAGGAAAATCGACCTTGATGTCCATCCTGCAAAATATTTATCCTATACAAGAAGGGAATGTACGCATAGGAAGCTATGATTTAAAATATATCCGTAATTCCTCTCTGCGCCAGGCAGTGGCAGTGGTGCCGCAGAAAATTGATTTATTTGCCGGCAATGTCATTGACAATATAGCCGTAGGTGATTATGAGCCTGACATGCAAAGGATCATTGAAATATCCACGCAGCTTGGGATTATTGACTTCATTGAGACCCTGCCCCGGGGATTCCAAACTTATCTTGGAGAAAATGGAACTACCTTATCTGGTGGGCAGCGGCAACGTATTGCAATTGCCAGAGCCCTGTACCGGAATCCGGAAATCCTTATTCTGGACGAAGCAACTTCCTCACTCGACTCTGCTTCAGAACAGTATGTTCAAAAAATGATTGATCTCTTAAAAGCGAATCAAAAAACTGTTATCGTTATTGCACATCGGTTAAGTACCTTAAATCATGCAGATAAAATCATTGTTCTGGATAAAGGAGTGGTTGTTGAACAAGGCACACACCATGAACTGATCTACAGTAAGGAGTCAGCTTATGCTAATTTATGGAAACTTCAAATGCCGCAGCTGTAATTCAATTTCGGTTGAGATTTTCTCGGCCTCCGGCTAATGAAAATCCTATTCACCAAAAAGAAAAACAAGCTTACGATCAGATAGTTAACTACAATATTCAGCAAAAAAACAGGCGCCAATATCACTCGCAACCCACTGTCCAGCCCTCAAAACGGACAGTGCACTAAATGAATGAATTGAATAAGCGCCGGATGTGACTGGAACAGTAGCTCAAAAAGCCTGTTTTCAAGTATAAAAATCAAGTATTCAGTCAACTACAAAACAAAATCAGGGTGCTTAAGGTTTTTTGGCTTTTATACGCTTTAGTCAAATATCATTACTTTCGTTATAGTGTTTGGCCAACCTAGGCGTATCCTGAAAAGCCTTTAATGAGTAAGGAATATATTTTATAATAATCCCCCATTATGAAAAATTTAGAATTAAAAAACCTTGGTGTTCAAGAGCTGAACACAAAAGAAATGTCAACAATCGAAGGCGGTGGTTTACTAGGTGATATTTTTGGTGTAGTTGGCGCAGTTGCTACAACTGTAAGTGGAGTTGTTAATACTGTAAGTACTGTAGTTGGTAACACTGTAAAATTTGGTCTTACTCAATTATTTACAATTTTAGGTTCTCTTTAAGACCTCAGCAAACCGACCCCTATTATGAAGAATCTAGAATTAAAAAACTTTGGTGTTCAGGAAATGAACACGGCAGAAATGTCAACAATTGAAGGTGGTGGTATTCTTGGAGATTTAGTTTCAGGTTTAACCAAAGAAGTGATAGATATCACTTCTAATTTTGTAAAAAGCACTGTCAGCTTTATAGGCAGTACATTAGGCACCATTTTCGGCTCTCTATAAAACCATAATAAATTAACGCTGCCGTTATGCTGATAGTATCAGCATAACGGTCATTTTTGAAAAACCTATTCCGCTGAATCTCCTCCATAAAAAGTAGCTCATCAGCTATTTCATTGTCAGACCGAACTTTCTTCATGTCTCAAATTTACCGAAATAAGGAAAATTTATACCGTAAAACCGTCAATAAATAAGTACAATTTTGCGTTACAAATTTAAATGAAGAGAAATGAAAGCAATAGTTTTAACAGAATCCGGTGATGTAGACAAACTGATACTGACTACATTACCCGTACCAGTAATCGTTGAAGGCGAAGTCCTGATCCAGGTTAAAGCAATTAGTATTAATCCTGTAGATGCAAAGACAAGAACCGGAAAAGGATTATATGGAAAACTCAAAGAACAACCTCCAATTATCCTGGGATGGGATGTTTCAGGCATAATTACCGAATCAAAATCCCAGCTTTTTAAAGTGGGTGATGAAGTATTTGGGATGGTCAATTTTCCCGGTCACGGTAAAGCTTATGCTGAGTATGCAGCTGCTCCGGCGGTACATCTTGCATTAAAACCAGCTAATATATCACATGAAGAAGCTGCTGCGGCGACACTGGCAGCACTTACAGCCTGGCAAGTGCTGGTTAATCATGCAAAAATCAAAGCGACCGATAAAGTACTGATCCACGCGGCTGCCGGAGGTGTAGGACATTATGCCGTGCAAATTGCCAAACATATTGGCGCTTATGTGATTGGAACGTCCTCTGCAAAAAACAAAGACTTTGTAATAAAACTTGGTGCAGACGAGCATATTGACTATAAAAGTCAGCGCTTTGAAGATGCTGCTGAAGACCTTGATTTTGTTTTGGACACCATAGGCGGCGATAATATTGATCGTTCACTGGAGGTCATTAAAACAGGCGGTACAATCATTAGTATTCCCTCAGGTCTGAATGAAGAAGTAACCGCTAAAGCATCAGCTAAGGGAATTAATGGTTACTTCATCCTGGTAGCTTCCAATGGAGATGATATGAAACAACTGGCCATTTTACTGGAAAAAGGGATTATTAAATCTCATGTAAGTCAAACTTATGCGTTTGAGCAATTACCAGAAGCCCATTCTGCTATAGAATCGGGAAGGACAGTTGGAAAAATAGTCATCACTGTTTAAGTTAAAAAAGATAAGTGCCCACTAAAACCTGGCGCTTATCTTTTTTATAATTCCCTGTAAGGTTTCTTTGAAAAGCCCGACAAAGGGGTATGAAAACAAACAAAACAGGTTACGCCATGGGCGTGATTGCCACCATAGTGGTATTGGTATGGATAGGCCTATTAAAATTTACGCCCTCAGAAGCAAAAGCGATTAAACCTTTAGTCGAAAACAGCTGGATAATGAGCTGGCTTTATCAACTGGTTTCTATTCAGACAGGATCTATCATTATAGGAATCTTTGAAATTATTACTGCACTGTTTCTGGCTGGTTCTTTCTGGAGCAGAAAAGCGGGAAAAATTGCCGGTATACTCACACTGGTCATTTTTGCCTCCACGTTAAGCTTTTTGCTCAGCACTCCCGGTATCTGGAAGCAATTGGACGGTGTTCCGGTTACCGATTTCTTTATCTTAAAAGATCTGGCATTTTTAGCTATAGGGATCCAGGTTTTTGGACATTCTGCAAATGAATATGCCGATTAAAAATTTAGTTATCAAACAGATACAGCTAAATCATTTTATTATTTTAAGTCCCAAACTTCCTGTTTACTTCTGTATTTATCTCTTTATATTCGTAAAAACGGAGATTAAAAAATGAGAAGAATATTAGCTGCTTTACTATTATTTCAAGCCAGTCACCTGTTGGCACAAGATAAAATAACGTCATTGCCAATATGGAAAAAAACAGAAGAACCGGCTAAGAAACAAGATTGGCTGATCAATAGTAAGGACAGAACAGCACAAGTATACCGCAGTTTAACGAATAAAGACATCATTCTATCTAATGGATTAATCAAAAGATCATTTCGTTTACAGCCAAATCTTGCCTGTACAGATTTTAGCAATCTAAGCAATGGACAGCAGCTTTTAAGAGCCGTATGTCCGGAAGCAAAATTGACCATCAATGGTAAGCCATATAACGTTGGCGGATTATACGGCCAAAAGCAAAAGGCTTACCTTTTAAATCAATGGCTGGACGGACTAACGGCAAATGATTCAGATTTCCTTTTTAAATCTTATCGGATCACTCCCATTGTACCCTATATCAACTGGAAGCCTGCCGCCAATGAGTGGGCCTCCAACAGGCAACAACCTACAGGAAAGATGCTGACATTTTCTTTTGAATCCAGCTTACCTGCTTTAAAAGGAATCCGGGTCAATATAAATTATGAATTATATGATGGCATACCACTCATCTGTAAATGGCTTAGTGTCGAAAATAAAGGGCAGCAAACCATCAAGTTAGATAAAGTAATTAATGAGCTCATTGCTGCACATGAGGAAGAATCTTCAGTTGATGGAAATCCAGGAAATATTAAACCCCCGCATGGAATTTATGTAGAAAGCAACTATGCTTTTAATAACTCCATGAATGCCCGTTTGTCGGATCAAACTACCCATTGGAATACAGATTCGACCTACACTTCGCAGGTTAACTATAATCTCAGAACGCCATGTTTACTGGAGGTTTATCCACCAATTGGCCCGGGCGTAGAAATTGCGCCTGGGAATACTTTTAAGTCTATCAGAACCAATGAATTACTGCTGGATAGCTATGACAGGGACAGAAATGGACTGGCACAACGTATGATGTACCGTAAAATCGCCCCATGGTCAACAGAAAACCCAATTTTTATGCACCTGATCACTATTGATCCAAAGGTAGTCAAAACTGCTGTTGACCAATGTGCTGAAACAGGTTATGAAGCTATTATTCTCAGTTTTGGCAGCGGTCTGCACATGGAAGACCAGAGCGCAGAAAATATAATCAAAATTAAGGAATTAGTAGATTATGCACACAGTAAAGGGATCTTGATGGGCGGATATTCCCTATTTTCCAGTCGCCGGATTAATGATGAAGAAGATGTGATTGACCCGAAAACCGGAAAAGCAGATGTCCATGCTCAATTCGGCCATGCACCTTGTTTAGGCTCAAACTGGGGCCTTGCCTATCTGAATAAAATCAAAGAGTTTATTAAAAAGACAGGACTCGATATATTTGAGAATGATGGCCCCTATCCGGGCGATGTCTGTGCATCGACAAAACATCCGGGTCATAAAGGACTGGAAGATTCGCAATGGGCACAAATAGAACTGCAAAAAGGATTATATCGCTGGTGCAATGAAAATGGCATTTATGTCAATGCACCAGACTGGTATTTTCTGGATGGAACCCATAAAATAGCCTTGGGCTACAGAGAAGTAAACTTTAGCTTGCCAAGAGAGCAGCAGGTGATCCTGAACCGTCAGAATATCTATGACGGAACCTGGGAGAAAACACCCACAATGAGCTGGGGATTCGTTCCATTAACACAATATCAGGGCGGTGGAGAAGCTGCGACGCTAGAGCCACTGTCAGCACATCTTAATGCTTACGAACAATTGATGATGCAATATTACGGAGCAGGGATACAAGCCTGTTACCGCGGCCCGAGATTATACGATACGCAGGAAACAAAGAAACTGGTTACTAATGTGATCAGCTGGTATAAAAAATACAGGACCATTTTAAATTCAGACATTATACACCTGCGCAGGGCGGACGGAAGAGAATGGGATGGGATTTTACATGTAAATCCAAATCAAAAAGAAAAGGGATTAGCTATGTTATATAACCCTTCGGCAGAGAAAATTACCCGAACAATCATATTGCCGCTTTATTACACAGGTCTTACTGGTCAGGCCAATATCAGAGAGAAAGAAGGAAAAGCTGTTTCTTACACTTTAGACAATAATAATCAGGTAATTTATGAGGTAACTATACCGGCAAATGGATATACCTGGCTTGTGATTGAATAGTATAATTTATCTTTCCAGAATTACTGTAGCTCCCATCCCTCCTGCTGCACAAACAGAAAGAAAGCCCTTACCGCTGCCCTTTTCATACAATAGTTTGGCGAGGGTGGCCAAAACACGCCCACCGGTAGCAGCGAACGGATGCCCGGTAGCGATACTGCTTCCGTTTACATTTAATTTATCAGGATCTATTTTACCAAAAGCTTCATCAAATCCAAATTCTTTAAGGAGTTCAGAGCTTTCCCATATTTTAAGAATTGCCAGTACCTGGGCTGCAAAAGCCTCATGAATTTCATAAAAATCGAAATCCTGCAAAGTTAACTCTGCTTTTTTAAGCATATCAGCCGCTGCATAGACCGGTGCCAGCAACAGATTTTGTTTTGCTTTGAGGTATTCAATACCAGCTACCTCTGCAAAAGTGATATAAGCCAGAATTGGCAGACCTTGCGCAGCAGCCCACTCCTCACTGGCCAATAAAATACAAGAGGCCCCATCAGTTAATGGAGAAGAATTACCCGCAGTAAGTGACCCATTTACTTTATCAAAAGCAGGCTTTAGCCTTGATAATTTCTCCAGACTGGTATCCCTGCGCATGTTATTATCTATATCCAATCCCAAATATGGGCTTATCATATCCCTGAAGAATCCACGGTCATATGCAGCGGCCAGTTTCTGGTGACTTTTCAAAGAGAAGATATCTTGCTCTTCTCTGGAAATCTGATAGTATTTAGCAGTAATCTCAGTGTGCTCTCCCATTGACAACCCTGTACCCGGCTCCATATTCATTGGCGCTACGGGAGTCAGATCCTTAATCCTGATTTTAGAAAATTCAGTAAATTTCTGTCCAAATGTCTTTGCTCTGCGTGTTGCCAAAAGAATTTTACGCAACTTCTCCCCTAATACCAGCGGAGCATCACTCGCAGAATCAACTCCTCCGGCAATTCCAACATCAATCTGACCCAATGCAATTTTATTGGCAATATAAATTGCTGTTTCAACCCCCGTATTACAAGCTTGCTGAAGATCGCAAGCAGGAGTTTTCTGATCCAGCAAAGAAGCCATTACACATTCTCTCGTTAAATTCAACTGGGTACTGTGTTTGATCACTGCTCCCCCGGCCACCTCTCCTATCAGTTGCCCCTGTAACTTATACCGGTCAATCAACCCGTTCAGTGCTGCACTGAACAGCTCTTTGTTACTTGCATAAACATAAGAAGTATTGTGACGTGCAAACGGAATGCGATTGTATCCAACGATCGCCACTTTCCTTGATTTATGGTTACCCAGCATAGCCTGATCCTAATTAATGACCACTAAATTTACTGAATATCAGCCAACAAAATTTAAAATTAAAAACATATAATAAAAAAGCTCAAACATTTCTATATAAGGCCTTATACTTTCATTAATTGAAATATAAAAAAATACAATATTTACATAATAATGTGACAATGAGACACATCAGCAAGTTAAAGTCCACCCAAACCCAAGCAAAAAAATCAAGATTATTATTCTACAAAGAAAATAAATACCACATAAATAACATCCGATAATTTATATCGAAAATGTTACAATTAAAGTTGCGAATGTAATTCTCTATGTTATTTTTGATATTAACTTAAAAACCTAATCCTATGAAACAACATTTATCAGTTGATGACAAAATCTTGTCATCGAAAAAGAAAGTATGCAATTTCTTAAAAAAGAGCACCGCAGCAGGGCTTTTTATCTTAACCGCTTTTTCTTCCTGCAAGAAATCAGAACCTGGGAATTCACAATCAGACAACCAGTCATTAAGTAATTCGAAAACACAGGTCAATTTCGAACGTAACGCTAACGCCAGTTTAACCAAACCAATCACCATAGGCTACTATCCAAGCTGGACTGAAGGATGGTTAAATGAAGATGGAAAAAGCGCATTCACAACCTTACCAACTGCTGTAACACACGTATTCTTTGCATTTGCCAAACCTAACTTAACGTATGTAAAAGGCTCTTACAACATTTCAACAGCAAACACCGGACTAGAGTGTTATCAGGCAACCGAAGGCGGTTTGATGCTGAAACGTGCTGTTGGAATTCTGAAACAACGCGGTATCACAGTAATTTTATCCCTGGGTGGTGAAACCTACTGGAGAGCTCCGGAAAACTTCAACAACATCAACTATCAACAGATCAAAGACTTCGTAGATGATATCGGCTTCGGAGGGATTGACTGGGATTTTGAACCTGCTGGTAGCTTTAGCGAATCAGGAAATGCAGCTAACGTAGCTTACTTAACAAGATTCATTACCGAATCCAGAAAATTAATGCCAAAATCAGCAGGATATATCATCGCTACAGCACCTGTAGGGTCAGGAGCACTAGGCGGATTAAATAATGATGATGCCGCATCTCCATTCGCCTATAGCAAACGCAACACGATAACCGGAGAATCTGACAGCTACCTGTACAGCGCAACCGATGGAACAAAAAGTATCAGCTTATTTGGCTTCAGCTCAACAGGTGCAATGATTCCTGTAATCAAAGCAGCAGGAGATAAATTGGATATCATTGCTTATCAGGCTTATAATATAGGAGCAGCGCCTAACCGCAAGTTAATGTATGACTCTTATGCTTATTACGCTAACATCTACGGCTTCCAATTAGCACACGGTACACACGTACCAAACGAACCATGGGGGCCTTATTTTGAACACACACCTCAATTTGAAGCTGATTTAGCAAAGTATATCCATGACGGTGGTACACAAAGCAGAGCAGGTAAAAATGATGGTATCATGATTTGGAACCTTGCATTGTTATCTGCAAAAGGAACGAATTATACTGGCGTAACTTATTTGAATGTGGCTAAAAAAGTTTTAAACGGACAAACTACATCAGCAGCACTTGCGAATGCATTTGACTACAAGAATGACACACCAGTTATACCTACTGACCCAACTAATCCAACCAACCCCGGCACAGGAAATTGTGGTGTAGCGCCCTACAATGCAGGAATTGCTTACCCGGCACCTGGTACAAAAGTATATTACAATGGCAAAATATACAAAAACAAATGGTACGTAAATCCTAATGAATTACCAGAGGCCAGCCAATGGGGCCCATGGGAGTTTGTAGAGAACTGCCCTAAATAATAATTTTTAAATTAACCTGATCAGGATATAATGCTATATCCTGATCAGGTTTAACATCAAAAGTTTATTATGCCTTAAAATAAACATATGCAACATCAGGAGGGGGAGGTTGTGGCGTTGGAATAATCTGCACAAGACCACTTGCAATATACGACTGAATATTAGTAGAGATGAAAAGCGGATAAGGACCCGGGCCCGGTGGGCAACCCACTGTTGGCCCCTCAGTTGCGAATACTGCACAAAGATGCGCTCCATTTCGACAAGTAGGCGTCACAACTGATCTAGTGTAACTATGTGGATCAGAATAACTACCAGACCCCATATAAGCATACCATAATCTTGACATAATCAAAGAACTGTTTTTACACCCAAAAGCAGTTAAAAACTTTATTGAATACCTACTCTATTTAAGGTTTTCGGTCTCTCCTTTGCAGGAATAATTTAAATTCCTGATAGTAAAGTTCCATATATTCTCCCTTCGAAACAAGAGACAAGCGACTCATAATTAATCATTTAAATAACATACAAATCAAGGATTACATTTATTGTACGCAGTAAAAGAAAATTCCAGAAACGCAAAAAGCCGCTCTACTTTCGTAAAGCGGCTTCGTAGCCCGTAGGGGAATCGAACCCCTATTTCCAGAATGAAAATCTGGCGTCCTAACCGGTAGACGAACGGGCCATTTCAAAGCGACCAACCTTTGCAGGTTTTGCTTCTCCAGGTAGCGGGGACCAGACTCGAACTGATGACCTTCGGGTTATGAGCCCGACGAGCTACCAACTGCTCCACCCCGCACTATATCCTTAACAAACAGGCCTTCAGAGGCTAATACTACTGTTTTTTAAAGTGATGCAAACATAGGGTTATTTTTCAAAAACCGCAAGTATTAACAATAAATACTTGTATTATTTTTAGAAAACAATCCTATCCCCTTAATTAACAGACAGATCTAATCTTCATTTTTATGTTAAAAAACACAAATTATGTCTTAGTTAATACAGAATTAACCTCAAATATCCATTTTCAATGTTCTTTTTCACCTTTTCTTCTCCGTCAAAAACGACAGTATTGAATTTGGCCTCCAGTAAATAGTTACCATTTGTCAATTTAACACAGCGAATGATTTCAAATTTTGACTGTCGCTGACTCTCTGAAGTTATCACGGTTGGACGTGCTATAGAAACCTTACTATACGAAGAAAAAGATTCGTTTATATGTAGTTCAATAGCTATACCACTTTGCGTATTCTCTCTTTCATAATCAATGGGATATTTATAATTTCCGGGCTGAAACAGATCCATTCCATTTTTAGGGATAAAAAGAGCCAGCTTACTTTGCTCCATTTCTTTTTTATTATATTTTTTAGCAAATGAAATACTAATACCTGCATTAAAATCCCTGGCATCAAAATTATAACTTCTGCTAAACATCACAGAGTCTTTATCACCAGAATAATATCTTGCTCCCTTTACAACCGAATCTAATTTAACATTGGTTTGCGAATTTCCAATACTAAAACCATTCTGATAAGTAAATGAATAAGATTTACCATCCATCTGATAAGAACAAGAATCTCCCAGGGTCAATAACGGATCAGGTTTTATTTCCGAAGGTGCAGGGTTTTCCTTTTTACAGGCTGCGAATAAACATAAGGCAAAAACGCCACACCAAAACAGAGAAATCTTCATAAACTAAACTAGTATCTATTTTTTATAATTAATAATTATTATTTCGGATAGATAAATATATAGCTATAAAACAAATAAAACTACAGATAAGCTGAGAAAGAAATATAAATACAAAATTGAGCCAAAACCTGTAAGTTAAAGAAACAGTAACCCCGAAAATCAATAAATATTTTTTTTCATCAAAGAAACAAGATGAAAATTTGAGTAGCCCGTAGGGGAATCGAACCCCTGTTACCAGAATGAAAATCTGGCGTCCTCACCCCTAGACGAACGGGCCATAAATTAAAGCGCTTAACTTTTAAGGGTTAAACGCTTTCCAGGTAGCGGGGACCAGACTCGAACTGATGACCTTCGGGTTATGAGCCCGACGAGCTACCAACTGCTCCACCCCGCACTATGTTTTAATCAAAAAAGGCCAGTGTGCAACCAGCCTTTTCTTTTGTAGCCCGTAGGGGAATCGAACCCCTATTTCCAGAATGAAAATCTGGCGTCCTAACCGGTAGACGAACGGGCCATTTCAAAGCGACTAACCTTTGCAGGTTTTGCTTCTCCAGGTAGCGGGGACCAGACTCGAACTGATGACCTTCGGGTTATGAGCCCGACGAGCTACCAACTGCTCCACCCCGCACTATATTTCCAATCTCAAACTATAAAAGATTAAATCTTCCTTTGTTTTAAATTGGTCTGCAAAGATATATTTCGTTTCTTTGCAATGCAAATTTATTTTAAAAAAAATTCAATGTCGCATAAAGCAGGTTTTGTAAGCATAATAGGAAAGCCAAATGTTGGTAAATCCACGTTAATGAATGCCCTGGTGGGGGAGAAGCTATCGATCATCACTCCGAAGGCCCAAACTACCCGTCACCGTATTCTTGGAATTGTCAATGAAGAAGATTCACAAATTGTTTTTTCAGACACACCCGGCATCATAAAACCCCGTTATGGACTACAGGATTCAATGATGAATTTTGTCAAAGGCGCATTAAGTGATGCAGATTTAATTTTATTCGTTACAGACATCAATGAACAACATGATGAAAACGATGTACTGGAAAAAATAATCAATACCACTATTCCTATGATTGTACTGATCAACAAAATTGACGGCGCAACCCAGGAGCAGGTAGAAGAGAAACAAGCTTACTGGCAGGAACTTTTAAAACCAAAACATATTTATGCAATCTCAGCCTTACATAAATATAACTTAGATGGGATTATGGAGCGGATCTTAGAATATCTTCCGGTACACCCACCCTACTACGATAAAGGTGACCTGACAGATAAGACCCAGCGTTTCTTTGTTTCTGAAATTATCAGGGAGAAAATCTTCAACAACTACCAGAAAGAAATCCCTTACAGTACAGAAGTAGTGATCACTTCTTTTAAAGAGGAAGAGAAAATCACCAGGATCAGTGCAGAGATCATCGTAGAACGTGACTCACAGAAAAACATTCTGATTGGTAAAGGTGGTGCTATGCTGAAGAAGGTTGGTACTGAAGCACGTAAGGATATTGAGAAGTTTTTAGATCAGAAAGTCTTCCTTGAAACCTTCGTAAAGGTACTTCCGGACTGGCGTAGTAAAAAGAACTATTTAAAAAGTTTCGGGTACGAAAATTAAACCTACCTTTGCAACCCCTTAATAATTAATACAATTCACAAAACACATGAGTAACATTATCGCAATCGTCGGAAGACCAAACGTAGGCAAATCTACCCTTTTTAATCGCTTAACTGAAAGTCGTAAAGCAATTGTTGATGATTTCAGTGGTGTAACACGCGATCGCCATTATGGCGTTGCTGAATGGACACACAAACAATTTACTGTAATTGACACAGGAGGTTATGTAGCAAATTCTGAAGATCTGTTTGAAGCGGCAATCCGTGAACAAGTAGTTATCGCGATCGAAGAAGCTTCCGTTATCCTGTTTATGGTTGACGTAATCACTGGAATTACAGATTTAGATGATGAAATAGCACAGCTATTACGCCGCAGTAAAAAACCGGTTTTCATTGTCGTAAATAAAGTAGACAATACTTCATTAGAAAATGATGCAGCTGTATTCTACGGATTTGGCCTTGGAGATATTTATTCAATCTCTTCGATGACAGGTTCAGGTACAGGTGACTTACTGGATGACGTGATCTCACATTTTGAAGATGACGTAGTCGAAGAAAATGCTTTACCAAAACTGACAATTGTCGGCAGACCAAATGTGGGTAAATCTTCCCTGATCAACGCCTTAATGGGCCAGGATAGAAACATCGTTACCCCAATTGCAGGTACAACACGTGATTCCATCCATATTCACTACAATCAGTTCGGACATGAATTTATGTTCATCGACACCGCAGGGCTTCGTAAAAAAACAAAAGTAAAAGAGAACATCGAGTTTTATTCTGTTATGCGTACCATTAAAGCCCTTGAAGAGGCTGATGTAGTATTGCTAATGATAGATGCTGTTGATGGCCTGGAGTCTCAGGACGTTAATATTTTCCACTTAGCAGAGAAGAACAAAAAAGGTATCGTAATTCTGGTTAACAAATGGGATTTAGTAGAGAAAGATCATAAAACTATGAAAGCTTTCGAAGAACAGATCCGTGTTAAACTACAACCGTTCACAGATATTCCAATCGTATTTACTTCAGTATTAAGTAAACAACGTATTTTCAAAGCAGTTGAGACCGCATTAGAAGTGTTCAAAAACAGAGGAAAGAAAATTCCTACCTCGAAACTGAACGATGTGATGTTGCCGATCATTGAGAAATATCCGCCACCAGCATTAAAAGGAAAATACATTAAAGTAAAATATGTGACGCAAATCAATGCAACCTCACCAATGTTTGCTTTCTTCTGTAACCTTCCTCAATACATCAAAGAACCATATAAACGTTTCATTGAGAATAAATTACGTGAGAACTTCGACTTTAGCGGAGCACCAATCCAGATCTACTTCAGACAAAAATAGAAGCTGAAAATCATCAACAAGCGGTATTAGATTTAATACCGCTTTTTTTATGCCTTAATAAATGGGTTTTAGTCTTATTTACTGCATGCTGGAAATCGCCTGCTTTACCATACTGTCATTTAAGTTCAAAGCCTTATAATAACCAGCTTCCCCTAAATGATACTTACACAACAAAGCTTTCAGGTCACTATAAATAACTGGTTTTGCCGCAGCAAGCTGTTTGGGATCAATCACAATATTTTTGCTCTGTATAAACTTCACAAAGTCTTTATAATCCGTATCACTGATACTGAAAGTTGCTAAATTCTGCTCCAGGTAAGCAGCAGTATAGCGGTTCGCCAAAACATCGAATACATAATCAAAAAGCACCTTTTTAGTCAATAACATACCGTAGAACTTATTCATTCCTGTGGTATCCATTTTCACATAGATATCCGGCTCAATACCACCACCTGCAAAAACTTTTTTCCCCGAACCCGTTGTAAAAGCAAGGTTTCTTCTCAAACTATCTTTTGCAGCTACAGGCTTATCAGTCAGCTCCCCATCATTATAACGATCATCGATCTCATTCTGATAAGCAGTATAACCTTTCTTATAAGACTTTTGAATACTACGGCCCAGAGGTGTATAATACCTGGCAATAGTCAGATTCAGTGCAGAACCATCTCCAAAAGGGAACTGTTCCTGTACCAGTCCTTTTCCAAAAGAACGGCGTCCAATAATCACTCCCCTATCCAGATCCTGAACAGCACCCGCCAGTATTTCACTCGCAGAAGCTGTATTTTCATTGATCAGCACAGCAAGTTTCCCATTTTCAAACTCCCCTCCCCCTGTGGCAATATAATCTGTACGCGGCTCATGTTTCCCCTCAGTATAAACAATCAGTTTATTTTCAGGAAGAATCTGATTGGCCAGCCCGGTAGCCGCAGTTAAATAACCACCGCCATTATCACGCAGATCAAGTACCAGTTTTTTCATTCCCGCGGCCTTCAGTGTTTTTACAGATTCTACAAAATCTTTATCTGTATTGGCGCCAAACTCGCTGATCCTGATATACCCGGCATCCGCATTAATCATATAAGCAGCATCAATACTGCTCACACTCACTCTCCCCCTTTTGATTGTTAACGTGACAGGATGCACAGCTCCGGTATGCAATACAACCAGTTGAACCGGAGTCCCGCTTTTACCCTTGATCTTTCCGATCATTTTATCTTTAGTCAAATGTTTACCACTGACAAATAAACTATCAATTTTCAAGATTTTGTCACCCAGTTTCAGACCCGCCTGTGCAGCCGGCCCGTCCTTGATCACATTAGTGACCAGCAGCGTATCTTTAAGAATATAATATTCAATACCGATGCCCTGAAAATTGCCTTCCAGCATATCAGATTGTGCATTTGCTTTAACCGGAGGAAGATAAACACTGTGCGGGTCCAGCTGATGTAATAAACTATCAATTTCCAGGTGACTTAAAGTATCCGCATTAATCTCATCCACATAATTTCTATTGATCAGATTGATAATTTCGTCTACTTTATTTGAATTTTTATCCGCGAACTGAACACTGCGCTGAAAAGTGAACCCCTGATCCTTTAAAAACTTGTAACCCAGAAACATACCACCTATTAATGTAACAGAATAAGTGATTGCGACAAGCAGGTTTTTACGGGTAGTTGGTTTCACTGAAGTAGGTTTGCACAAAGTTATGAAATTACACTGTTAATTAAGCTACTAACCCCATTAGAATTGTAATTGTTTAAGATTTTATTATAATCCTCATTTGTTTATAAATATTCAGCTGTAAATCTGCCCGAAATGCATTCATATTTCCCTGTTAAAAAGAAATTGACGATTTTTAACAAAAAAAAGATAACATGATACGCATCACCGAACAAGAATCAAAGTATACCAATATTGATCAGATGGAAGTGCTTGACATTCTGAAAGGTATAAATAACGAAGATAAAACAGTTCCCCTGGCCGTGGAGAAAGCGATTCCGCAAATTGAGAAACTGGCTGCTGCTGTAGCAGAGCGGATGAAAAGCGGAGGAAGGTTATTTTACATCGGCGCAGGTACAAGCGGCAGACTGGGTGTAGTTGATGCCTCAGAATGTCCGCCGACATTTGGCGTCCCTTTTGACCAGGTAGTCGGAATTATTGCCGGAGGTGACAAGGCAATCAGACGTGCTGTAGAAAATGCAGAAGACAACGATACCCAGGCCTGGATAGACTTACAGGAATTTAACATCAATGCAAAAGACAGCCTGGTTGGGCTTGCCGCATCAGGGACTACCCCATATGTGGTCGGTGGATTGAAAAACGCAAGAGCAAACGGTGTACTGACCGGCTGTATCATTTGTAATGAAGGCGGCCCTGTAGTTGAAGCCAGTGATTTCCCCGTCGAAGTTGTAGTAGGCCCTGAATTCTTAACCGGATCGACCCGGATGAAATCCGGTACTGCCCAGAAACTTGTCCTGAATATGCTCAGCACAACAGTGATGATCAGATTAGGCCGCGTCAAAGGAAACAGAATGGTCGATATGCAATTAACGAATCATAAACTCGTTGACAGAGGTACACAGATGGTCATGAATGAACTTCATATCGACTATAAAAAAGCCGAAGACCTGCTGATCCGTTACGGAAGTGTTAGAAAGGCTGTGGAAGCCGGTACTAAATAAAAATATTATGCACGAAATAGAACCATTTTACCGTTGGCGTGACGACTATATAGCCGCGGAAGACCCCCGGTCACCTTTTTACAATACCGAATACTCTGAGTTTTATTTCGATAAACAGCTGTATAATTTCCTGATCCATCCGCAATGGGATGATTTTGGTTCCAATACACTTTATATTAAAGTGCTGTTTGTGGACTACGACCATAACTATGCGATCATTGAATTTATCGGTGAATGGAATGACGCGATAGGAAACGATATTATGCTTCTGAAAAGAGAAATACTGGAACTGATGATCGATGAAGGCATCAATAAATTTATCCTCATTGGAGAAAACGTCCTTAACTTCCATGCTTCAGAAGACAGTTACTATGAAGAATGGTTTCAGGACGTCGAAGACGGATGGATCACCGGACTCAATTTTAACCCGCATGTAATTGAAGAATTCAGAAACAGCAATATTGATTACTATATCAACTTTGGTGGTGAACTTGACGATTTGGCATGGAGAACAGCAAAACCCCTTCAAATCTTCCATAAAGTTGAAGAAATTCTGACAAAAAGACTAGGGGCATAGCTTTTGCTGATACAAATAGATTCGTATATTTAATTAAATTTTAAAATAACATGGATAACAACAATAATAATTGGTCACAACAATCAGTATTTGTGGAAAACCAGACAGGAACAGTTGCAAAGAAATTCTTTGCCAACGTGTTTTTATGGATGTTTGTAGCGTTGAGTTTATCAACACTGGCTGCGGTTTACATGGCAAATACGCCAGAAATGTTAAGCTACCTGATCAATCAGGAAACAGGTAAAATGTCTATGATAGGTTATGTTGCTATGTTTGCCCCGCTTGGGCTGGTACTTTTAATGAGTGCAGGACTAAGTAAGTTGTCATATAGCGCGTTATTAGGCGTATTTATTCTGTATTCAGTATTGACTGGTGTCAGTCTGAGTTTCATCTTATTGATTTATACAACAAGTTCAGTAGTGGCTTGTTTTGCTGCTGCGGCAGGGATATTTGGTTTAATGGCTGTGTTAGGTTACACCACCAACACTGATTTAAGTAAGTTCGGATCAATCTTAATGATTGGTGTAGTAGGCCTTGTAATTGCCAGTGTAATTAACATGTTCCTGAAAAGTTCAGGTTTTGACTATATCATGAGTTTCTTTGGTGTGGCGATCTTCACTGCATTAACTGCTTATGACGTTCAAAAACTAAAACGTATCGGTGCAGGTATCGAAGAAAACGGCGGTACAATGGCCGTTGATGATACTAAGAAATTAGCGATCATGGGCGCGTTGTCATTATACCTTGACTTCCTGAATATCTTCATATTCCTATTGAGAATATTCGGAGGAAGAAAATAAGTCAGCAACCTTTTACAAAAAGCCGGTCAGTTTAGAACTGACCGGCTTTTTTTGTGCCCGTACAGAACATTGTTCCGTACCACCCTTCAAATTGCCTGATTTTTGCAATTTTATATGCTTTAAACTCTATTTGCTTGGAAATGATTTTTCTTTGTTGCATTTTTGCATCAGCTTATAAAGAAAGACGGAGGGATTAGACCCGACGAAGTCTTAGCAACCTGTGCTTACAAGGTGCTACATTCTACTCGAACAGTTTTGGCTGTTCCTGACAGATAAGTTAATTCGATCCGACACTGGATTTCTGATTAGGCCTTTTTATACAAAATTTTCTGTCTTTAAGATACTGCATCGCATGAGTTACCTGAATACAGACAAATGGCTATCCATCAAAACAAATAATGAGCATAAGAGAAGAGCTTAAAAAACGAATACTAATCATCGATGGCGCAATGGGCACCATGATTCAGCGCTATATCCTGACTGAAGAAGACTTTAGAGGAGAGCGCTTTGCGAATCATCCATGCGACGTCAAAGGGAATAATGACCTGCTGAATATTACGCGTCCTGATATCATCAAAGCTATACATACAGAATATCTTAAAGCAGGTACAGATATTATTGAAACCAATACTTTTAGTACGCAAAGGATCTCTCTTGCGGATTATAAGATGGAGGAACTCGACTATGAAATGAGTTTCGAAGGCGCTAAAATAGCCAAAGAAGCTGTTGCTGAATTCATGGCTGCAAATCCAGACCGCGTTTGTTTTGTTGCAGGCGCTGTAGGCCCTACTAACCGTACCCTATCCATCTCACCAGATGTGAATGATCCGGGATACCGGGCTTTAACCTTCGATGAACTCGTTGATGCTTACTATGAGCAAATCAGAGGGCTCGTTGACGGCGGATCTGATCTGTTATTAATTGAGACTATTTTTGACACTTTAAATGCGAAAGCAGCAATCTTTGCGATCAAAAGATACGAAGAAGTTATAGGGCGCAAAATTGAGATCATGATTTCCGGAACCATTACAGATGCTTCGGGCAGAACACTGTCCGGACAAACTGTAGAAGCTTTCCTGAATTCAATCATTCATGCCAACCCGCTCAGCATCGGTTTCAACTGTGCACTGGGCGCAAAAGACATGAGGCCTCACATTGAAGAACTGGCTGCCAAAGCACCTTGCTACGTATCCGCATATCCTAATGCAGGCTTACCGAATGAATTTGGAGCTTATGATGAGATGCCTAATGAAACAGCTACTTTAGTTGGAGACTTCATTCAGCACGGCTTTGTCAATATCGTGGGTGGTTGTTGTGGCACTACGCCAGAGCATATCGCAGCTATTGCCGCAAAAGCCAAAAACATTACCCCAAGACAAATACCAGAGATACCACGGTACCTTCGCCTGAGCGGACTTGAACCCGTAACCATTACGCCCGAAAGCATGTTTGTCAACATTGGTGAAAGAACCAATATCACGGGCTCCCCAAAATTCTCCAAGTTAATTTTAAGCGGTGATTACGAAGCTGCACTTGCCGTTGCCAGACAACAGGTAGAAGGTGGTGCGCAGGTCATTGACGTGAACATGGACGAAGGGATGCTGGACTCTGAAGCCGCGATGACGAAATTCCTGAACCTGATTGCTTCAGAACCTGATATTTCCAAACTGCCGATCATGGTCGATTCCTCTAAATGGAGTGTCATTGAAAACGGTCTGAAATGTTTACAGGGAAAAGGGATTGTCAATTCGATTTCACTCAAAGAAGGAGAAGATAAATTTCGTGAAAGTGCCCGTAAAATCATGAATTACGGCGCAGCAATCGTAGTAATGGCCTTCGATGAAAACGGACAGGCAGATAACTTCGAACGCAGAAAAGAAATTTGTAAACGCTCATACGACATCTTAGTAGATGAAATTGGCTTTCCCGCAGAAGACATTATTTTCGACCCGAATATCTTAACCGTAGCCACAGGTTTAGAAGAACACAATAACTATGCAGTTGATTTTATCAACGCAGCACGCTGGATTAAAGAAAACCTGCCCTATGCGAAAGTAAGTGGTGGTGTATCTAACATATCTTTCTCTTTCAGAGGAAACAATACCGTACGTGAAGCCATGCACTCTGCCTTTCTGTTCCATGCCATTAAAGCCGGACTGGATATGGGAATTGTGAATGCCGGGATGCTGGAAGTTTATGAAGCGATCCCTGCCGAACTACTGGAACGCGTAGAAGACGTTTTATTAAACCGCCGCGAAGATGCGACAGAACGCCTGGTAGATTTTGCAGAAACTGTAAAATCTAAAGGAAAAGAGCTTGTTAAAGATGAAGAATGGAGAAAAGAGCCTGTTGAATCCCGTCTTTCCCACTCTTTGGTCAAAGGAATTATTGAATACCTGGATGCCGATGTAGAAGAAGCCAGACAACAATACGACCGTCCTATTCACGTGATTGAAGGCCCGTTAATGGACGGAATGAATATCGTAGGTGATTTATTCGGTGCCGGAAAGATGTTCCTGCCACAGGTTGTAAAATCTGCCAGGGTAATGAAGAAAGCAGTAGCTTATCTGCTTCCCTTTATTGAACAGGAAAAACTGGACAATCCCGATGGTGATCAAAGTTCTTCGGCCGGAAAAATCTTACTGGCCACAGTAAAAGGTGACGTCCATGATATTGGTAAAAACATTGTAGGTGTAGTTTTAGCCTGTAATAATTTTGAAATCGTGGATTTAGGCGTCATGGTCCCCGCACAGGAAATCATTAGAAAAGCCAAAGAAATCAATGCAGATATTATTGGTTTAAGTGGTCTGATTACCCCTTCGCTGGATGAGATGGTTCACTTTGCCAAAGAAATGGAACGTGAAGGCTTTACTGTACCCCTTTTGATAGGTGGTGCCACAACTTCCAGAATCCATGCCGCGGTAAAAATAGCACCGAATTATTCAGGTCCTGCTATCCACGTGCTCGACGCTTCCAGAAGTGTGACCGTATGCAGTACCCTGATGAATCCGGATACCCGCGGAGGATATATTGATAATATCAGGCAGGAATATGATAAAGCGCGCGAAGCGCACCTGAATAAACGTAACGATAAACGTTTCAAAACTATTGAAGAAGCAAGGACAGATAAATTTACTATAGATCCTGCCCTGGTTGCACCTGCACCTAAATTTACCGGGACTAAAACATTTGATGATTATCCGCTGGAAACCCTTGTTCCTTATATTGACTGGACTCCTTTTTTCCATACCTGGGAATTAAGAGGCAGTTACCCAAAAATATTCAACGACAAATCAGTTGGCTTAGAGGCAAAAAAATTATATGATGATGCCCGCGTCCTGCTACAAAAGATCGTTGACGAAAAATTACTGACCGCCAGGGCAGTGATTGGCTTCTGGCCGGCACATGCCAAAGGCGATGATATCGTATTAGACGTAGAAGGCAAACCTGTAACGATCCATACCCTGCGTCAGCAAGCGGAGAAAGTTGCCGGAGAACCTTATTATGCTTTATCAGATTTCGTGGCGACTAAGGAAGATGGCGTTCAGGACTACTTTGGTGGTTTCGCAGTCACTACAGGTATTGGTTGTGATGAGATGGTCGCTGAATTTGAAGCCAACTATGACGATTACAACAGTATCATGGCAAAAGCACTGGCAGACCGCCTTGCTGAAGCCTTCGCTGAGCACTTACACGAACTAGTCCGTAAAGATTACTGGGGTTATGCACAGGACGAGCAGTTAACGAATGAAGATCTGATCAAGGAAGAATACGCAGGTATCCGTCCGGCGCCAGGTTACCCTGCATGTCCGGATCACACCGAAAAAGAAACACTATTCGAACTACTGGGCGCAGAACAGAAAATCGGGCTCCGCCTGACGGAAAGCTTCGCGATGTATCCAACTGCAGCAGTGAGTGGTTTCTATTTCTCACACCCGCAATCCAGATACTTCGGCCTTGGGAAAATAACCAAAGATCAGGTAGAAGAATACGCAGTCAGAAAAAACATGTCACTTGAAGATACCGAAAGATGGCTTAGTCCGAATTTAGCCTATTAACCTCACAACAAAACTTAAATGAAGATCACCGACCACGTTACCAATGCCAAGGGTAAAACCTTGTTTTCTTTTGAGCTCCTGCCGCCAGTTAAAGGAAAAAGTATCACTGATATTTATGATGCCATAGACCCTTTAATGGAATTTAATCCACCCTTTATTGATGTGACCTATCATAGAGAAGATTATATCTATAAACAACATGATAACGGCTTGCTGGAAAAGGTTTCTTACCGTAAACGTCCGGGTACAGTAGCGATTTGTGCTGCGATTATGAACAAATACAAAGTAGATGCTGTTCCGCATTTAATTTGTGGTGGTTTTACCAGAGAAGAAACTGAAAATGCACTGATTGACCTTCAGTTTTTAGGAATTGATAACGTATTGGTTTTACGCGGAGACGCAAGACACGCAGATTCAACCTTTATCCCTACCCCCGGCGGTCATGCTTACGCTACAGATCTTTTAGGCCAGGTTAACGACATGAACAACGGGAAATATCTTTTTGAAGATCACTCAGCCTTCCAGACAGATTTCTGTATTGGTGTGGCAGGTTATCCTGAAAAGCATTTTGAAGCCCCAAACTTAAAAGCCGATTTCAAATACCTGAAGCAAAAAGTAGATATGGGTGCAGAATTTATCGTGACCCAAATGTTTTTCGACAATGCTAAATACTGTGATTTTGTTGCCCAGTGCAGGGCAAATGGGATAAATGTCCCCATTATTCCCGGACTTAAACCGATTACCTCGTCTAAACAACTCATCAGTTTACCAAAAATATTCCACATTGATTTGCCAGAAGATCTGACAGAGGCCGTGCAGGAATGTAAAAATGAGAAGGACGTAAAAGAGGTAGGAATAGAATGGATGATCCAGCAATGCAAAGAGTTAATCAAAGTTGGCGCTCCCGTACTTCACTTTTATACCATGAGTAACCCTGAACCGACAAAAAGAATTGCCCGCGCAGTTTTCTAATTTGGAGGTCAGATTCTGCTCCTGACTAATATTTGGCAGATTCTTTGTATATTTCGTTCTCTACAAAGAACGATATGAGAAGGACGACATTGATGGTACTTACAGTTATTGGCACTTTAACTTCCTGTAATGCCTTAAAGAATACGGTAGAAGCAAGTTCAGATTTATCAAAACTCGGAGGAACCTGGGAATTGAATTATATCTCAGGCCCAAGGATTGCTTTCAATGGTTTATATCCGGGTCAGAAACCGACCCTGGTTTTTGACCTTGCAGATAAAAAAGTAAGTGGTAACAGCAGCTGTAACTCTTTCTCAGGAAAATTGAATGCAGATGATACCTCTATTAACTTTAACCAGCCAATGGCAGTTACAAAAATGGCCTGTCCTGGTGAAGGAGAATCAGTTTTCTTTGAAACCTTAAAAAAAGTAAACAAATACTCCATAAAAGGAGATACGATACTTAATTTTATGATGGGCGATATTGCCATCATGCGATTTAAAAAGATCAAATAGAAAAAGCCTGTTTAATTCAAATTAAACAGGCTTTTTTTTTGAATATAACCGGCTAAGTAACCTTAATCCGCTGTTAATAAAAAGGACTTAAAAGCATCAAAATCTACCGCCATTGCTGTAGCTATTTTCTCTTTTTGTCTCAGCGTATCTACTTGTTCAGGTATATTAATCTGCGCAGCAATTTCAGCAGGGAATATATCCGGGAACTTACAAGGATGTGCTGTAGAAAGGAATACAAAAGTATCTTCGGATGGAGCCTGTTGCCTGCGATATTCCTGCACCGCTAACCAGGCAATAGCCGTATGCGGGCAAGCCACATAATTAAACTGCTGGTAAATATCAGCAATCGCCTGCACAGTCTGCTCATCTGTATAACGATAGCTCTTTACGAGTTCTTTCACCTGTTCACGCGAATCGTTAAACAAAGCCATAATCCTTACCCAGTTGCTTGGCGCACCTACATCCATCGCATTCGCATAAGTCTGTACAGAAGGTCTGGTCTCATAAATACCGGTTTCCAGAAAACGGGGAACCGTATCATTCGCATTGGTCGCAGCAATAAACTGCTTTACAGGCAAGCCCATTTTATAAGCCAGTAAACCCGCAGCGATATTCCCGAAATTACCACTAGGCACCGCGAATACTACTTCTCTTTGCCCTTTTCTGAAAAGCTGGGCTACTGCATTAAAATAATAAAAGGTTTGTGGGATTAAACGGGCAATATTAATCGAATTTGCAGAAGTAAGCCTCATTTTACTATTCAGCTCGTCATCAGCAAACGCCTGCTTAACCAAATGCTGACAATCATCAAAAGTCCCGTCTATTTCTATTGCACGGATATTCTGTCCATTGCTGCACAATTGTAATTCCTGAATTTCACTTACTTTTCCTTTAGGATATAAAATTGTTACCCTGGTATTCGGTACCCCTAAAAACCCAAGCGCTACTGCTCCGCCGGTATCTCCCGAAGTAGCCACCAGCACATCCAGCAGCTGCTCATTATCTTTTAAAAAATAAGCCATTACCCTGCTCATAAACCTGGCGCCAAAATCTTTGAAAGCCAGTGAAGGGCCGTGAAACAATTCTAATACATAAGTATCCTCATCCAACGGATGCAAAGGGGCTTCAAAATTAATCGCATCATCAATGATTGCTTTTAAATCATTTGCAGGAATATCATCCTGCAATAAAGCAGAACTCACTTTATAAGCAATCTCACGCAGCGTATAGCGGTCAAGATGCTGAATAAAATCCTGATCAAGCGCAGGGATTTCCACAGGCATATATAAGCCTTTATCTTGTGGCATACTATTGAAAACAGCAGATTGGAAATCTATTTTCAGGTCGTGGTTATTCGTACTGTATAATTTCATGTTCGCGTTTTTTAATCAAGTATAACCGGGCCTTTTTTATTGACCGATGATACAAATGAAAGACTGTTAATCTGAATGGATTTTAATTGTTTTTGCAGTGCCTGCGTAATTAAATGTGCCGTATCCTGGTCTTTTGTCAGGGCGAAAACAGAAGGGCCGGAACCAGAAATCCCGAAACTGACCGCACCCAATTCCATCGCAATACTTCTCATTTTATAAAAATCAGGGATTAGAATAGATCTTGTAGGCTCTACCAGTACATCGACCATACTGCGGCCAATCAAATCATAATCATTCGTAAACAGGCCTGTCACCAAACCAGCTACATTTCCCCATTGCTTCACCGCATCTTTCAATAAGACCTTAGAACGGATCATTTGCCTGGCATCCTTAGTCGGAACATCTACCTCCGGATAAACAATTGCAGCGCACATATCCTGTGGAAAAGGTAAGCTGATCACATCTAAAGGTTCGTAACTTCTAACCAGTACAAAACCACCCAGTAAAGCAGGCGCTACATTATCTGCATGTCCATACCCACAGGCCAGCTCCTCGCCTTTCATCGCAAAAGGAACCAGTTCTTTATTACTCAATTGATTGTCAAACAAAGTATTGATCGCAAATAATCCAGCTACCGTACTCGCAGAACTTGAACCCAAACCACTTCCGATAGGCATCTTTTTATGCAATTCAATATCAATTCCAATAGCTGTACGGCCAATATGTTTCAGGTAATCCTGTACACTGGCACTAACCGTATTTTTAGCCGGATTAAGCGGTAACCTGCCCTCATCCCCTGTAATTTTAGAGATAATTACTCCCGGCTTATCCGTAACCCGCATAATCACTTCATCACCCGGCGCATTTACTGCAAAACCTAAAACATCAAACCCGCAAACTACATTCGCTACGGTTGCCGGAGCAAAAACTTTTACTGAATTTCTCATTTCTTGCCCACATTTATGATGTCCGCAAATACACCAGCAGCAGTTACTTCTGCACCCGCGCCAGGCCCTTTAATCACTAAAGGACGATCTTTGTACCGGTCTGTAGTGAAAGAAATAATATTATCACTGCCCGAAAGCATGTAGAAAGGATGGCTGTCATCAACCATTTGCAGGTTAATAGTCACTTTTCCTTCTTCCAGTTTTCCGATATACCGCAGCACTTTATTTTCAGCCGCCGCTTTGCTTTTCAGCTCTTCAAAATAAGCCGCATTGTTTTTAAGTTCCTGATAAAAATCATCCACACTATCCGCAGCCATGCAAGCCGGAGGCAGCATACTTTCCAGCTGTACATCTGCTTCTTCTAACGGATAACCCGCATCTCTGGCCAGGATCAGCATTTTACGCATAAAATCCTTTCCATTTAAATCATCACGCGGATCTGGTTCAGTATAGCCTTTATCCTGTGCTTCTTTAACGATCTCATGGAAAAGGACATCATTTTTAAAGTTATTAAAGATGAAAGAAATAGTTCCTGAAAGGATCGCTTCTATACTGAAGATATTATCTCCGCTCAGCATTAAATCTTTCAGTGTGCGAATAATCGGAAGACCTGCTCCTACATTTGTCTCATAATGAAAGTCTACACCATAAGTACGCGCAGCTGTTTTAAAAGCAGCATACTGCTCATATTCGCCAGAATTACCAATTTTATTACACGTCACCAGCGAGATACTTGATTCCAGTATTTCCTGGTAAAAATTGACCGGATTACTACTTGCTGTATTGTCTACGAAAACACAGTTCGGTAAATTCATGGCTTTCATCTGTTTCACGAAGGAAGCCAAATCTGCCGGCTCCGCATTTTTGCTCAGCTCATTTTCCCAATCTGCCAGATTCATAGCTGTTTTACTCAAATACATCCCGCGCGAATTACTGATCCCCATCACCTTCACCTCCAGGTCATTGTTTTTTGCAAGCAGCGGACTTTGAACCAATAACTGGCGGAACAAAGTTTTACCAATATTTCCCGTACCCAGGCAAAACACATGCAGTGTTTTCTTCAGGTTTTCAAAGAAAGCTTCATGTACCGCATTCACTGCTTTTGACAAGTCATTTTTCGATAAAATAACTGATATATTATATTCTGAAGATCCCTGTGCAATTGCCCGCACATTAACCCCGTTTCTACCTAAAGCATGGAACAATTTACCGGACATGCCCGGTGTATGTTTCATATTCTCCCCTACAATAGCCAGTACAGCCAATCCATTTTCCACTTCCGGATATTCCAGTTTTTTAGCCTGTAATTCCAGTTCAAATTCTTTACTGATGATAGCCAGCGCACTTAAAGCATCCGCAGGCTTTACTGCAAAAGTGATACTATGTTCAGAAGAAGATTGCGTAATCAGTACCACATTAATCTGCTCTCTTGATAAAAGAGAAAATAACCTGCCACTAAAACCAGCCTTACCAACCATTCCGCTACCAGACAAATTCAGGATACTGATTTCATCAATGGAAGAAATTCCTTTGATAGGAAAAGTTGAAGTATTTACCCCATGACGGATATAAGTGCCCTTAAAATTGGTATTGAAAGTATTCTTGATTACGATTGGTATTTTCTTTAGAAAAGCAGGAGTCATTGTAGGCGGGTAAATCACCTTTGCCCCAAAATAAGAAAGCTCCATCGCTTCTGTATAACTCAGCTCTGGCAAAGAAAATGCTTTTTCCACAATCCTTGGATCAGCAGTCAGCATCCCATCTACATCAGTCCAGATTTCAATCTCTTTTACATTCAGGGCAGAGCCCCATATTGCAGCTGTAAAATCACTGCCGCCGCGTCCCAAAGTTGTGGTTCTTCCTTCGGTATTGCTGGCTATAAATCCGGTTACAAATAATAGTTTATCTCTATTTGCTTCATAAAAGTCCTGAATCAGCAGTTCTGTTAAAGGCGTATTTACTTTGGCCTGTCCAAAATTACTGTCTGTTTTAATCAGTTCAGACCCATCTACACAAATCGCATTCGGGAAATCCTGTTTAGCAACATGGCTGATCATAAAAGCAGAACAACGCTCCCCAAAACTCAGAATTAAATCTTTTGTCTGAGGACTTAATTCTTTTAAATGATAAACCGATTGCAAAACATCTTCCAGCTCGTTGAAGTAGATCTTCAACCGTGTAAATACTGGGTTTTGCGCACCAGCAGGAAGCAAGGTTCTCACGACTTCGAAGTGTTTTTCTTCGATTTCTTTGAGCTCTGCGGCATACTCTTCTGCCAACTGTGCTTTTTCTGCCATTGCCAGGAGCAGATTGGTGACTCCACTCATTGCTGAAAGTACAACTACTGGATAATCACCCTGTTCCCTTTCTTTTAGGATGCTGATCAGGGTTCGTATACCTGATGCCGATCCTACTGAAGTACCGCCGAATTTTAGAATGTTCATAGTTTTAATTGTTAATCTACTGGTTTTTTACAGGTTCAGGTTCAAAAAAAAAGCGCCTTCCGGGTTAGAGGAAGGCGCTTTTTTATGGTTTTTTATTATTCTTATTATACCAATATACACCTGCCTCCGGCTTTCCCGGTGGTGGTAATAATAATGGATGTAAGTGTTGAATTATTTATCATATGTCCATAACAATATTGCTTCGGTATTGCTATACCCTAAAGTAAAGTTATATTTTCCTAATAAGCAAGAGAATATGAAAAAAAATTATCAGGAAATAAATATAACAGGCTAAAATTAATTCAGTGTTCTCAAAAAGCACCCTCCTGTTTTTTACTTACCTTTACTGCGTAAATTATGCAAGGACTAGTAATAAAATCAACAGGGAGCTGGTATTTAGTTCATGGAGAAGATGACCGTGATTACCAATGCAGGATTAAAGGAAAATTCCGGATCAAAGGAATTCAGACCACCAATCCTGTTGCAGTTGGAGATCAGGTAGACTTCGAGATGGAACCTAATTCTGAAAATGGAGTTATTTATAAACTTCATCCCCGGAAAAACTATATCATCAGAAAATCAATTAACTTATCAAAACAGGCACAGATTATAGCAGCCAATATAGATGAGGCCTTTCTGGTGGTTACACTCGCCTCTCCACGTACCTCGCTTGGCTTTATAGACCGCTTTTTAGTAACCGCAGAAGCTTACAGCATTCCTTCGGTATTAATCTTCAATAAACTGGACTTATACAACGAAGACGGGCTGGAAGTATTGGCAGAGTATAAAAACATCTATGAAAATCTGGGTTATCCATGTTATGAAGTTTCTGCGACCGAAGGAACTAATATGCCTTTGATAGAAAGTTTATTAAAAGATAAAACAACCCTGTTTTCAGGGCACTCAGGCGTAGGAAAATCAAGTCTGATCAATGTACTGCTGCCAGACCGTAATATCAAGACAGGCGAGATCTCTGAATCCAGTGATAAAGGACAGCATACTACAACCTTTGCTGAAATGCATACCCTGCCTTTCGGTGGTTATCTGATCGATAGTCCGGGCATCAGAGAACTGGGCATTTATGATATTAAACCAGAAGAACTGAGTCATTACTTCAGAGAGATGCGCGATATGATGCATCAATGTAAATTTCACAATTGCCGTCACATCAACGAACCTAATTGTGCAGTTTTAGAGGCCGTTAAAAGCGGGGAAATCGAAAGCAGCCGCTATGAAAGTTACCTGAGTATGTACCACGGCAATGAAACCAGGGCTTAAACATCCATGAGAGCAGTTATACAAAGAGTTACACAGGCCAGTTGCCAGGTAGATGATGTAGTAACCGGTTCGATTAAAAAAGGATTACTCGTTTTACTGGGCATTGAAGAAGCCGACGGACAAGAAGACCTGGAATGGCTCGCTGCTAAAATATTCAATATCCGGATCTTTAGTGATGAACAGGGGCTGATGAATAAATCGCTTGCAGATATAGCCGGAAATATTTTACTGATCAGTCAGTTTACGTTGTTTGCAGCTACTAAAAAGGGAAACAGACCTGGATTTACCAGGGCTGCAAGGCCAGATCAGGCTATTCCACTTTATGAGGCCATGATTAAACAACTCAGCATCTTATCAGGCAAACCCGTACAAACAGGAATTTTTGGCGCAGATATGAAAATCAGTTTGGTTAATGACGGGCCCGTAACGATATTAATTGACACTAAAAACAAAGAATAGATGACGATACAGGAAGCACAGGATACCGTTGATCAATGGATCAATACGACCGGGATCCGTTATTTCAACGAATTGACCAATACGGCTATATTAATGGAAGAAGTGGGTGAAGTAGCCCGTATTATGTCCCGTAAATACGGTGAGCAATCTTTTAAAAAAAGTGATGAAGCTGTAGACCTTGGCGATGAAATGGCCGATGTCTTATTTGTGCTGATCTGTCTGGCCAACCAAACGGGTATTAACCTGACCGAAGCAATGGAAAAAAACCTGGTGAAAAAGAGTATCAGAGATGCCGACAGGCATAAAAATAATGAGAAGCTTAAATAGCAATAGAGCCAGTTAAACTGGCTCTTATCTTTTTATAACTGTGCTTTAATTTTCTGAGCGGCTTCCTGCAACTCCTCCTGCGTAGGGTTCAGCTTCGCTTTACTAAAGTTCATATCCCCCACTGCGTTCATAGGGATCAAATGGATATGTACATGAGGTACTTCCAGACCAATAACGGCCATTCCTACTTTTACACATGGAAAAGCTTTCTTTAGCGCTACCGCTACAATCTTTGCAAATAAGGTAAGTCCGAAATAACTTTCTTCGTCCATATCAAATATATAATCAATTTCTTTTTTAGGGATTACCAGTACATGTCCCATTGTTAAAGGACTGACATCTAAAAACGCCATAAATTCTGTCGTTTCGGCAACTACATGTGCGGGAATTTCTCCGGCTACGATTTTGGAAAATATACTTGACATATAAAATGATTATCTCGTGATTTCTAATATTTCGAATTCGATTTTACCAGCAGGAACTTCAATCTCAGTTTTGTCACCTACCGATTTACCTAACAAACCTTGTGCGATCGGGGATTTCACAGAGATCTTTCCGGTTTTAAGGTCAGCTTCAGTTTCAGCTACCAGCTGGTAACTCATCGTTGCACCGTTTTTTAAGTTCTTTATTTTAACGATCGATAAAGCCAGCACTTTAGTCAGGTCTAATTTCGATTCATCAATTAATCTTGCAGATGCAAGTGTAGTCTTCAATTTAGATATTTTTGCTTCATGCAGACCTTGTGCTTCCTTAGCAGCATCGTACTCCGCATTTTCAGATAGATCGCCTTTATCTCTTGCTTCAGCTATAGCTTTGGAGATCAATTGTCTCCCCGTAGTAGTTAAGTAATGTACTTCTTCTTTTAGCTTATCTAATCCTTCCTGAGTGTAGTATGTTACCTCTGTCATAGCTTAATTTATTATTTGTAAAACCTTTAAAATACAAACAAGACTATACCGGCAATAAGCCCACATAGTCTTGCTTCAATTAAAACGAAGATAACAGGCAATTCTTACAAAAGCAAATCTTTTGATTTGAATTGTTTACAAAGCCTTTAAAGCCCCTTTAATATTTAGCGAATAACTTGTTTACAGGCTTAAAACGATTACTTTTGAAAATCTGCCTGAATTCAGCTGCCAAACATGGAACAACTGAATTCAGACAGGTATTGAACGAATTATAAAAAATATGATGCACAAAAACATTTTCAAGATAGCTACGCTATTTTTATTGGGAACCGTTACCACACAGGCCCAGGAACTGTACATGCCACGGAATATCAAAGCAGCGTTTGCTAACGGCACACGTGCGCTGGATGGCAAGCCTGGAAAAAACTACTGGCAGAATAAAGGGAAGTACGACATGACGATCACTGTCACTCCAAATGATAAATTAGTTAAAGGAACGGAAACTATCACTTATACGAACCACAGTCCTGATACGCTGAAGAGGATAACAATGAGGTTTGTCAATAACATGCACAAACCAGAAGCGCCAAGAGCAGGGTATGTAAGCAAAGATTATTTAACAACCGGGCTGGATATCAGTTTATTTACAGTAGATGGCCAGAGTTACAATGTGGACAGTAAAGACTGGGGTACCACATCAGACATTAAGTTGAACAATGCTTTAGCGCCGGGCAAAACTGCAACCTTTAAAATCAACTGGAGTTATCCTTTGTCAAAAGTAAGCGGCAGAGAAGGCCAGATTGACAGCACTACCTTTTTTGTAGCCTATGCTTTTCCAAGAGTTTCAGTTTACGACGATTACAATGGATGGGATAAAATCCCGCATACTGACAGAACCGAATTCTATAATGATTTCAACGATTACCTGTTAACAGTAAGAGCACCTAAAAACTACGTGGTATGGGCCACAGGCGATTTAAAGAACCCGGATGAGGTGTTACAGCCTAAATTCGCAGAGAAGCTTAAAAAGTCTTATACCAGTGAAGAAGTCGTGTCTATTGCTAATGCACAGGAAATGGCCAATGGAGAAGTGACTAAGCAGAATGAATGGAATACCTGGAAATTTGCTGTCAATCATATTACTGATGTAACCTTTGCCCTGAGCAATCATTATTTATGGGATGCAGGAAGCGTGGTCGTGGATAAAAAAACCGGCAGAAGAACAAGTGTACAATCTGCCTATGACAGCAAAGCTGAAGACTTTTCTCATGCTGCAACCTGGACTAAACTGGCTTTAGACTGGTTTTCAAATAACTGGCCGGGTGTCCCATATCCTTTCTCAAAAATGACCGCAGTACAAGGTTTTGCTGATATGGAATTCCCGATGATGGTGAATGACAGCAGTACACCAGACATGGAATTCAGCCAGTTTGTATTGAACCATGAAATTGCACATACTTATTTCCCTTTTTACATGGGAACAAATGAAACGCGTTATGCGCACATGGATGAAGGTTGGGCAACTACTTTAGAATACCTGATTGGCCAGCAGCAGCTTGGCAAAGAAAAAGCAGACCAGAATTACAAGAAATTCAGAGTAGAGCGTTGGATTAAAGATCCTTCAACAGAAGAAGATCAGCCTATTATTACTTTATCTACCCAGGTTTCCGGCTCAGGTTACGGTAACAATGCTTATGTGAAACCTTCACTGGCTTATCTGGCTTTAAAAGATATGTTTGGAGATGTATTGTTCAAGAAATACCTGCATGCGTATATGGATCGCTGGAATGGAAAACATCCTATTCCATGGGATTTCTTTAACACGATCAATGATGTTTCCAAACAAGACTTAAACTGGTTCTGGAACAATTGGTTCTTTAGCAATAACTATATTGATCTGGCTATTGATAAAGTAACTATCAAAGGAATGACGTATAACATCTCTATTCAGAACATAGGTGGTTTTGCGATACCTTTTGATATTAAAGTCACTTATGCTGACGGAACAACTCATGTAATCCATGAAACTCCAACCGTGTGGAAATTCAACCAGAAAGCGATTAACATTCAATTTACTGCCGACAAACCAGTAACATCAATGGTGTTGGATGGTGGTATTTATATGGATGCCAAGCCATCAGATAACAGCTGGAACAAGTAATTCCAACTGCATAAAATGCCCTGCCGTCAACACAGCAGGGCATTTTATATTTTATCTCTTTTGCTAACTTCCTGCGTCATTCTAAAAGTCAGGAAACCCAGTAAAGCTGCTACCACTACAATTGCAGCCCAGATTACCCAGCCCGGAATTCCATCTTTTATCTCCTTACTTTTCTCTGGTATCTTTTGATATAAAGGACTAGCAGAAATCAATTGATAATTCAGCGGTTTTAACTCCTGCTGCAAACTATCTCCGAAAAACTTCAGGTCATAATCTGGTGCCTTTGCTTTTTCATCCCCGAACAGAATCGCATAATCCTGGCCTTTTTCAAGGTAACTGATCAGACTTTGGCTCAGCTGGTAACCATTAACCTTATTCAAGACTAAAGGTGGATTATCACCATTGACAATTTCAAGTTCTAAATGTTTGGTTTTAGCAGAGAAGTACAGGTTAGGAATTGCCGAAGTACTGATGAATGTATCTGCGACCAGTGTTTTCTCTTTTTGATGTATCGCATAAACCCTGATGTTGCGTTTATAATACTTTTGCCCGGCAATTTCCAGATGCAGTTTATTCAATTGATAAGGTGCATTAAAACGCACGCTTATATAACTGACCTGAGCACTGTCCCGCTGCTGAATCAAAGGCTTTTTAAGCTGAACATAAACAGGCGGAATACTTTGCTGCTTGTAAATACCAGCCTGTAAAATCGCTACCGGCTCTTTATTTTCATTGTTGATCTGTATCCGCAGATACCGGTAAGAACTGGAAGGGAAGTTCAGCTGCTGCTGATAAGTTCCATTACCCTGTTCATCGGAAACGGCTTCTTCTAAAGATATGTTCTCTTTGATGGCGTACCACTTTTTAAGATCATCACTCCCGGATAAGTTTACATTTCTTTTAACAGAGGCATTGCGCAATTGTAAACTCAATTGATTAATGGTCAGGTGAGCTGCATTTTCCACGATAAAAGTAGTTACCGTATCTGCTTCTTTCCATGTTTTTAACCGCGGGAAAGCAATAAAGCTCCGCTGATCTTTAAAAACCAATTGATTGCCAAAAATATAAGGCGAAAATTGTTTCTTCTGATTCAGTATCCTGATATCACCAAGATTTGCCTGAGCACCAGCAATGAGTTCAGGACTTAAATCAACCCGGTAAAAACCATCCGCTTCTACCTTTGGCAGTACCGCCTGATATCTGAATGTTTGCTGCGCGAATACGCAGGAAACACTCATTAAAAAGGTTAGCGTTAAAAAAAACTGTTTATTCATCTTTATGGGGTTCATCTGCTGCAATGATCTTTTTAACTTTCTGGTACATGAATGAAATGATTAATAGTATTACGCCCAAGAAAAAGAACGCCGCTATTTTACCAGCAGGTGGGATATTACTAATGTCAAATATAAATAGCTTTACTAAAGTAAGTGCAAACAGACTAAGCGAAATAATCCGTAGCGTAAGGTATTTATGGCGCATACCCAGCCACATCATCGCAAAGGATGCTAATCCCCAGAGTACAGGAAGACCTGTTTTAATATAAATCGTCTCCACATTGCTGATTGGGTTCCTGGCTGAATAAAATAGTACGTTGCTGATCAGGCTGACTTCCAGACTTAAGAACAGGACAATTGAACCCGCTAAAGTCCAGGCTGCCATTTTCCTCAGGGTTTCTGGTAATAACGTTCTGGCGATCTGGATCAGCTGATAAAATAATAGTCCGATAAACACCGCGCAAATCCAGTGGGCTGTAAAATGGAATGATGCAACCTCCTGACGAACAAGCATGGCTTCTTGCAGATCGAAAAACTCAACCATAAAGAACAGATAAACCGTGATACAGGTGCTGATCAGGATAGCATTTATTCTCCAGTTTAACCGGAGTGATTCTCGTTTTTTAGCTAAGAATAAATACAGGTAAAGAAATACTGAGGCATATAAAATCACGTATACGCTGTTCAAAGCCGTATGTGGAAAACGGTTGGAGAACTGATGATTAACTTCCAGTAGTCCGCTTAAAAATAGCAGTACAATAGCTGTGTATTTAATAAATGCTGGATTTAAGATATCCCCCTTAGGAGTTTCTCCTTCAACGCCCGGCTTTTGATAAAGAATGTATAACAGGTAAGAACTGACCGCGGTAAACAGGGTGGTAATAAACCCTTTATTGATCAGCATATTAACTGTTATTGCAGAATCACCATATATTGCCGCCCAGTCCATGAATAGGCTTAACAGCATTAATGCCCAGATGATTTGCGAAGCCAGCTGCATTAAATAGATCCGGGATTTTTGATAAAGCCAGTAAAGCAGTACAGTTTCCGCCGCCCAGAATAATGTAATATAATGGCCGTGTAATTGAATTGGGCCGGCAACCGATATAAAGGTCAGTGTAATCCCGATCAGCAGATAAAGCACGTTGGTATCCACTTTTTTATTCCTGAACAGCAGGTAAGATAACAGCAGGTTGATCACTGCTAAACTTACAGCAAAAAGCCCTCTGAACTGTTCCTGATGCATTCCGGTCAGCAGGAACAATCCTGCTCCAAAGTATAACGCAGTGTTGGCCAGTAAGATGGTAAAATCAGAACCGATAAATGTTTTATTCTCCCGGACATTATTAGCCACATTAATCCCAAAGAAAAGCAGATATAAAATGCTGGCATATAAAAAGCCAATTCCATAACTCACGATTGGCATGCTGAACAGACTCGCTGAAAACATCAGTACAGTAAGTACGAAGGTTGAGACATTAAGAATACGCCAGGATTTACGGTAAGCAATCACCAGCAGCCCTGCATTCAGGATCACCAGGTAAATAAACAAACCGTGGTAATTAGCATGACCAGTGTTCACCATTAGTGGACTGGTTAAACCACCTACCAATGCAATAACAGCTACTTCCTGCCGGTTGTAGAGGAGCGAAAGCGCGACTGCAAAACAGGTTATCCCAATCAGTATAATGAAAGATGTGGTTTGATTGAACAGATGAAATTGATGAAAGGCGAGCGTAATGGTAAAATATAATACGGCAAGCCCTCCCCCAACTAAAACAGAACTGAATGCTTTGTAAGAATTACGCATCCAATGTGCGACACCAATTAAGATACCTCCGCAAAGTACACCAATACCCACACGGCCTGCCGGGCCGATCCAGTTGCTGTCAATAGCAAATTTCACAAAGTAACCGATAGCCAGTACGAGTATCGCAATACCAATTTTGTTAATCAAATTTTCTCCGATAAATTTCTCCAGATCAGGATGTTTCTCAAAGAAGGAAAGCTCTGGTTCTGCGGGTTCGCGGTGAACAGGTTGTTGAACCGGATGGGGTATATGGTCTTCGTCTAAAAGTTCATTGTAAATATTAGCCGGTGTGTCGTGAACAACTTCAGGCTGTACTGTTTCTTCAGGAACAACCGCCTCTGGAGTTTCTTCTTTGACAGGTTTAGGAATGAAATCACGTACGGGATCAGGATTAAGATCTTTTGTAGTTTTATAGGGTGGCGGAACAAAGGGAATTGCTGGCGCGTGAAATTGAGATGTCCCCCAATCTACCGGTCTCATTTCTTGTGGCTCTGACTCCGTGGCAGTAGTTTCTGGTGGAGCATAACCGGGTCTGCTTTGCTTTAAAAGCTCTTGAAATTCAAAGATCCGGTATTCAAGCTTGCCGACCCTCTCGTTCAGACTGCTTTTAGTGGTGGCAATCATCACAATGATGACAACCAGTAAGATGACATAAAGAAACTCCATGAGTAATGCGTTTGTTGATAAAGATAATATTTAAGTTCAAAGCAAAAAATTTCGGGCAATAAAAAACCCGGTCATTCACATAACCGGGTCTGACATAAAATATCTTTTTACGCTAAACCTGCTCCAGCTTATCAGCAAGTACCTCAGAAATCTTTCTATAAGAATCAAAAGTCCATCCACCAACATGTGGCGTCAAAATAACCTTCTCCGATTCTTTCAATTCATTAAACCAATCCTGTTCTGCCAATGCCGGGAACTTTTCTACTTCCAGCACATCCAGTCCGGCACCTAATATCTTACCAGATTTAATCGCTGCCAATACCGCTTTCGTATTCACAATTTCGCCTCTGGCCGTATTGATGAAAAATATATTCTTTTTGAAATGGTACAAATATTCCTCATCCACCATTTGCCTGGTTTCTGAAGTCAGTGGAATATGTAAACTCAGCACATCGCTATGTTTAACAATTTCTTCCATGCTGCATTCCTGCGCATAAGCATCAGAAAAGCCCGTTTTATATTTATCATAAGCAAGTACTTTCACCTCAAAACCCGAAAGCTTTCTGGCCATACTGCTTCCCATAAAACCATAACCGATAATCCCGACAGTTTTGCCTTTCAGCTCCCATCCACGGTTACCTTCCCGATCCCAGATTCCGTTTCTGATCTCGATATCAGCCTTGCGGTGCGTATTGATCAGTGAAAGCAACATCCCCATCGCATGTTCCCCTACTGCATCCCTGTTTCCCTCAGGCGCATTCAGCAACTTAATATTCCGCTCCTTCGCATAAGCCTCGTCGATATTATCCAACCCCGCTCCTGCTCTGGCTACAAATTTAAGCCCCGGTGCAGCTTCCATCAGCTCCCTGTCTATCTTAAACTTCGTCCGTACTGCAATACCATCATATCCTGAAATCACAGCCAGCGTTTCTGCCCTGGTGATCAATGGACGATCGTCTACTTCATAACCTAATTGTTCTGCCCTGCTTTTGAATACAGGATGTAAATCATCAACAATTAAAATTTTACCGTTCATCTGTTTTATAATTATAACGCCAGCTTAGTTACCAGCTGCGTAAGGGTAATAAAATCTTCTACGCTCAATTGCTCCGCTCTTTTTTCAAAATAGATATTATCATCCATTTTAACTTTAGGCAATACACCCGACAAAGCATTTCTTAATGTTTTTCTACGCTGATTAAATCCGGCTTTAACGACAGTCCAGAATAATTTCTCATCGCAATCCAAAGTCACTCTCTCATTTCTGCTCAAGCGGATTACACCCGAATTTACTTTAGGAGGTGGATTAAAAGTTCCCGGTTTTACAGAAAATAAATAATCAATATTATAATAGGCCTGGATCAGCACACTTAGAATCCCGTAATCTTTTGTTCCGCTTTTAGATGCACAGCGTTCTGCAACTTCTTTTTGAAACATGCCTACCATCTCTACTACATTTTCTCTGTGCTCCAAAACCTTAAATAAGATCTGTGAAGAAATATTATATGGGAAATTACCTATTATGGCGTATTTACCGGAAAATACTTTTTTCAGATCCATTTTCAAAAAATCCCCGTTAATTAACCTTTCGCCCATTTGCGGATACTTATCATTTAAGAAATGATAGGATTCCACATCGATATCGATCATAAAGGTTTCCAGGTCTTTTCTTTCCAGCAGAATGTCCGAAAGGATACCCATACCCGGCCCTACTTCAAGCACCTGACTGTATTGATCGGTATGGACAAGACCGTCTACAATTTTAGCTGCTATTTTTTTATCGGTCAAAAAATGTTGCCCTAAATGTTTTTTCGCCCTTACCAAACTCATATGATTGCTGTTATATTTTGTTAATCGAAAGAAGCCGAGACTTCTAAAAGGTGCAAAATAACTAAAGTTTACGAGTTCAACCTAATTATTAGCAATGAAGCCTTAGCTAAGAACCACTAATCAGCAAACGTATTTCAAGCAGAACTCTACCAGTTACACTACTTTTCAGCCTGTATTTAACTGCTCTTTCTTTATCACCTATGTCCACAGCCTCAATAGCCATAATTACCCGTTCTAAACAGATCGCCCTTAAAAACAGCACGTTTTCTAATGAATTTCTGTATTTTGCGCAAATTTTCATTTGAGCATGAGCAATAAAATCAAAATAGGTATCAGTATAGGTGATGTAAATGGCATAGGTTTAGAAGTGATTCTGAAAACTTTAGCCAATAACAGTATTCTTGATTACTGCACCCCTATCGTTTATGGACATACAAAAGTAGCCTCTTACCATAGAAAAGCACTGGGTTTAGGTGATTTCAGTTTCAATGTGATCAATGACGCTGAAGCTGCTAATCCTAAAAAAGCAAATATGATCAACTGCTGGGAAGAGGATGTAAAGATCGAACTGGGTGTAGCCAATGAAATTGGTGGAAAATATGCCTTGTTATCTTTGGAAAGAGCAACAGAAGACCTGATCAAAGGAAATATTGACGCTTTAGTCACTGCTCCGATCAATAAACATACGATACAAGCAGAGAATTTTAAATTCCCTGGTCATACAGAATACTTGCAGGAACGTACCGGCAGTTCTGACGTACTGATGTTTTTATTGAGTGAAGATATTCGTGTAGGCGTAGTTACAGGTCATATTCCTGTTTCTAAAATTGCAGAAAGTATCACGAAGGAAAGTATTGTTAAAAAACTTTTGCTAATCAATAAGAGTCTGAAAAGAGATTTCTGGATTGAAAAACCAAGAATTGCCGTATTAGGGTTAAATCCTCATGCTGGCGACAATGGCTTGCTTGGCAGTGAAGAACAGGACATTATTATGCCTGCGATTCAGGAAGCGTTTGATTCCGGTGTAATTTGCTTTGGCCCTTATCCTGCGGATGGATTTTTTGGCAAAGGCGCTTATAAACAATTCGATGCCGTACTGGCGATGTATCATGACCAGGGCTTAATCCCTTTCAAGACCATTGCTTTCGGAACGGGTGTAAACTTTACAGCCGGAATGAAATATGTGCGGACCTCTCCTGATCATGGTACAGGCTTCGATATTGCCGGAAAAGACCTGGCAGATCCGTCTTCTTTTATAGAAGCACTTTTTGCTGCGACACATATTGTAAAACACAGACGTGAACAGGACGAACTGTTAAGCAACCAGTTAAGAAGCGGCGGAAAAATTATAGAAACTGCGGCAGATGTGAAGGATGATGCAAATTAACCACAATAATATTTCTAAAACATTTCAGAAGTATCAAATTAATTCATACATTTGCGGGCTAAAATTTTGTTACAATTGAAACCTTTAAAAGAATTTTCGATCCCGTTTACTGGCTTAAAAATTGGCAAGCATCAATTTGATTTTGAGATTGATAACAGCTTTTTTGACGCATTCGAATACTCTTTGGTAAAAAAGGGGGATTTGAAAGTTACGGTAGAATTGGATAAACAGGAGACAATGCTGATTTTGAAAATTCGCATTGCCGGAACAATAAAGCTTGATTGTGATAAATGTTTAGCTGAATTTGATGCCCCTCTGGATATTTCAGAAAGGCAGATTGTAAAATTCGCTGAAGATGAGCTGGAGAGTGATGATTTAGAAATCATCGTATTGAATAAAAAAGAAAGTAGCATCGATATCGCGGAAATTCTTTATGAATTTATCACAGTATCGGTACCCTATATAAAAATTTGTGAGCAGAACGGCAATGGTGTCAAATGCGACAAAGAGATGATTGAAAGACTGGAAAGTCTGGCTAATCCTTCTCAACAAGAAGAAAATACAACAAGTGCTGACCCGCGTTGGGAAGCATTAAAAAAATTAAAATAATAATTAAATAAATCAGCAATGGCACATCCAAAACGCAAGATCTCTAAAAGTAGAAGAGATAAAAGAAGAACACACTATAAAGCGGTAGCTCCTTCTTTATCTACTTGTCAAACTACAGGTGCAATCCACATTCCTCACCATGCATACAATGTTGATGGGAATTTGTACTACAACGGTAAACTGGTTATTGAAAACACCTCTATAGGTTAATTTTTCGGAGAAATTGTTTGTGTTTTCAGCTTCATTAAGTTTAACTTAGGCGCTTGAAAAAAAGGCAATAATGCTTTATTCACAAACTGATTTTTTACTATGAAAATAGGTCTCGATATAATGGGCGGAGACTATGCTCCCAAAGCAAACGTTTTGGGAGCAATAGCTGCTCATGAATTATTAGCGCCAAATGAGCATTTAGTGCTAATAGGCGATACTCAGCAAATTAAGCCTTTGCTCGCTGACAGCGGGTTCAATCCCGATCACTTTGAATATGTTCATACCGAAGAGGTAATTGGTATGGGCGAACATCCCACAAGAGCAATTGCTCAAAAACCAAACTCAAGTATTTCTCTGGGTTTCTCTATGTTAAAAAAAGGGGAAATCGATGCATTTGTCGGCGCAGGTAACTCTGGTGCGATGATGGTTGGTGCTGTTTTTAGTGTAAAAACAGTTCCTGGTATTATCAGACCTTGTCTGTGCACGATCGTACCCAAACTTGATGGAGGAAGAGGTTTAATGCTGGACGTTGGCGCAAACGCTGACTGCAAGCCTGACACTCTGCTTCAATTCGGAATTTTAGGTAGTCTGTATGCTGAAAATGTTATGCAGATCAATACCCCTAAAGTCGGCCTCATCAATATTGGCGAAGAAGATGAAAAAGGAAATATGTTAAGTCTGGCAACTTTTCCATTGATGAAAGAATGTAATCTCTTTAATTTTATTGGAAATATTGAGGGACGTGATTTATTCAACGAAAAAGCAGATGTAATTGTATGTGACGGGTTTACCGGAAACATTATGCTTAAATTGGCTGAATCGTTTTACATAATGACGATCAAAAAAGGACTTAAAGATGAGTTCTTTGACAGGTTTAATTATGAAAACTACGGTGGAAGTCCGGTTCTTGGAGTAAATGCACCTGTGATCATAGGTCATGGAATCTCCTCGCCTACCGCTGTAAAAAACATGATCTTTCAAGCGAGAGACATGATTACTACAGGTCTGGTTGGAAAAATACAAGATGCATTTAAATAAAATCTGACAACAAATGAGTAAAATTCACGCTGCTATTACTGCGGTTCAAGGTTATGTCCCTGATTATATCCTTTCTAATAAAGAGTTAGAGACGATTGTTGATACAACAGATGAATGGATAACCTCACGAACGGGTATAAAAGAGCGAAGAATATTAAAAGGTGAAGGATTAGGTACCTCCGACATGGCTGTTCACGCGGTTAATGGACTGTTAAAGAAAAGAGGTATTACCGCAGAAGAAATCGATCTGATTATCTTTTGCACCACGACCCCCGACATGCCTTTCCCAGCCACTGCAAATATTTTAGCTGATAAAATCGGCGCAAAAAATGCATGGGGTTTTGATTTACAGGCTGCCTGCTCTGGATTTATCTATGGGATTTCTACTGCTTCGCAATTTATCCAGTCAGGAAAACATCAAAAAGTATTGGTAGTGGGCGGCGACAAAATGTCGTCTATCATTGATTATACAGACAGAACAACCTGCATCATTTTTGGTGACGGCTGTGGTGCTGTATTATTGGAACCTAATGATGAAGGAAATGGGATCATTGATTCTGTTTTAAAATCGGACGGTGCCGGAAGACAATTCCTGCATCAGAAAGCGGGCGGATCTGTCAGACCAGCTTCGCACGAAACGATTGACCAGAGAGAACATTTCGTTTACCAGGAAGGAAAAGCTGTTTTTAAATTTGCAGTGACCAATATGGCAGATGTAGCGGCCGAAATCATGGAACGGAACCAGCTGAATGCTGAAGATGTGAAATGGTTAGTTCCGCACCAGGCGAATAAAAGAATTATTGATGCTACGGCTTCAAGAATGGGCATAGGAGCTGAAAAAGTAATGATCAATATAGAACGTTACGGCAATACCACCAATGGGACCATCCCGCTTTGTTTATGGGAATGGGAAGACAAACTAAAAAAGGGAGATAATATTATTCTTGCTGCTTTTGGGGGTGGATTTACCTGGGGATCAGTATATATAAAGTGGGCTTACTAAATTTTATTACAAATAAAAATATTAACTTTGAGTCTTTAAAAGACCAATATCTTTTCAACAAAATACCTAAAAATGGATATCAAACAAATTCAGGAACTCATTAAATTTGTTTCTCGTTCGGGCGTCAATGAAGTTGCAATAGAACAAAAGGACTTCAAAATTACTATCAAAACTAATCAGACCCCAACAGTTATTACTACGACAGTTCCTGCACAGGCAGTAGCACCACAGGTGTTACCTTCTGCTCCAGCGGTACAACCTGTTGCTGTAACGGCAAACAACGCTTCGTCTGCTGCTGAGGCTGATGATTCTAAATATATTACTGTAAAATCTCCAATGATCGGAACTTTCTACCGTTCGTCGAGCCCTGACAAACCTTCATTTGCAAGTGTTGGTGATGAAATCGCTCCGGGTAAAGTTATCTGTATCATTGAGGCAATGAAATTATTCAACGAAATTGAAAGTGAAGTTTCCGGAAGAATCGTTAAAGTATTGGTTGATAACTCATCACCTGTAGAATACGACCAACCATTATTTTTAGTAGAACCTATGTAATTTTTGCTTCTGGCAAATTATCATCTTATCAATTATATGTTTAAAAAAATACTAATTGCCAACAGGGGCGAAATTGCATTACGTATTATTCGTACCTGTAAGGAAATGGGCATTAAAACTGTGGCAGTTTATTCAACTGCTGACAGGGAGAGTCTCCATGTTCGTTTCGCGGATGAAGCTGTTTGTATAGGCCCACCTCCGAGTAAAGATTCTTACTTAAGTATCCCAAATATTATTTCAGCTGCTGAATTAACCAATGCAGATGCGATTCATCCAGGCTACGGCTTTTTATCTGAGAACGCTAAGTTCTCTTCTGTTTGCAGAGACTATGGAATTAAGTTCATTGGTGCTACACCAGAACAGATCAATTCTATGGGAGATAAAGCTTCCGCCAAAGAAACGATGAAAAAAGCGGGTGTACCTACTATCCCTGGTTCTCAGGGTTTGCTGGAAAGTGTAAAAGAAGGTATTGTCTTAGCGAATGAAATCGGTTACCCTGTAATCCTGAAAGCAACTGCCGGTGGTGGTGGCCGTGGAATGCGTGTGGTATGGAAAGATGAAGACTTCGAAAATGCATGGGATAGTGCAAGACAGGAATCTGGCGCTGCTTTTGGAAACGACGGTTTATACTTAGAAAAATATATCGAAGATCCACGTCACATTGAAATCCAGATTATTGGTGATCAATATGGTAAAGCTTGTCACTTATCTGAGCGTGACTGTTCTATTCAGCGTCGTCACCAGAAACTGGTTGAAGAAGCCCCATCTCCTTTCATGACTCCGGAATTGAGAGAACGTATGGGTGAGGCTGCAATTAAAGGGGCCACTGCTGTTTCTTATGAAGGTGCCGGAACAATCGAATTTCTGGTTGATAAACACCGTAATTTCTACTTCATGGAGATGAATACACGTATCCAGGTAGAGCACCCGGTTACAGAAGAGGTCATCAATTACGATTTAATCAAAGAACAAATTAAGGTAGCTTCAGGTGTTCCGATCTCTGGTAAAAACTATCTTCCGAATATGCATGCTATTGAATGCAGGATTAATGCGGAAGATCCTTTTAACAATTTCAGACCTTGTCCTGGAAAAATCACTAATTTCCATTCTCCGGGCGGACATGGGGTAAGGGTTGATACGCATGTTTATGCAGGTTATCAGATTCCTTCAAACTATGATTCTATGATTGCTAAACTGATCTGTGTTGCACAAACACGTGAAGAAGCGATCAGTACAATGGAGCGTGCGCTAAGTGAGTTTGTAATTGAAGGTGTAAAAACCACTATTCCTTTCCACTTGCAATTGATGAAAGATCCGAACTTCAGAGCAGGAAACTTCACCACTAAATTCATGGAAACATTTGTTTTTTCTGAATAAATCCGAATAAAGACATCTAATTATTATATTTAAAACGTAAATACCATTCTAATAAAATAGAATGGTATTTTTGTTTTACAAATAACGTACATGAGTGATAATAAAGCGCAGGACCTTATAGGGGCCATTAAGAATAAAGGAAAGAATCTGGAATCCGAAATGTCTTTCTTTGACCATATAGATGTATTAAGAAAACACTTGCTCAGGGCATTATTGGCGATCGTAATTTTTACAGGCTTAGCCTTCTGGTATTACGATTTCCTGTTTAACACCATTATAATGGGCCCTAAGAGCCCCGATTTCTGGACTTACCGGATGATGTGTAAGCTGGTCCAGATCTTCCCTTCACTGGGATCTGATTTTTGTATCACTTCAATCAAGGGTAAAATTATCAACACAGAAATGGCTGGCCAGTTCACGTTACAGATTAATTCCTGTATCATGACGGGTATCGTTTTTGGTATCCCATATATTCTTTTTGAACTCTGGTTATTTATAAAACCTGCCCTTCATGAGAAAGAAAGGAAGGCTGCAAGGGGATTTGTCTTCTTTGCTTCTGTATTATTTCTGATAGGTGTTTTATTCGGTTACTACATCATCTGTCCATTATCAATTAACTTCCTGACCAATTTCTCAGTAAGCCCGATGATTGAAAATACGTTTACTATTGATTCGTATTTATCATCTGTCTCGACTTTAACCATCGGTACAGGGATTATATTTGAATTACCTGTTGTCATTTATATCCTCTCTATATTCGGTATCATGACGCCTGCATTTATGCGTGCAAGCCGGAGATATGCTATCGTCATCATCCTGATCATTGCTGCTGTAGTTACGCCTACTCCAGATATGATGACGATGCTTGTTGTAGCTTTCCCGCTATTCATTTTATATGAGTTGAGTATATTCATTTCTGCAAAAATTGAGCGCAGAAAAAACAAAGAACTTTACGGTACAACTAAAGGTAACAACGCTTAAAAACATGTCCACACAACTAAAAATCGCTATTGGTGCTGACCACGCTGGTTTTGCCTGCAAAGAGTTATTGCGTGATTTTCTGAAGGATTTTGAAGTTCAGGATTTCGGGGCTTATAGCCCGGACTCTGTAGATTATCCTGACTTTGCACATCCTGTGGCTTCGGCTGTGGAAAACGGGGAATTCCCTTTCGGAATCCTGATCTGCGGAAGTGCTAACGGCATTGCTATTGCTGCCAACAAGCATCAGGGGATCAGGGCTGCGATTTGCTGGGAGAATGAACTGGCTTCGCTGGCCAGACAGCATAACGATGCAAATATCATTTGTATCCCTGCGAGGTTTGTCTCAGAAGAACTGGCTAAGGAAATGGTGATGACCTTTCTGAATACAGCATTTGAAGGCGGCAGACACGCTAAACGTGTAGCTAAAATATCCTGCTAACCGCAAGGCTAAGCTTCATAAACAATTGGCCCGTCATGCTAAAGTATGACGGGCCAATTCTGTTTCCGGCTATGTTGTAACATAATAGTGACCCCCTTAAAAATCGGCGGAGTGCCGCTAAAAGAAATAGTTAATTTCCTATATTAAGACCTTTTAAAGACCGGGTTAATTCATCTGGAAAAACAAGAAAACAGCATAAAACTAAATAATGAATAAACACTTTTTAAGTACAAGCATAGCTTTATTGCTTTGCTTGGGTGCATGTGCACAAAATCAAACTCCTGCTCAGAATCAAACGGCAGTAAAGTTTAGCGCAAGTATCAATAAAGCAAATGCTTACAAACATCTCTCTGTACTCGCATCTGATGAATACGAAGGCAGGGAAACTGGTAAAAAGGGCGCCTGGATGGCAGCTGATTATATCAAAAATTATTTCAAAAGTATTGGCTTAAAAGGACCGGTTAAAGGTGATTACTTTCAGCCGATAGACATGGTCACTTATCAGCTGAACCAACCTGTCTTTACGATTGGGGGCCAGGCTAAGGTCTATAACTACGACTTTGTTATTCCTGCGTCGAATGTATCGCTGGAAGGCTTTACTTTCAACACTAAAGAAGTCATTTTTGCTGGTTACGGCTTAGATACAGAGGGCTACAATGATTATAAAAACATTGATGTGGCAGGTAAAGTGATTGTGATCTTTGCTTCTGGCAGTCCGTCGCAACAACATGAGACTGCTCCGGCCGACCGCGCTGCAAGAAGAAAAGCAATGGCAGCGAAAAGAGAAAAAGTTCAATACCTGGCTAATCACAAGGCACTGGCTGTAATTCAGATAGACCCATCACTGGATAGTTTGAATGCAGAAACGAAATTGATGTATGCAGGTTCAGGACAGCTGACTTTGAAAAGCGAGGAGAATACTGCACGAATGGCGAAGATGAAAACTTTTCCTACCATTAATATCAATACAGCTACTGCAAACGAACTATTAAAAGCGGCAGGCACAACTGTGGAGGCTTTACAACAAAAGATCAGCTCAACTGGCCAGCCTGCTTCACAGGTCATTAAAATCGCTTTGTCTGGCAGTGCTAAAAAGGAAGAAGTAAAAGTAAGAGCTGAAAATGTTTTAGGCTTTCTGGAAGGGTCAGATCCGGTGTTAAAAAAAGAAATCCTGGTGATCACTGGTCATTATGATCATATCGGCTTAACGACTTCAGGTACTGATAAAGTGAACAATGGTGCAGATGATGATGGCTCCGGAACTACAGGTGTATTGCTGATTGCTGATGCTTTCACCAAAGCTAAAGCAGCCGGAAAAGGGCCTAAAAGAAGTATCTTGTTTATGACCGTAGTTGGAGAAGAAAAAGGTTTATTAGGTTCTGAGTGGTACTCTGAACACCCGGTACTGCCTTTGGAGAATACAATTACCAATTTAAATATTGATATGATTGGCCGTGTTGATAAGGAACATGAGAACAACGAAGATTATATTTATATCATTGGTTCTGATATGCTGAGTTCTGAACTGAATGCTGCCGGAATCAATGCGAATGACCAGTACATGAAGATGAACCTGGACATGAAATACAATAACAGGACTGATCCAAACCAGTTCTATTACCGTTCAGATCATTATAATTTCGCGAAACATGGTATTCCGGTTATCTTTTATTTTAATGGGGTGCATGAAGATTATCACCAGCCAGGCGATGAAGTGAGCAAGATCAAATTTGACCTGCTGGCCAGACGTGCACAACTAGTCTATTATACGGCCTGGGACCTGGCTAACCGCCCTACCCGGCCTGCGGTAGATAAGAATGAAGATGGTACGCCAAAGAAATAATTTTAAAAACCTGCATAACCCGCAGGTTTTTTCGTTTTATTAAGAGCTTGTTAATTTTAGCCCCTAAATTTAAACACGCTCTCAAACATTTATTTATATTTGAACATGACGAAGATTGCTGAAGAGTTTTTGGTGAAGGCAGATGAGAAGGCATTTGATGTAGATCATCGTAACACAATCAACCACAACATTGGAAAGTACAATGATGCGGTTGCAAGGGGTTTAACGAAATTTGAGAATTTAGAAAACTCAAAGAAGAAGGCGCATGTCATCAAGTGGAGAGTGATGGAAAACCTGGACAAATTCTTACCTGAATTTGAAGCCAATTTCCAGCGCCGTGGTGGAAAAGTAATCTGGGCAAATGATGCTGAAGAGGCACAGAAAGAGATCTTAAATATAATTAATAAAAGTGGTGGCAAATCGGTTATTAAATCGAAATCCATGACTACCGAAGAAATTCATCTGAATGATTTTCTGGAAAAGAACGGCATATCTTCTTTAGAGAGTGACCTGGGAGAGTTTATCGTACAGTTATTAGGGCAGGCACCTTACCATATCGTGACGCCTGCGATGCACCTGACCAAGGAGGATATTGCGAAGTTATTCCATGAAAAATTCGGTACTCCGATAGATTATACGCCGGAACAGCTTACTCAAAAAGCGAGAGAGCTTTTAAGAGAGAAATACCTGACTGCTGATATAGGGATTACCGGTGGAAATTTCCTGATTGCAGATACAGGCAGTGTTGCGTTAACTGAAAATGAAGGGAACGCACGTTTAAGCACGACCTTCCCTAAAATACATATTGCGATTGTCGGAATAGAGAAGATCATTCCTTCGATGGCAGACCTTGACCTTTTCTGGCCTTTATTATCCAGCCATGGCACAGGCCAGAATTTAACAGTTTACAATTCAATTTTAAGCGGGCCAAGACAGGCACATGAAACTGATGGCCCGGAAGAAATGTACGTGATCTTACTGGATAACGGACGTACAAACCTGCTGGCACAAAAAGATCAGCGCCAGGGATTATATTGTATCCGTTGCGGTGCTTGTTTAAATGCCTGTCCTGTTTATAAAAATATAGGTGGTCATACTTACAATACAACTTACAGCGGCCCTATTGGCTCTATTATTACGCCTCATTTACAGGGGATGAAAGATTTCAAGCACCTGAGTTATGCGTCAAGTCTTTGCGGCAAATGTTCTGAAGTTTGCCCGGTAAAGATTGATATTCATAAAATGTTGCTGCTGAACAGAAGAGATGCTGTAGAACAGCATCAAAACACAAAAACTGAAGATATTGGCTGGAAGATCTGGAATTCGGGCATGTCCAAAAGATCTAAGATGGATTTGTTCGGCGGAAAAATCAAGAACTTTTTTATGAAGCTGATCTTCAAAAAAATGTGGGGCAAGTACCGTGCTATGCCGGAGATCGCACCAAAATCTTTCGCTAAACAATGGGAAGAAAAATCCAAAAATAAACCGCAAACCTAACCTATATGCATTTCGACCGGAAAGAAAAAGACGATGAAACTTTGTTGTCGCTGTATAAGCGTCTCCTTTATCCCCGAATGGTCGAAGAAAAAATGTTAATCCTGCTTAGGCAGGGACAAATAGGTAAATGGTTTTCTGGCATAGGCCAGGAGGCAATCGCAGTGGGAGCCACTTTAGCGATGAATGCGGAAGAATATATTTTGCCGATGCACAGGAATCTGGGTGTCTTTACTTCCAGAGACATTCCGCTGCGTAATTTAATGGCGCAGTGGCAGGGAAAAATGACCGGTTTTACCAAAGGCAGAGACCGGTCTTTTCACTTCGGCACACAGGAATTCAAAATCATAGGGATGATTTCTCACCTTGGCCCGCAGCTGGCTCTGGCTGACGGAATTGCCCTGGCCGATCTGATCACCGGAAAAGAACAGGCCACACTTGTTTTTACAGGTGAAGGCGCCACCAGCGAGGGTGATTTTCATGAAGCAGTCAACGTCGCTTCAGTCTGGAATTTACCAGTCATCTTTCTGGTTGAAAACAATGGTTACGGCCTCTCTACACCTATCAATGAGCAATTCAATTGTGATGACTTAGTGGACAAAGCTATAGGTTATGGTATTGAAGGAATTCAGATTGACGGGAATAACGTGCTGGAGGTTTTTGATACGATTACTGAGATTACAAAAAACATCCGTGCCAATCCGAGACCAGTTTTACTGGAATGCCTCACTTTCAGAATGAGAGGCCATGAAGAGGCCTCGGGTACAAAATATGTTCCTCCACACTTGTTTGAGCAGTGGGCTGAAAAAGATCCGGTTAAGAATTTCGAGCGCTATCTGTTTGAACAGCATATCCTGACGAATGAGCTTTTAGAGGAAATTAAAGCAGATTTTAAAACTGAACTGGATCAGGAAATTGAGCAGGCTTTTAAAGATGCTGATCCTTCACCTTCAGCGGAAACAGAGCTAACGGATATGTACTATCCTTATACCCAGCAAGTAGTCCCTCCTGCCGAACCTTCTACCGAAATCCGTTATCTGGATGCGATCAGCGATGGTTTGAGAATTGGGATGCAACAACATCCTAACCTGGTTATTATGGGGCAGGATGTTGCCGAATACGGTGGTGCATTTAAGATTACAGCAGGTTTTGTAGAAGAATTTGGCAAGGCCAGAGTCCGCAATACCCCTATTTGTGAATCTGCCATTGTTGGCGCGGGGCTTGGTTTATCAATCAACGGCTATAAAGCGGTAGTGGAAATGCAGTTTGCAGATTTCGTTACCTGCGGCTTTAATCAGATTATCAATAACCTGGCGAAAACACATTACCGCTGGGGAGAAAAAGCAGATGTAGTGGTGCGGATGCCTACTGGCGCGGGAACTGGTGCAGGCCCTTTTCACTCTCAGAGTAATGAAGCCTGGTTTACCAAGACACCGGGACTTAAAATAGTTTATCCTGCTTTCCCATACGATGCAAAGGGTTTGCTGCTGGCGGCAATTGAAGATCCTAATCCTGTGATTTATTTTGAGCATAAACTTTTATACAGAAGTTTAAGCGGGCTGGTTCCTGCTGGTCATTATACGCTGGAAATCGGCAAAGCCAACTGGTTGAAAAAAGGGCAGCAGTTTACCATTATTACCTATGGTTTAGGCGTTCACTGGTCCCTCTCTTATTTGTATGATCATCCTGAGTTATCAGTGAACCTGATCGATTTATGCAGTTTACAACCCTGGGACAAGGAAACAGTTGCAGCTGCTGTGAAAGTTACTGGCAGGGTAATTATCCTTCATGAGGATACGCTGAGCAGTGGTTTCGGAGCTGAAATCGCCGCATGGATTGGTGAACATTGTTTCACAGATTTAGATGCGCCTGTAATGCGTTGCGCGAGTCTGGACACTGCTATTCCGATGAGCAAGCTGCTCGAAGATCAGTTTCTGGCTAAAAGCCGTCTGCATGAAACTATTCAGAAATTGATGGCTTACTAAGGCCTTGGCACGATAATGGCCTGCTGATTGGCAGACCATTATTTACTGGAGCGCGTTATGAAAACCATTTATCTACTATGTTTAGGAGTTTTACTGTTTACGCTTCCGGGTTGTAAGTATTTTAAATCTACCCATCCACAAGCTGGTTTACCTGAGGAAGGTACCACAAATATGACCGACAAGTCTATTTTAAACTATGCTGCTTCGATTGACCGGACACTCAGAGATTATAAGAAAGAATACAGTCTGATCTATTTATCGGGCGATCTTTCAGTATATGCAGAAAAGTACAGTGCACATAATGATGGGATGTTGTATAAAACCTATACTTCAAATGGTACAATCAGTAATGCAGTAAAAAGCTATTATTTTAAAAATGACAGCCTGATCCTGGTCAAAGAACGGATTAAGCTCATGAATGAAGAAGGGAGCGTCTTTAAGGACGTCCGGACTTATATGCGGAATAATGTGATCTTCAAAATAGATAGCCGCACAGCAAGCTCGGCTGAGGCCTTACGTACACTCCCTTATTTATTGGTACAAGCTGCCGATAATAAGTATCCTGAAGAAAATTACGCTTCGGATGTGAAAGGTATCAATGATGCAATTCAGGGAACAGATAAATTTGAAATGGTTTTTGATAATATTTCCACTTATCCGGATGCACTTTATATTATGCTTAAAAGCAAGAGACAGCCGAGTTATAAATCGAGCATTCTGGTCAAAACTAAAGATGCTTATATCGATAGTTTATTGAATTTCCCTTCACAATTTAAGGATGACAAATTAAACTTCAAATGGAAAATAGAGGATAATACATCTATTTATGTACCTGTAGCAGATACGACAACTTCGGCCAAAGGACTGAACAAGTAGATATTCCCATTATCCAGGCATTCACATCTGAAACGTTTCCTGAGTTTCTCCCCTTTTTTAAACCGGCGGCCATCTTTAATGGTAAATACGGTATGCTGGGGAAGTTCTTCTAACCGGGAGTGATCCAGTATACCATCGTACTTTTTAAGTGCTCTGGACAGACTTAAGTCAGTACAGCTGGAGGCGGAAGGGTTAGTTAAGTAAGTGCTGATGGCCTTTTGAAGGTCTTCGGGAAAAACCTGCTGCTCCAGAAATGGGGTCATCATCCTTTTAAAGTTGTGTTTCCATTCTCCGCCGTGTGGCTTGACCTTATTCTTATGATCGTTCCAGGTTAACAGGTGTGCAAATTCATGCACGGTAGTAACCAGAAATGCATAACGGTTCAGGTTATTGTTGACAGAGATCTTATGTCCCAGTTCTTTAAAAGGGTGTCTGTAATCACCGAGTTTGGTCGCCCTGCTTTTGGAGATCTTAAATTCGCATTGAAAGTAGTCGATCCATTTAGCAATTACGGGAGCCGCCTCAGGGGGCATATACTGTGCTAAAACATCAACTTTTTCCACAGTCCTAAGATAAAGAATTTACTTCAAAAACTGATATGCGATTAAACTGGCTACATAGGCCATAGCGGTCATATATACTGTTTGAATCAGCGGCCATTTCCATGATTTGGTCTCGCGGTAAACTACCGCAACGGTACTCATACATTGCATAGCGAAAGCGTAAAACAGCATCAGGGAAAATCCGGTGGCAAAGGTAAAGACTGGCAGCCCGGTTTCCGGATTTCTTGCCTCTCTCATTTTATCCCGTATCGTGCCTGGATTCTCTTCTCCGTTGTCAACGCTGTAAATCGTAGCCATCGTCCCTACAAAGGCTTCACGGGCAGCGAATGAGGTAATCAGTGCAATACCGATCTTCCAGTCAAAGCCTAAAGGTTTGATGACCGGCTCGATACTTCTGCCCAGGATTCCTGCGTAAGAGTTTTCTAGTTTTTCGGCCGATTTATCTCTTTCCAGCGTACTGATCTGTACACTGTCTTTTTGCATTTCAATTTTAGCGTATTTAGTTTCTATCTGCTGGAATTTCTCTGAAGGCCCATAGGTTGCCATCACCCATAAGACTATGGATATCGCGATAATCACCTTACCTGCTTCAAATACGAAAGTTTTAGATTTTTCATACATGGTGAACAGTACGTTACTCCATCTTGGCATTCTGTAAACAGGCAGCTCCATAATAAAGTAAGACTTTTCAGTGGCTTTGATCATGAATTTCATCACGAAAGCTACTGTAACCGCAGCAATGATGCTGATCAGGTACATTCCCATCAGGGCAAGCGCCTGCATGCTGACAAAGCCGAATAGTTTGGTGTCGGGAATAATCAGGGAGATTAGTAAGGTATAAACCGGAAGTCTTGCTGAGCAGCTGACTAATGGGGAAACCATAATGGTAATGATTCTGTCTTTCCAGTTTTCAATGTTCCGGGCACTCATAATAGAAGGAACGGCACAGGCGAAACTACCGATCATCGGTACGACTGATTTTCCGCTCATTCCAAATTTCCGCATGATCTTATCCATCATGAAGGTCACCCTGGCCATATACCCGGTATCTTCCAGGATAGAGATCAGTGCAAACAGAATGGCAATCTGCGGAATAAATACAATAATCCCGCCTAATCCGGCAACCACACCGTCTAAGAGAAGATTGGTTAATATACCGTCGGGAAGGTATTCGTGTCCTGTTTTCGCAATCCAGCCAAATGCGCCTTCAATCAGGCTCATCGGGTAGGCAGACCACGAGAAAATGGCATTAAAGATAAAGAACAGGATAAACAGGAAGATAAAGAATCCCCAGAAGCGGTTGGTCAGAATCGAATCTATTTTATCACTGAATGCAAATTTTTTGGAGGCCCCGGTGTCTTCAATAACGCCGGACAATACGGTACTTAAATATCTGTAACGGGCAATAGTTTCTGCTGCCTGTAGTTTGGAGGATTCGAATTGGTGTGACTTTTTAATCTGCTCGAAATTTGCGTGTTGCTGAGCGGTATAGATTTCAAGGTGCTCGTGCTGGTGCAGAATTTGCAGGGCGAAATAGTCGTTATCGGTTGCAAGAATGGCTTTAGTTTCGTCAATGGCTGCCGCAGCGAGTACATTAACGTCAGTTCCGTCTACTTGTGTAGGTATAGTGGTGGTATTGGCAATGGCTTGTTTTAGTGCTTCAAGACCTGTTTTACTTCTGGCAGAGATGGCAACAACTTGTATGCCGAGGCGTTTGGAGAGTTCATCAATGTTGATATTGATTCCTTCTTTGGTGGCCATGTCGGTCATATTCAGTGCGAGTACGACTGGAATACGCAGGTCTGCTACTTGTGAGTAGAGGAGCAGGTTTCTGCGGAGGTTAGTTGCGTCGGCAACTAATACAATGAGGTCGGGATGGCTTGAGTTTTTCTTATCGGCAAGTACTTGAAATACGATGCTTTCGTCCCTGCTTTTTGGGTATAGGCTGTAGGTTCCGGGCAGATCGACAATTTCGGCCTGTTGTGTGGCGGAAAGTTTGCAGAAACCAGTTTTCTTATCAACGGTAATTCCGGGGAAGTTTCCTATCTTCTGGTTTAACCCGGTGAGTAAGTTAAATAGTGTCGATTTTCCTGTATTGGGATTACCAACTAACGCAATTTTCAGTGTAGTAGCCAAGATTGATCTAAGAAATTATAATAACAGAAGCTTCGTTTTTACGTAAACATAATTGGTATCCGGCAACACGTATGGCCATCGGGTCACCTAGTGGCGCAAAACGTTCAACTTCCACAACTTCTCCAGGCAAACAGCCCATTTCCATTAGTTTTACTGACATTTCTAAATCTGTAAAGGCTACAATAGTGCCACGTTCTCCTGGATTTAACTGCGAAAGATTCATATGCTTAATTAGCCCGCAATGTACCCTTTATCAATAATAAATCCAAATAAAGACCTTCGTTGTGACACCATTAATACATAAAAACAAAGGATACTTATGTTCGGGCGACATTGCCGTCGCCTGAAGGGGCTCGGAATGAATGCCCTCACATTAAGTATCCTTTGTTTTTATCCAATCCACAATTGAAAAGTGTATTATACGAGGGGCTTTTAAATGGAATTTAATTATGGAGCGCGGTTAACGCCTTTGTCGGCGCTTTAGGTGTTTACTTGTTGGCGCGTTAAGATTGTTATTTGTTGACGCCCTAAGAATTGTTATTTGACGACGCCTTAAGGGTCGTTATTTGATGGCGCCCTAAGGATTGTTATTTGACGACGCCTTAAAGATTGTTATTTGACGACGCCCTAAGGATTGTTATTCGATGGCACCTTAAGAATTGTTATTTGACGACGCTTTAAGGATTGTTATTTGATGGCGCCTTAAGGGTTGTTATTTGACGACGTCCTAAGGGTTGTTATTTGACGATGCTCTAAGGATTGTTATTTGACGACGTCCTAAGGGTTGTTATTGGTTGACGCCATAAGGGTTGCTATTTGACGACGCCATAAGGGTTGCTATTTGACGACGCCTTAAGGATTGTTATTCGATGACGCCTTAAGGGTTGTTATTTGCCAACGCCTTAAAGGATTGTTAGTAACCTTAGGCGCCTGTTTACTGACACCTAAGGATTATAATTTGTTAGTAACCTTAAGTCCCTGCTAAAGTACTTAAGGTTTATTATTTTTTAGTGTATTGATTTTTTAAGTATTAGAAGTTGTATTTAACACTGATTCTTCCATTTCTAGGTACTTCATAGATGTAAGTGTAATAAGAAACTGATGTCGCTGTTTCTTTTGCAACTTTAGTATAAGATCCTTGTGTAAATAGTTTTTTGTCCAGTAAGTTACTTACTAAACCTGTGATGGAGAATTTACCTCTTACGTAAGATATACCTGCGTCGAAACGGATGTAATCTGCAAATGGGGTTTGAGTAGTTCCTGATCCTGCGTAACGGTTTAATAGCATTTGGTAACCGCCGGAGAATCCAATTCCGTTAAGTATGGAGTTTGCATTTCTGTAACGGTATGATAACCATCCGTTAGTGATGTGTTTAGCTGTATTAGCCAGGTAAGTTCCGGTTGCATTTTTTGCCGGATCTTTGTTCTCATCTCTGGTTACTTTTGGATCTGTGTAAGCATAGTTCAGGGTTAAGTTTAGGCCTTCTGCTACTTCACCTACCAAGTCAAATTCGATACCTTTAGATTGAACTTCACCTAGCTGTACCATGAAGTTATTTGGATCTCCAAGAGGGTATGCCGGGTCAGGGGTCAGGACATTTTTCTTTGTAATTTTATACATAGAGAATGTTGAGTTCCATTTTCCGCCAAACCAGTCTTTCTTCAATCCAAATTCAATGTTATTACCTGTTACGGGTTTAAAAACGTCACCGGTTGCTGATCTCGAAGCTTGTGATTGTGGGATAAAACTCTGGTCGTATAAGGTGTAAGCTGAGAAATCTTTGGTAATGGAGTAACTTAAGCCTACTCTTGGGGTAACTGCATTATCTGACATTTGTGTTGCATTGGTTTTACCAACAGTTTCTGCATGGGTAAAACGACCTGCCAGTGTTAAACGTAGTTTCTCATTCAGGAAACGTAATTCGTCTTGTAAGTATACTCCTGTATAAGTTGAGTTGGTTGCATAAGTATTTGCACCTGATCTTACCTGGATGCTTCTTGACCTGTCAAATACTGGGATATTAGCAGTCGGTATACCATAAACAGGATTGTAAATATTAAAAGTGGCATTACCAGCTAACTGAAGATCTGGTTGTGAAACACTTGAAAAATCACCCCAGGTTTTTAAGTTACCCATATCCATACCACCTAAAACTCTGTGTACAATTTCACCTGTTTTGAACTGGCCTTGTAAGCTGAACTGGATATTTTTATTGATAGCTAATTCTTCACTAATGTTTAGACCTCTTCTCATATCACCGTTGGCAGCGATCGTAGATGGCCACGGTGTACCACCAAATAAGGAATAGTTCAAATAGGCAGCTTGTGCGTTAAATATCCAGTTTTTATTGAATTTATGATTGAAATAAAGTGTAAGGTTATGGTCATTCAGCTTATTTGGGTCTAATGAAGGATCTCCAACAAAGAAGCTGGGATCGGTATCACCAAATCCTTTCGGAGAGAATCCGTAGTTACCCAATGCTAATGCTTCTACGTGCTGGTGTGTATATTCAGCAGTAACTTTCGTATTGCTGTCAATCTGATAGCTGATTACCGGTGCAATTACATACTTATCATTGTAATTGAACTTATTGAAACTGCCTTTAGTCTGCGCAGCTACGTTTAAACGAAATAACAATTTACCGTCAGCAGAAAGCTTCGTATCCAAATCTACCGCAGCACGTGCAAGGTTATATCCACCAGCACTCAGACTAACAGAACTTTGATTCGTGCCCGTAGGTTTTTTAGTAACGATATTGTAAAGACCACCCGGCTCACCATTTGCCATCATAAAGCCAGCAGGGCCTTTTACGAATTCAATACGGTCAATTGTAGCAGCATCATCTGCAAGCGGGCCCCATGGGGTTTTTAAATTCATCCCATTACGGAAGCCTGGAATAGAGAAACCACGCATGTAAATGTTTGCGTACTGCGCATCCCAGTGGCCAACTCTTACGGCACCACTTACGTTTCTGGTTACGCCATCAACAATATCAAAAGCCATTTGGTCTGCCATCAGTTGACTCGTAACCACTTTAATGTTCTGAGGCAATTCCAATAATTTTGTTTGTAAACGTAAAGAAGAAGAGACTTTTTCTACTTTGTATTTTTTATGGGTAGAAATCTGTACGTCCTTTAACTGCGACTTGTTCTCATTCAAGGAGAAGTCAGCGATTACAGTCTCTTTAGTCACTGTAATTTGTTTTTCTTTAGGATATAGTCCAATAGCAGAAACAACAATAGTATAGTTTCCGGTTGGCACCTTTCTGATTGAATAAGAACCATTCTCCTCAGTAATTGCACCAAAGGTAGTACCCTTCAGTTTTACGGTTACCCCATCGGCAATAGTTCCGTCAGAAGTAGTGATTCTACCTTTGACACTTCCCGTATGTTGTGCGTATAAACTGGTACTTAAAAATAAGATGAAAATTAATGAAAGTAATTGTTTTACCATAATTATTTAGATTGATTATATATAATTTTGGCGCAAAGTAAATCTAATTTTACTAGGTATTCAAAATTATTTTAAATCAGTCTAAATAATAGCTTTTTACGCAGAATATTGTCTATTCATTAAATAAATTGTTTTAGCAAAATAATTAAGCATTGAAATTACGAGCAGAATTACAAAACAGATCAATTATCCACGTAGCAATCCTGTAAACAAGCAACATTATTTATCTATCCAATATCCATGTAGCAACCCTGTAAGCAATCAACATTATTTATCTATCCAATATCCATGTAGCAGCCCTGTAAACAAGCAACATTATTTATCTATCCAATATCCATATAGCAACCCTATAAGCAAGCAACATTATTTATCTATTCAGTATCCATATAGCAACCCTGTAAGCAATCAACAATGTTTATCCATCCAATATCCATATAGCAATCCTGTAAGCAAGCAACATTATTTATCTATTCAGTATCCATATAGCAACCCTGTAAGCAAGCAACATTATTTATCCATCCAATATCCATGTAGCAGCCCTGTAAGCAAGCAACATTATTTATCTATTCAGTATCCATATAGCAACCCTATAAGCAAGCAACATTATTTATCTATTCAGTATCCATATAGCAACCCTGTAAGCAATCAACAATGTTTATCCATCCAACAACTAACATCTTTGAAGCAATCCACCAGGTTTCCCCTTAAGGATTGGAATTAAAAAAAACAAATCTGCTAATGTGAGGACATACATTTCTAATGTCGTCCGAACATAGCAGGTTTGTTTTTTTTATATTACATATCCCCCCCACCTCTTCTACCACCACCAAAACCTCCACTACGGCCCCCACCCATACCCGGCATTGGCACATCATTCTGCATAGTTTTGCCGCCCATTCTGCTTAACGAATAAGTAAACGAGAACATATAATATCTTTTCAGCACATTATACCTTAAATCTGTAATCGTGTTATTGCTTGAAGTTCTGGAAATCCCCTGGTTCTGGTTCAGCGCATCATTCACAGCAACCTTAAAAGTCCCCCTGTTCTTGAAAAACTGCTTACTGATATACCCATTCACAATGGTGAAGTTCGTATTATACTCCGGCCCTCTTCCCGTATTCTGGAAGTAATCCGCATTTACAGCAAGACGAATATTTCCAGGAAACATATAACTCACATCAATCGCCGGATTCAGCGTATAATAAGTAGTATTCGCTGATGATTGTGCCGAATAAGTAGCACGGTTAACAGACCCCGCTACACTAGCCGTCAAATCCAGTTTATCCATAGAAGAAACCAACCTGTATTTATTGGTGATCGAAAGATCATTCGTCACATTTTGCAGAGAATTAGTAAAGTTGACACCTCTGGCATAAGTACCACCTAAATCTATATTCAGATTCAACTTATTCTCTTTGATAATAGGTAAACCCAGTGAAGAACCTAAAGTCCCCTGATAAACCCCGTTCACATTTACAGGAACAACCGCAAGCTTACCAAAGTTAGGATCAGCCGGCGCATCAATCAATCTGCTATCATTTCCGAAAGCATTAAAAGTCTGGCTGATGTTCGCAAAGATAAACAGCGAACGAAACTTCGCAAAGTCAAAATTATTGTAAAGCACAGTCAGGTTATTTGTGAAAGAAGGCTTTAAACCAGGATTACCAATCGGAATACTCTGTGCATTGGTGTTATCCGGAATAGGCTGAATTTGATTAATCGAAGGCTGCTGCGTACTTCCACGGTACCTGATCACTAACCTTTTGCTCTTGCTGAATTTATAACGCAATTGCGCCGTAGGAACGATATTATAAAAATTCTGAGTGATCAGATTACCAGTAGTCAGATTTTCATTTCTTCTATCCGTATTCTGCACACCCACCCCTATATTCCAATTTAACTTCTCCGTATTCTTATTCAAACTTGCCCCAACAGCATTCGTCAGCGTCTTATTCTCATAAGTATTCGTATAAGTCAGATCAGGTATATCATACTGAGAAGTTATAGGGTTAAAGTTATAATTGAAACGCTCACTATTGTTAAAACTATAAGTATTCTGATAGTTCACCTCCAGATTCAGCGTTTTAGAGATAGGTTCCGTATAAACCAATCTTGAAGTATTCGTAATCGAATGAGAATTCTGATTGTTCAGCTGATTAATAACCGAATTGCTTACTGAATCACCCTGCGTCGTTACATTGTTAATATCATTATAGATTTTGGAATCATTATCATTGATACTCGTATTGATATTCAAAGATAACGTACGTCCCTTTTTAGCGAACTTCTTCCTTAAGAGAATATTATTGCCAATTACCGGCGAGGTAGAATTCGTATTGTACCCTTGCGTACCCACCGTCTGATACTTATCATAAGTATTCACATAATTGGTATTCTGAGCTAACCCGGTTTCTGTATAAGTAACACTTGGCTGTACACGGATCGACATTGTCGAATCGATCTTAGTATCTATTAAAAAGTTAAAACGATGATTTTTACTATCCGTATTGCTTGTCAGATTCTGGTTAAAAAGAGTTCTGCTGTCCCCCAACAAGTTCTCTCTTGAACTCGTCTGCTCATTGAACAAAGAAGTCTTATTAAAGAAATAACTCGCCGTAATTTTAGTCTGATCTGTATAAACATCGGCAAAGTTAATACCGAAAGCATTGGTATTGGTAATCCCTTGCGGTGGAGCACCCGATGCCGCAGCAAAACGACCACCGCCGCCACCTCCACCACCGCCAGTACCAGTACCCAGACCGCCGCCGCCACCAAAATTCTGCTTGTTGACATTGTTAAACTGACCGATTACAGAAAACTGCTGCTCTTTATTAAACTTATTGACATTCAGGTTCACATCATAACGATCATCAGTACCATAACCAACACTTGAATTTCCGAAATAACCATTCTTTTTATCCTTCTTGGTCGTAATGTTAATAATCTTCTCCCTGTTCCCATCGTCCACACCTGTAAACTGAGCCTGGTCCGAAAGCAAATCAATCACCTGGATCTTATCAATCATATCGGCCGGTAAATTCTTGGTCGCCAATAAAGGGTCATTCCCAAAGAAATCTTTCCCATCCACACGCACACGCGTGATAGTCTCTCCCTGAGCTTTGATCGAACCATCCTTAGCCACATCAACACCAGGCAGCTTTTTAAGTACATCTTCTACCACAGCATTCTCCCTGACCTTATAAGCACCCGCACTATACTCTACCGTATCAGTTTTAACTACTACCGGAGTAACCACCCCTTTAATCACCACCGTATTTAAATTCAGTCCCGTATTTTCCATAGCCAGTGTACCTAAATTGACTGATGGCGTTGCAGCAGATACTGTAAATTCTTTATTGACATTATTTAAACCGAGATAAGCTACCGTAAGCCTGTAAGGCCCAGGAGCAAGTCCTTTGAGTACAAAAGAGCCATCGGTCTCTGTATTGATCACACCAGCAACACTGGAATCTTTAAGACTTTTAACTGCTACTGAAGCATAGTCTACTGGTAAACGGTCTTTCGCATTAACGACCTTTCCACTAACGGAGCCGTTTTTTAACTGTGCATACGAAGAAAAGCTGAAAAAGAGGAATGCAATCAGCAGGAGATTTTTTGTAAAAGTCATCATGGAAGAAGCTTGATATTTTCAATTATATGCTTCTCTGACTCCAATAAAGGCAAATGGTTTGTTTTTATCCGTTAAAATATGGGTAACATTTTAAATACACCCGTTTATTCAGCTTAAGGGGCCGATAAAAAGTTTTAACAACAGGAAGAATAACTAAGCATACAGCTTGTTTTTCTGTACCGCAGGAACTGAATAGCTAACTTTAGGGCAATGGCAACCCGGTTTAAAAATACGGCAACTGCTCAGCAGTCCTATGGACAACAAAAACAAAATACTAGCTTTCCTTTTCATAGTTAGATTTATTTAATAACACATACGCAAATATCGCCATAAATACACCGATCATATCACTTCCCAGATCCCACCACTCCGCAGAACGGTAAGTGAAGAACTTCAACTGGATCAGCTCGATAAAACCACCTAAGGCAAAGGTGAGCATCAAGATCTTAAAGATAGTTAAGATTCCGAAATTTTCTCTGCGCTGACTTTTAGTTTCACCGTAAAACAGCAAAATAGTAAGGACGAAGAAAAAACCCAGGTGTACCATCTTATCAAACCCCGTAAAGAAAAAGCCTGATTCACCGACGGAATCAGGCATTTTCATAGTACAAAGAATCAAGATAAACACCGTCCATAAAAGGGCTAAGCGTTGATGTAAGAGTACTTTGAATTTATTCATTTATTAAGCACCAACTAAAGCCTGGTATGCAGCAGCATCCAATAAATCAGCTACCTGAGCAGCATCACTTAAGGTTACTTTAACCATCCAGCCTTCTCCATAAGGATCAGAATTCACTAATTCCGGGCTATCGTTCAATGCAGCATTAATTTCTAATACAGTAGCAGTAACCGGCATAAATAAGTCAGATACAGTTTTAACGGCTTCAACACTACCGAAAACATCATCCTTACCTACTTCCTCACCTACAGTATTGACATCGATATAAACGATATCACCTAATTCGCGTTGCGCGAAATCAGTTATACCAATAAAGGCTTCATTACCTTCAACTCTAACCCATTCGTGGTCTTTAGTGTACTTTAGTTCTGATGGAAAATTCATTTTTTATTCGATTTGATTGCTCAAAGGTAATTAATATATACTTTATACAAAACGTTAGTTCTGCTAATTAAGTGTGATCCTCAAACTAAATCCAAAATTGCTGAATGAAGTATTAAACGATTGCGAAGTATATGGCTTGGTAATATTCGAATCATAGAAAAGCTTAATATTAAAACGCTGATTCAGGATGTAGTCAATACTCGGCCGGTAAGTAATGTTTTTAGCACCCGAAGAAATCTCTGCCGTCGACACATCCGCCCTGTAAATCACAGTTTTGTTATCCCGGATAGAAACATCCAGTTTGAAATCCATGTTGTTATCCATCTTCATCTGTTTGAACAATCCAAAAGGGAACCTGAATTTAGTAGTCCGGTAACCTAAACCAAACACCATGTTGTTCTCTGACAATTGTGACAGCTGCGTATTCGCTAAACTTAACCCCAGCAAACGCGTTCTCCCGATCTCAAAATTAGCAGTCAGGTTGTTTTTCAAACGCGTATCAATTCCAATCAGCGGCGCAAACTGCTCTGCAATCGTCACCTGTGAAAACTGATAAAAAGGAAGGAAATTCTGGTTGTCATCCCTGCTGCTCACATACCCGTCAGTTTCCTGATAACGCGCCAGTGTATTAAATCCATTCACACTGTAAATTGAGCGGTAAGAATGTCTCAGATCAATCGACTTGAAGTAGTCACCCAAAAAGTCCCACCGCGTTAACCCGCCATAATTAACGCGCCAGTTTGGCAAAGGTATTTTAGGGAAAGAATTCAAACTTACCTTCGAAGCATCCTGACCAGTATAAGCAGCCATAAATGCAGCAATCAATACATCCTGTGAATTCTTATCATAGCCATCAGCAAAGCCTGAGGATACACCACGAGAATTAATATTTACCGCACCTAAACGCTGCGAGATCGTTGACCTGTTTGCCATAAACTGATTGAACAGTTTGGAAACAGTACTTCCTGGATTTTCAGAAAATGCAGTTCCAAGGCTGATAAATGAAATGCTGTAATCACCAGTAGTAGATGGACTCAGGTTACGGAAAGCCTGGCTCGTATTATCATATCTGAAATTACTCGAATAATTCATCGTCCTGTTTTTATTGGCCGTCAGCGTAATTCTGAAATCACGGAAAGGCTCAATCACACTCGTAATACTTAAATCTTCCCGCATCGTATTGATATACAATTGGGTCTGCAAAGTATCGTGTGTAATCCAGTTATTTTTTATCGCCATTTCCCGGATGTCACGCTGGCTGCCGAATACAAAACCCCAGCCCGGTGCACCGGAGAATTTATCAATTCCAAAATAATCTGTTGTTGGCGTATAACCAGGCAGGAATATCCCTTTAGTCTGCGTATAAGCCGCATTAATATTCTTAATACTCGTTAACAAACCTAACAGGATTCCAGGCCCTCCATCATCACTCTTTGAACGCTTTAACAAACCAATCTTATTGTATAAACTCGTAAAGTTAAAAGTTGGATTGATCTGAATTGTCCTTGCATTCTGAATCGTATTCCCCAGGTTAATCAGCGGATCTCTCAGCGTAGAAAGCGGTTCTGTATTCCAGGTAAAGTTAGTCCCATATCTTGTCGCCACATTAATCCAGTCCAGACCAGGGATCTTGTTAATCGGCACAGCATAGGTAATATTCATGTTATGGCTATAGTCGGTAGTACGGCCAAGTCTAAGCAGGTTTTGCCACACCGTATCACGCTTCAGCCCATTAATTCTGCCGTCTGGTTCATCAATGATGGAATAATTTGTCGCATCAAAATCGAGTGTCAGCGACTTGGTCAGGTTCCATGAAATTGCGTATACCCTGGTAATCAGGAAATTTTTATTGAAAGTCGTATTGATCGGTATTGAATTTCCCGGATCATTGTTCCGCAAGCTGTTCTCTGAATAATAACGGTTCACATCAATCCTGAAATTGATCGATGTTGGCATCGGACTGATGTTAATATCCTTTAATATCGTCAGTAAATTCGACTTGATCAGCTTATCAAATGGTCTGTAGTTCTTTGACTGTCCTGAATAATTGTAAGCAAGGGAACCGAAATAGGTTTTCTGTATTGAACTCTGATTGATAAAATCGTGGTGCAGGATTTTAGTAAAAGAATAGGTCCCACTAAAGTTTTCTACATCCCAAAGCTTAGGCGCTTTGGTCAGATCCGTCCGTTCTTTGTGAACATTCGTAAAGTTAATACTATTACGCGTGGTATAATCCTGTGAATAATCCAGGATAATTTTCCGCTCTTCAGCAGACGCCCCTTTCAGGGAAGTCTTCAACTCAATATCCGGCATTTTCGGATCATACTGAGGCGTACTCACCTGCTTGGAATAACTGATATAAGTTGGAATCTTAATTCCCGATTTCTTAGGGAAAAATTTACCTAATTCCATATTGGACGAAATATCAAAAGAAGTATTGTCAGACCTGTTTCTTTCGCTCACCCTTTTGTCAATAGAACCAAAACCAATAGTTGACTTACTTCCCGAAACATTGACTTCCGCAAAATCAGCCAGCTGCGCATTCATTCTCGCCGCCGCTGCCCATCCGCCACGTTCATCAAATTCAGTTAACCGGAGCTCATTGAACCAGATTTGTCCGCTTTTTTCCAACCCGTCATCTGCACGCGGATCCGAAGCCAGCTTCAATGGATTTTTTACCCCAAGCATATAAACCTTGACCTGGCTCATATCAGGCTGTCCTTTAATCGTTATTGTTTTACCATCTACTACATAAGAGAAAGGTTTGGTAATATCCCACATTGCCCCGTTAGGCATAGTAGCCCGGTTACGTGCCAGTTTAATATCCTGGAAAAGCGACAACTGAATATCCATCTTATTGGCATCCGGCCAGATCGCATAAGGGTCACTTGTATTTGGCTGGGTAACCACCAAAGGTTGCGAATACTCATAATAGTTATCCTGGTTATCTGTTCCGATTCTGATAAAGGCACTCAGGTCACCATTGTTAACTACTGTATTTCCTATAGCTTCCAGATGGACAAACATTTCCAGTCTTTTGTAAGACCTGAAATCGTTCAATGCAGTCTTGAAAGTTGCACGGCCATAACCATCACGCAGGTTCCGCACAATAAAAGAAAGAGATTGCTCGTTTAATCTTGTATTGGTTCTATAGTTATTGAAATCAAGTTCTCTTTGAATTCCCGGCGGCACTACATAAGGAATAGGGGTACGTTTTCCATTTTCCTCAATATTTACTGTACCTACTTCAATTGTTGAATTATCCGGTGTTACTGTATTGTTTAATCCCGGGTCAGTAATTAACTGTGTACCGATATTCTGGTCATTATATTTTCTCCAGTCCCCTCTTACCAATTGAATTTTAGCAAACCTTAAGATCGTTGTATCTGCAAAGTTGGTCAGGAACATCCTGAAGAACCTGATGGATTTAAAATCCTGGATATTTCCTACTTTCTGCTGATAATCTGCCAGGGGGATACGGATCTGATACCAGGTAACCGGTTGCGTTTGTCCGTTGGCTAATTTCACCTGTGAAGTCACTGCATCTGTTACATAGTTCTTTCCAACTTCAAGGTCCCCTTTACGCATGGATACTTTGTACTGGAAATACTCATCAGACTGGGTCATATTGTTATCCCTGTTCACATCCTCACCATCCGGCAAAGAAGTAGACGCAGAATTATCGATTCCTAATTCGTCCAGAGATTGCTGAGACGTTTTCGAGTTCCCATCGGTTCCATTGTATTTTTCATAACGTTTCAGGATACCTGCATTTTCCTGGTCTAATTGCGGGCCTCTAAAGTAAGCGTAGTTATCTGAACTCGGGTCACCCTGAAGCTCACTGGCTGCCGCCGGACTTAACTGCGGAACGATCTGGCTCAATACAGGGGCAAACTTGGTTTTCTCATCGTTATCTCCTAATCCATCCAAACCAACATCCTGTGCTTTACGTGCAGCCGGATCATTGTCAAACGCCTGAACTACCGGCTGTAATTTTGGTACTCTTCCCCAATTCGTTTCATCGAACTTAGTTGGATCTCCATCTGGCGGCAATCCATTCTCCAATGACTTTCTGCCATCTTTCAGAATATCTTCAGAGATATTACCAATGTTAAAATATAAATCTCCACCAGCACCGTTCGTCTTGTAAATATTCGGGTCCATTACCCACAGCTCTATATATTCAATATTTAAAGCCTGGAAATCATTCGTTTCGATCTTTCTGAACATCCCGCCCCAGCGCGATTTAGGGTTCATCAGATCACCGTTGTTATTGAAACCAGTAGGTGCATAATTGTAAGGCCCGCGTTTATTCGGATAAAAAGCCACGTTCAATGTTGGCAAAGAAACGGCCTGTCCTGTCGGGGTTTCCTTGAAAGGGAAAACCTCCTGTTCAATAATTTCCCTGACGTAGTGGTTGGACAACTCCGTTTTGTTGTTCCTTAAACTTGCAGGAATATTAGAGGCTGTCCTGTTATAAAATGTAGGGTCAATATTATAGAAAGCAAGCCTGGCTCTGTTGTATCCATAAGCAAGATCATTGGTTAATCCGGCCTCCTGAAAAAGTTGTGGTGTACCAGAAATCTGCCACGCAATAGCACTCTTTAAATCAATAACCGAACGCGAAGCCTCAAAGTCATCAATGTAACTCGTTCCGCCTTTATCCCCTAAACTATTGATTGCACTCGGGTGTCCGGGTACCAGCTGGGCAAACTCTCCCGAGAAAGAGAACTTTGAAGGAGCTTTCGTAGAAATGAAGGGCAGCTTATCCACCATTTTCGTTAAGAACCGGGACGAAGTACTATAATTCAAATCCATTCCCCAGATCGTATTCGAAATTGGTTCTTCTCCGATATTTACTTTTGGCGTGAGCGGCTTCTCCGAAAGGTTCATGTAAGTCGCCCCCAAATTCAGTTTATTATTAACTTTATAATCCAGCCTGGTCCCAAACAGTGAACGCTGCTGTAAACCAAACAACTCATTGTTCTCCGTCGTAATCCTGATCGCCTGGCCAGAAAGTAATACACCAGTATTGATGATACTTACCCTTCCACCCTGGTAGTCCACTGTAAAATCGACACCTTCCTGCAAAGGAATAGTACCAGAAAATACTTTGACAGATCCTTCCGGAACATTGATCGAGTTCAGACTGAATTCTGAAGCCACCTGAGACTGATAGCCCCCTTTAATGATATACCTGTTTTGTTTAGTGAAAAGCTGCTGCGCGACTACTTTCGTAGAGTCGTAAAGTGCAGTATAAGTATATTTATCAATCAGATTCTGCTCTCCCGGATTAAACTGGGCGGCCAGATCTCTACCAAAAGGTTCGATTACCGGGAATATAATACGTCCGTTCAAAGGATCAATCGTAATATATCCTTTACTCATATTTGTTGCAAAGGCCGCAATCCCGTTATTGCCATTCGTACCGATTGTACCAATACTGCTGACTGTGGTTGGTGGTACCCCGCTGGAAGTGCTGGTGAAGGGTTTATCCTCCGCCTCGAAGTCAAACACTCCATCAGGCTTCGCATCGTTCTGCTGATTTAACCTATCCAGACCGGTTAAGTTAATCCACAATTTGTTCATTGTTTTTACCCCTTCAGACATCACCGGTCTTTCAATACCACTATCATTATCCAAACGGAAGATATCCAGTTTAAAGTTCTGAGGACTGATCTGATAACCACCTATAGAATAGATGTTTTTCATCATCAGTTTCCAGGTCGGAAGATTGGTTTTAGTCGTTTCATTCTTCAGTAACTTGGCAAATAATACCTTTGGTGTATTCGGATCAAACGGTACATCTGTCGAGAATTCACCGACCTGGTATTCTACTCCATTGTAAGTATAGCGGAAAACTACAGCCAGTACTTCATCCGAGTTCAAGGCATTGTTCAGTGAGATATATCCCAGTTGAGAATGGAAAGTATATTCCCGGTCTGCAAGCTTACGGGCGTACGTTAACTTTGCATAGTTATCCGTCCCTTTATTAGCCTGAAAATAAGAAATTATGTCATTTGAATTCGTAAACCTCGCACCCGCAGGTAATTTAGTTAACATATCGTTGGACTGTCTTACCCCCTGAAGTGCAAAGCCCGATGGCGCCTGTGAAAAAGCAGCCCCGCCTGTGAACCCCGCATAATACGGCTGGTTCTCTCCAAGATCTATTAAACCTAAAACGTCCCTGGAATCTTGTGTATTACCAGTTTTATTGGTAATCCAGACCTCCACCTTTGTGATATTTACACCCGATAACAGATTGGGTGCATTGGACATGGCTTTATTGTAATTATCCCTGAAGAATTTGGCCAGGAAATAATGTTTGTTGGCTTCATAACTATCACCGGTTATCCGGAAATCATTGTGCTGTGCCCCATTACTGATTTGCAATTCTCTGGATTGTGATTTCTGCTGGGTAAATACAGTTGTTACATTCAGTCTTCCGAATTGCAATTGGGTCTTGATCCCGAAAAGGGCTTGTGTACCCGTAATCAGCGAGGTGCTTAAAGGTAAGCTTACGTTACCCGCCTCTATTTTCTTGATGATATCATCTTCCCCACCTGTATAATCCAGCTTGATCTGATTCTCAAAATCAAATTGCGCTTCGGTATTATAGTTCATGTTCAGCTTCAGCTTTGTTCCGATATTACCAACCAGGTCCATCTGGATCCGCTGGTTGAAATCAAAATTACTTTGAACACGCTGCTGCTCATTGAACAGCGGATTTTCATTCTTGTTTACACGCCCTAAAAAGGTAAGCTCTGCTTCGCCCCGTGGTTGTATACTAATTTGATTACCACCAAATATCTTTTCAAATGCCGGATTATTAACTGTCAGACTCGGAATAACACCTGTTCTTCTGATTTCTTCTGTTTCTGCATTGGAAATTGTGCGCCAGTTATCTCTTTTCATTTCAGAATTAACCAGGCGCTGGTATTCCTCTATAGTCAGGTATTGAGGTGGGCCATAAAATCTGCCCCCTATTCTTTCCCTGATGATATAACGTTTATTGGCCGCATCAAACTCTACCTCTCTTTTGATATTATCTGGCTGCGGTGTAAATGAATTAAATGGCTGACGGATACCCAGACGTTGTTTTTCTTTCAGCCCAAAGTTGTTTCTGGTGGTGTCCTGATAACGGTCCTCCGGATTTATCTGCGAGAAAGCTTGTTGTCCCCAAAAGGAGAAAATCAATAAAATGATTAAAGTAAAAGTGTTTCTCAAAGGCTCGAAATTTATTGTAGGTATTTTTTGTTATAAGTTCTTTAAAGCTATTTTAATCATCTGTTCAACAGTTAAATCCAGTCCGCCATTTTTGATTGCATTATCTATTGCTTTCTCCGCTGGCGCTTTTGCAAATCCAAGCATCGTTAATGCTGATAATGCCTCTTCTCTGACCGTATGATTTAAAGGAGCGGCAATTAACGACCCGGTACCTTCTTTTTTTAATTTATCCTGTAGCTCTAAAACTATACGCTGTGCACCTTTAGCACCGATACCTTTGATACGTTGTATCAAAGGTAAATCAGCGTTGACTATAGCAGTTTGAATCTCGGCCGGCGTAATCGAAGAGAGCATCATCCGCCCGGTATTCGGCCCGATACCAGACACTGAAATCAGGTGTAAAAATAACCGGCGTTCTCCTTCGTCAATAAATCCGTATAAGGTATGTGCGTCCTCTTTCACATGCAGCCATACATAGATTTTACAACGCTCGGCAGTTCCTAAACTGCTATAGGTATTCAATGATATATTGATGTGATATCCAATACCACCCGCCTCTACCACAATATAAGCAGGACATTTAAACGTCAATCTGCCATCAATATAATCAAACATAATATTTTATACTTTACTCGTTTTTTTTAATAATCCTGTTCTTTTAGGCTTTTCGCCCGCTTGTTTACCTTGTACATCCAATACCGCGATCGTTACCATATTCACAATTTCGCGCACCGAACTTCCGAGCTGTACGATATGTACAGGCTTCTTTAATCCTAATAATATTGGGCCTACAGCCTCTGTTTCACCTAATTCCTGCAACAATTTATAAGCAATATTCCCCGACTCTAAATTTGGGAAGATGAGCGTATTTGCCGGGCTTTCCGCTAATCTACTAAAAGGAAAGTTATCTTTTAACAAAGAATTGCTAATTGCAAAATTAGCCTGCATTTCTCCATCTACTAGAATCTCAGGATGCTTATCGTGTAATATTTTTACCGCCTGTCTAACTTTTTGAGGAACTTCACCGTCATTCGAACCAAAGTTAGAATAAGAAAGTAAAGCAATCCTTGGTTGTATATTAAATTTAGCTACCGCACGCTCCAATAATAAGGTCAGATCGACCAGTTCCTGTACCGTCGGATTTACATTTACAGTAGTGTCGCCAAAGAAAACAGGCCCTTTTTTGGTCATCATCATATACATCCCTGCAACTCTGTTCACCCCTTCTGCCGTTCCTATAATCTGTAAGGCAGGTTTGATAGTAGAAGCGTAGTTTCTGGTCAGTCCGGAAATCATTGCATCAGCCTCTCCAAATTCTACCATCGAAGAACCAAAATAATTCCTGTTCCGCATTAATTTAGTCGCTTCAAAAAGCGTCACCCCTTTACGCTGTCTTTTCTGATAAAGTGATTCTGAATACCGCGCCATGCGTTCAGCATCTTCAAGAGGATCGATAATCAATACCCCTTCCAGATCCAGTGCCGTTTCTGCGATAATCTGCTGAATCACCTCTTTATTTCCGAGTAAAATAGGAATAGCGATGTTTTCATCCTTCACAATTTGAGCAGCCTTTAAAATCTTATAATTATCAGCCTCTGCAAAAACGACACGTTTAGGATCAGATTTAGCTTTATTGGTGATGGCACGCATAATCGCATCATCCCCGCCAATTCTTTGTTTTAGTTCATCTGCATAAGCATCCCAGTCCGTAATAATTTTACGGGCAATGCCAGAGTCTATCGCCGCTTTTGCGACTGCCATAGAAACATTGGTAATTAAACGGGAGTCCATTGGTTTTGGAATGATATACTCCTTGCCAAATTTGATATTTCTTTCGTTATAAGCCATATTAACGGCTTCAGGAACAGATTTCTTAGCCAGTTCAGCAATCGCATGTACCGCCGCAATTTTCATCGGCTCGTTGATTCCTGTAGCCCTTACGTCTAATGCACCTCTGAATATATAAGGGAAACCTAATACATTATTCACCTGGTTAGGGTAATCAGAACGGCCAGTTGCCATAATTAAGTCCTTGCGGGAGCTGATCGCCAGTTCGTAAGCAATTTCCGGATCAGGGTTAGCCATAGCAAAGACAATCGGGTTGCGTGCCATTGACTTTAACATTTCTACCGTTACACAGTCAGCAGACGATAAACCAATAAATACATCTGCATCTTTCAGTGCTTCTGCCAATGTAGACAGCTTTCTTGAAGTTGCGAATTCAGCTTTCGTAGGGTCAAGGTTCTCCCGTGTATCACGGATCACGCCTGACCGGTCGCACATCACCAGGTTTTCTTTTTTAGCCCCTAATGAAATATATAACCGGCTGCAAGATATAGCAGCTGCACCCGCACCGTTAACAACAATCTTAATCTTCTCTATTTTTTTCCTTTGCAGTTCGCAGGCGTTCAACAATGCAGCAGCAGAAATAATTGCTGTTCCATGCTGATCGTCATGCATCACCGGAATATTCATCACCTCTTTGAGGCGGCGTTCAATTTCAAAACATTCTGGTGCTTTAATATCTTCCAGGTTAACACCCCCGAAAGTTGGCTCCAGCGCTTTAACGATCTTCACAAAATCGTCCACATTAGTGGTGTCGAGTTCCAGATCAAAAACATCAATATCAGCGAATATTTTAAACAACAAACCTTTACCTTCCATAACTGGTTTGGAGGCTTCTGGCCCGATATTGCCTAATCCAAGAACAGCTGTTCCATTACTAATTACGGCCACCAGGTTTCCCTTAGCAGTATATTTATAAACATCTTCTGTGTTGTCAGCAATTTTTAAACAAGGTTCGGCTACTCCAGGTGAATAAGCCAATGCTAAGTCTCTTTGTGAATTGGTCGGTTTGGTTGGAATAACTTCGATCTTGCCCGGCCTGCCTTGGGAATGGTAATCTAATGCATCTTGTTTCCTGTTAATTTTGCTCATACGTTTAATTTGGATAAAAGATTCAAAGTTACAATTCTTTTAATACGCACTAAAATAAAAACACATCGGTCTACATAAATTTAACGCAGATTTAAAACTCGCGTACGAGCCATTTAAACCAATAAAAAGCAAAATTAAATAGGGTTAACAGTGATTTTCAAAAAAAATGCACAAAACGAATATGGAGAAATCTTTTAGTAAAAAGATATTTCAAACAGAAATGAACAAAAAGAACAAGGCCGATTTTACAACCTGTCTGTTATTCTTGATCCGGATTTACCCTTCGCTTTATAAGAGATGTATTTCTTGCCTGATCTGGATTCAGTTTCACGGGCGTGACCTGATTTTTGAGCGACGATTAAACGTTGTCCGGGAACAATAGTACTTCCCTTCAGGTTATTCCATACGCGTAAATCCTGCACTTCAACATTATACTGATTGGCAATTGCAATTAAGTTCTGGCCGGCGCCAACTTTATGGTATCTGACCTGAGCACTGCTCTGACCAGCTTCTTTATGTTTTTTATGCAGTCTCCTGTCATCATTGGAGGCCAGGATAACCCGCGTACTGGTTTCTACCGTATGGTTGTTCAGTACTTCGTAAATTTCCGCAAAGTTCGCAAGGCTTACTTTGGGTATAATAATTCTTTTGGGCTGATCTTCTGATCCGTTAACGATTTTCTTTTTATACGAAGGATTTAAAGTACACAGATCACCTTCTTCCATTGCCAATGCTTCTGCCAGCTCTGTCAGAGAAACAAAGCGGCTCACCTGAATGGTATCAGTTTTAATCGCAAACAATGATTTCTGCGCTTTAATCTGATGTTTATCCGGGCAGTTCATCACATAAATCGCTGCAATAAAAGCGGGCACATAATTGCGTGTTTCCTGCGGTAAAAAAGGTCTGATCGCCCAGAAATCTCTCGAATGTGCTTTAGCAATCGCCCTGTTTACATTCCCTGTTCCACAGTTGTAAGCAGCAATGGCCAGCAACCAGTCTCCTAAGTTCTTGTAGGCATCTTTAAAATAAGCTGCCGCAGCATAACTCGCCTGGATAGGGTCCTTACGTTCATCCACAAAGTTGTCCATGCCCAGCCCATAGTCTTTGGCCGTAGAAAACATAAACTGCCATAAGCCGGTTGCCCCAACTCTGGAAATCGCATGTGAATTCATCGAAGATTCTATAATGGGTAAAAACTTAAGTTCCATTGGAACATCATAAGCTTTCAGTGCATTTTCAAAAATCGGAAAGTAATATTCAGAAAGCCCCAGCATTTTGCCCATCATATCTTTTCTGGAGCTGTAGATGTCGATATAACGTTGCACGGATTCATTATATGGCAGTGGAATCTGCTTTTGAATAGAATCCAGACGTTTTTTATACGTGAAATTATAATTGTAAAATAGCGGGTTTTCTAAAACTTCGGGTACTGCGGTTGTATCACCGGTATAAGTAGTAGAAAGGAAGCTGATCGGGGAAATTGAATCCAGCTTATTGATTTTTTGTTGTGCGCTGCTGTTGAAAGCTGCAAGGATTAATACACAAAATGAGAGGATAAGTACATTTCTTTTCATAGGCGGTCCTTGCAATGCTGCAATTATAATCTTTGGTTTATGATTCAGGTGGAGCTAAAATAAGTAAAACTTTTGGATAGGGAAAGTAACGCCCCTTCTTCAAAGTGTTTACCCATTAACTGAAGACTTAACGGTAAACCCAGCTTATTATTGCCCAGAGGGATAGCTATTGCCGGAACCCCTGTCAATGAAGCCAGTACTGTAAAAATATCGGCCATATACATCACCAGCGGATCTTGTATATTTTCGCCTATTTTAAAGGGTGGTGTAGGTGCAACGGGTGTCAGGATCACATCAAAATCAACCAATAATGCTTCGATTTTGTCCCTGATCAAACGTCTTACCTGCTGTGCTTTCTGATAGTAAGCATCGTAATAACCTGCACTCAGTACAAAAGTACCGAGTAAAATCCTTCGCTTCACTTCTTCCCCAAAACCTTCAGCCCTGGATTTTTTGTATAAGCTATTCAGATTTTCTGCCTGTAAATTACGGTGTCCATAATGTACCCCATCATATCTGGAAAGATTAGAAGAAGCTTCTGCTGCTGTTAAAACATAATAAGCAGGAACAAGATAGTCCAGCAAATCGAAAGACACATACTCAACGGTATGTCCATCTGCTTTAAACTGCTCAATTGCCTGCAGGATGGCGGCTTTGATATCCGGATCAAGCGCTTCACTTTCCAGGGTTTCTTTGAGCACGGCAATCTTCTTTGGAGAAGCATTATCCAGTGCAGCCAGGTAATCAGGAACAGGTAAGCGGGATACGGTACTGTCATTTTCATCAGCGCCAGCCAGTACTTCTAAAAGTAAGGCCGCATCGCTCACTGAAGAAGTAATCGGGCCTACCTGATCAAAAGAAGAGGCATAGGCAATTACCCCATATCTTGAAATACGTCCATAGGTTGGTTTTAATCCATAGCAACCGCAAAACGCAGCCGGCTGACGGACTGAACCACCCGTATCAGTACCCAGCGCAGACAGACACATATCAGCTTGTACAGCTACAGCAGACCCTCCCGAGGAACCACCGGCTACTCTTTCCGTATCTGCGGCATTCCGTACTGTGCCGTAATAAGATGTTTCATTAGAACCTCCCATGGCAAATTCATCACAGTTTGTTCTGCCGATGATAATTGCATCTTCCTGAATCAACCGGGTAACGACCGTAGAAGAATAAGGAGAAATAAATCCTTCGAGCATTTTTGAAGAAGCAGTTGTGATATGGTCTTTATACAGGATATTATCCTTGATACCAATCACCATGCCTGCCAGCTTCCCGGCAGTACCATTGTCTATTTTTTGCTGAACGCTGACTGCTTGTTTTTTCGCAGAATCGACAAACACCTCATTGAATACATTGAGGTGTTGCTGTGTTGCTATCTGTGTAAAATAATAGTCGAGTAAATCAGGGAGATCAAGCTTTTTTTGCGCAATAAGTGCTTGTATCTCTGATAGAGAGTTATACTTCTTCAATTATACTAAGGTCTATAAAGATTAAAAATTCTGCTAAACCTATTGTGGTTTATGGGTGTTGTTAGGATCAACATGTTCGTCTGCTCCGTCTTTACCGTCTTTGAATTCTTTAACGCCTTTACCAAGTCCACGCATCAGTTCAGGAATTTTTTTACCGCCAAAAAGCAGCAAAACAACTACCAAAATAATAATGATCTCTGGTGTACCCAGTGCTGCTAATATTGTTGTGTTTAACATGGTTATTGAGTTAAATTTTGTTTTTTTCTATTTCTGATGGTGCTTCCGCAGCAGGTGTTGCTGTTGCATGTACTGCTTCATGTGTTTCAGCAGCTGGTGTTACGTGTGTTTCTGCTGCTGTTACTACAGGTGTTTCCGCAACTGTTGCTGTTGGTGCTGACGGATCAACATGAACTGCATTATTTGCATCATACGCAGCTGTACCAGTTGCCGGGTAAGCAGCATCTGTTGCTTTGATCTCATCATCGATATCCATCGCATTGATATTGCGGTGAATTTCGCGTTTTACTCCTTCTGAGGCATCTTTAAAATCTCTGATCCCTTTTCCTAATCCTCTTGCAAGTTCAGGTAATTTTTTACCTCCGAACAACAACAGTACTACGGCCAGGATAAGCATGATTTCGCTTCCACCCATATTTAAAAATTCTAATACTACTCCAGTATACATATCAATTAAATTATTAGACTAACAAATATAAACATTTTTCGTGCGCACCTTTTGTATTTTCTTACAGTTCTAATGGCTTTCTAATGTCATTAAACTGATACACTAGGGATCTGCTGCAAAATGTCCCGTTAATTTATTTAGCAATCCATGCTTCAGGATTCAGTTTTGACTGTCCCCTCATAATTTCAAAATGCAGTACCGCTCCGTCAGAAGTTGTGGCCACCGTACCAATACTCTGGCGGGTTTCTACTTTCTCTCCTTTAGATACACTTGGTGATTTCAGATTCTGATAAATCGTGAAATACTCCCCATGGCGTATTGCAACTACATAAATCCCCTGTATTACCGTTACAAATAACACTTCTCCACCAAATACCGCACGAACCGTAGCGCCTTCACTGGTCATGATGTTTACCCCATCGTTGGTATATCCAGCCTGACCTTCTGTATGTCTTCCAAACCCTTCAGTGATCGATCCCGAAGCCACCGGCCATGGTAAACGTCCTCTGTTGGTTTCAAATCCCGCAGATAACCTTGCTGCTTCCGGCGTTGCCGTCAGGTAGTTACCACTTTTTGGTTTTGGTTTCTCTGCCGGAGCAGGTTTACTTTCCGCTTTTGCTCTCGCTGCTGCAATCCTTGCTTCTTCTTCCGCTCTTTTTCTGGCTAAAGCAATTTCCCTGTTAATCGCATTTCTGATCTCGCGGTCAATTGCAGCCTGTTGTTTCTTTCTTTTGGCTATATCCCGGCCAAATTGTTTTTCCTGTTTACTGAACTGGTTCAATACCGTAGCCTGTTCATTTTTATTCTTCGCCAGTTTACCCTGCTCAGTTTCCTGCTCTTTTAATAAACTGCTTTTCGCCTTTAAGCTTTTATCCAGTACTACAATCTTATAGTTCAGGTTCTTTTCGGTTCCCTGAATATAGTCAGCCTGTTTTTTACGGTACTGACCAAATTGCTGTAAATATTTTATTCTTTTATAAGCCTGGTTAAAATCACGTGCAGCAAAAATAAACATCATCTTATCGTATGAATTTCTATTGCGCTGTGCAAACCTGATCATTCCGGCATATTCTTTTTTAAGCTGTGCCAGCTGACCCTGCAATGAATGTACGGTGTTTTTATTCTCATGGATCTCATTGTCCAGATTTTTTATTTCTGAGTTGATGACCGTGATTTTACTCTGCATCAAGCTAATTTTCGTACTTAACGCACGTATCTCACTTAAAGTAAGCTTCTTACCCTGAGCTGCCTTATTCAGGTTTTTCTGTAAAAGTTCAATCTCACGCTGGATGGCTTCTTTCTTCCGCTTTAACTGAGAGCTGCTCTGGGCAAAGGCCGTCGGCGCAAACGCGATAAAAAGAAGAAATAAAAGTAATTTGTGTAGCTTCATTGCATCAAAAGTATAAAAAAAATTAGTTTATTATCTCAAACCTTTTAGGAAGACTGAACGGATAATCCAGTTGAACATTGCGTTCTATTTTTGAAAAGTCAAATGCCAGATTGGTTTTCTTAGTCCCTGACAGAGAATTGATTTTAATTACCGAAGGAAACAAAGCGTCCGTTACCTGCTGATAATCCGAATAAACAACCTTTAGCGCTTTTGCTGCCCTCACCTCGTTCATATTCAGCTCACCCGTTTTCAGCAGCGTATTAAACAAGACCCTGAAGGCCAGTTCCCCTTGCGTTCCACTAGCTGTAAACACACCTGCATCCGAATTCAGCTCGGCCTGATCATTCGTAAATTCAGCAATCGTATTTCCCGTCAGAATGGCTTGCAGCATCTTGAAAGTAACCTGTTTATTGGTAAAACTGTTCAAATAACTAAAAGGCTTTTTAACGGCCAGTGACTGTAAATTGTTCCGTAAAAGAACGCTATCCGGTGTAATCAATGCCCTGGCGACTTCAATTCCCGCAATAGCGGTTACACTCGCCCATATTTTCTGATCCTTCTGAATCCTGATAGTGATATTCACATTGTTGACATTCCCGTTCATGTCCAAACTTACTTTCCCTTTCATGGAAAGTGTATTGAAAGGAATATCCTTTGCTTTGAGCAGTACCAGGTTTTCCGCTTTCTTGTGGTTAGCCACAGGCACAACAGCTACATCCGGAGTTTTAACAATTGCTTTTTTGGTCTTGCAGGCTATTGCAGTGCTGAACAGCAAAAGAACCAGCAGACTATTTCGTAAGGTACTTTTTCTCATTTATTTTTCGTTTTAAAAGCGGCGAATCATTGCCTGCATCCCATGATTTTTTCCATTGCACCAAGGCCTCATCCGGAGATCCCGTATGGAATAAAATATCGCCGTAATGCTCCAGATAAACGCTGTTTTCAGCTTCATTGTTCTGCAAAGATTTCTCTATCCATACCTTAGCCAGCTCATATTTCCCTTTCTTCAGCAAAATAAGCGCATAAGTATCCGCTACAGAAGCATCCCGGGGCAACGCTTTGGCCGCAACCGTGATCAGTGCCTCGGCCTTATCCAGGTTCTCATTCCTTAACGCCAGGTAATACGCATAATTGTTCATAATCAGGAAATTTTGCGGATCCAGTCCTACAGCTTTCTCAAAAGCCTGATCTGCCGCAGCCACTTTGCCCTGATCAATTAAGATCTCTGCCTGCAATGCGGAAATCAGTGCCTGAAGCTCTTTATTTTCCCCATCCAGCATCATCGCAGATTTGATATGTGTCAATGCCTCTTTATTCTGTTCTTCCCGATGCAGTGCGAAGGCCATATAATAATATAAAATAGCCTGATTAGGATAAACCGCTAAAGCAGCTTCTCCATAACCGATCATCTGTTTGTATTGTCCCATCAGAATAGAGATATTGAGGACTTTCTCCCAAACCCCATACAACTGATCCGTTAATTTCAATGCTTTTTTATAGTGCTCCAATGCAGCCGGGAGATTCCCGGTTTCGTATAAAACGTCTCCATAAAGTGCAAGGAACAATGGGTCATCCTGATGCGTACTGGCAATATTTTCCAATACTTTAGAAGCTGCCATAAATTTCTTTTGAGAGAGGAACAGCGTTGCTGCTGCCATCGCCTCGGTTGCATTTACAGGCGCAACAATCTCCTGTGGCCCTGCTGTAATTCGCTGGCGCGCTCTTGTGAGCGCCTCTGAGGGGCCAAATTTCTTTTCTACCAATGCATAGGCGGCCAGAGCCTCTTCCTTTCTACCGGAGATTGCAATCGCATTGGCACGATCAAACTGATAACTCTGCTGATCTGGGGCAAGGCGGATCAGCTGATCAAAAACCGGGATCAGGCGATCCATACTCCCGGTACTCTTGTAAAGTTCGGCCATTAACTTCCAGTACCATGGATTATTCTTGTCAATATTTACTGCTGTTGCGATGGCTGTTTCAGCCTCAGGCATTTTATTCTGTCTGAAGTTCAGCAAAGCGATCTCATACCACGCAGCAGCATTACCGGCATCAATAGCCGTAATTTTCGTAAAGTTCTCATTGCTCTTTACATAATTCTCTTTGAGCTTATCGCTCAAACCTGCAAAAAAAAGTTGTTTAATGCGTATACTATCCCTGGCCGAAACAGGCAGGCGCTGGGCAACTGACGGCAGGGGCAGGAATAGCATACCACATAAAACAACGATTCTGTTCATTTATTTAAGGTTATTTACCTGTATGTCCGTAACCACCTTCACCACGTGCAGTATCACTTAGTTCTTCTGCACTTTCCCAGCTGATAGTTTCATGCTTGGAAATCACCATCTGTGCTATTCTATCTCCATTATTCACTACAAAATCAGTATCAGAAAGATTGATCAGCAATACTTTGATCTCTCCGCGATAATCGGCATCAATAGTTCCCGGAGAATTTACGATACTGATCCCATGCTTATAAGCCAAACCACTGCGTGGACGGATCTGCGCTTCATAGCCCACCGGCAATTCAATATGCAAACCCGTAGGCACCAATATACGCTGCATAGGCTTGATTACGATCTCTTCCGTTACAAAAGCTCTCATGTCCATTCCTGCTGCATGAGCTGTTTCATATTGAGGCAATGCCAATCCTGATTTGTTGATAATATTAATCTTCATCTTATTCTATTTATTTAGTAGTAAAGCCCTTTTAAACAGGCTTCTGTTATTTTAATTACCCTTTAGTTACCGCTTGCTTAAAAGCACCTTTAACTCATCCTTCTCTACATAAACGATCCCTGCTAAAAACAGCAGTAACAATCCATTCCCAATATAGATATTCCTGTTAAATACCCAGAAAGACAGTACTACAATAACCACCGAGGCGATCAGGTAAGCCAAAATCCGTTTTAATTTATAAGGAATCGGATAATATTTCTGTCCCAAAACATAAGACATGACCATCATCACAAAATAAGCCAGCATCGAAACCCAGGCAGAGCCCATGTAACTATATCTTGGGATCAGTATAAAATTAAATACAATCGTAATAATTGCCCCTACCACAGAGAGGTACAAGCCAAAACGCGTCTGATCCGACAACCTGTACCAGATTGAAAGGTTCATATAAATACCCAGACAAACATAACCAAACAACAAGTAAGGCACTGCCGGCAGTCCAGACCAATATTGCGCCGTATGCGCCGCGTCCCCTTTGATGAAATATTTAAGAATTTCAATATTTGCGACTAAAGCGACGAACAACAATGAAAGTGCAATCACAAAATAGTGCAGAATCGTCGCATAGGTTTTCCTTGCATTTTCATGTTTCGCATGACTAAAAAAGAACGGTTCCGCTCCCAGTCTGAAAGCCGTAATAAAAATACTTAAGAAAATTGCAATTTTACAAACCGCGCCATAAATCCCGACATCAATATCAGCCACTGCTTTCGGTAACAACTTACTCAGTACAATCTTATCCAGGTTCTCATTGATAATGAAAGATAAGTTGGCTACTAAAATAGGCCAGCTATAAGAGATCATTTTCAGGAACATCTCTTTATCAAACTTAAACCTGATCTGAAGAAACTCAGGCAGCAGCAATAAGAATGTAAGGATACTGGCGGCCAGGTTGGAAATAAAAACATACCCTACCCATTGATAATGATACCAGCTCTCAAACCACGAGGCCAGTGGCCAGTTATGCTTAATAATCAAAGGGATCACAAAAATAAAGAACAGGTTGAGTCCGACAAAACTTCCAATATTCAGGAATTTGATCACACTATATCTGAATGCTTTATTATCAGCACGGATTTTGGCGAAAGGGATCACGCAGATCGCATCTACAAACAAGATCCCGACAAAATACTTCACATATCTTTGATAGTCCAATACCTGGGCCTGCTCTCCATTATTGATCCAGGAGGCGATTGAATCGGCAAAAACAGAACCTGTAATCAGAAATATCCCTGCAATAAAGGCTATACAAATAAAGGAATTATTGTATACCGCATCCTTTTTGTCCTCATGCTTATTGAGGTATCTGAAATAAGTACTTTCCATTCCGAAAGCGAGTACCGCATTGATCAGCGATGCATAGCTGAAAAGTTTGGTCAAAATACCAAATGTGCCGGGCAGATATGCCCTGACATAAATTGGGGTTAATATAAAATTGAGCAGTCTGGAGAGTATGGTACTCACACCATAGACCGCAGTCTGACCTAAAAACTTCTTTAAAACTGACACCTGATCTGATTAACGGGTAATAAAGCGGACTTATTTCTTAATGATCTCAAAATTACGATAGTTTTTCAGTTCCCCCGGTGTGATCTCTACCTTCTCTATCTTGGCACGGTCCGGCCCTTCATTGCACCATTCCTCAAAAATATCCAGCAAAGTATCATCCCCTTCCGCCTCAATATACAGGCTTCCGTCCTTTTCATTTTTGATAATTCCGCGCACACCCATCTGGTCTGCGACTACTTTTGTGGTATATCTGAACCCTACCCCCTGCACTGTTCCTGTTATCCTGATTATGATTTGCTTCATCTATATTTATCTATTGTACTGTCTTATCTTTTTGTCCTATCTTTTTCTTATCATCAGCTTAAAACTGACTAACCCTGTCTTTCTCTTTCAAAAACCCCTGCCATATCTCCTCCAAAATAACCGCAGCAGGTCTGATCTCCTTCAATAATGCCGAAACCTGGCCAATCTCTAATTCGCCTTCTTCTAAATTGCCCTCAAACATACCTAATTTTGCTCTTGCCCGTCCTAACAAGCCCTTTAATGTTTCCGCATCCGCACCCTCAGCTTCCGCCGATGCGATGACTGACTCAAAAGGATTCTTCAGTAATCTGACCGGAACCAGTTTCTGCAACCTCAATTTGGTATCCCCTTCCACGGCTCCGACGATCCGCTCCTTAAAAGAAACATGCGCAGAAGACTCCTGCGCAACCGCAAAAGCAGAACCTACCTGCACCCCATCTGCCCCTAAAGCCATAGCTGCTAACATACTGCGCCCCGAAGAAATCCCTCCTGCTGCAATAACCGGTATCCTCACAGCATCAGCAATCATAGGAATCAAACACATCGTTGTCGTTTCTTCCCTACCATTGTGTCCACCCGCTTCAAACCCTTCCGCAACCACCGCATCCACTCCACAGGCTTCTGCCTTCAAAGCAAACTTTGTATTGGCAACCACATGCACTACCGTCATTTGTGCCGATTTCAAAAAACCTGTCCATACTGCTGGATTGCCTGCCGAGGTAAAAACAATTTTTACCCCCTCCTCAACTAGAATTTGCATAATCTCTTCCACATTTGGATAAATCATGGGCACATTCACTGCAAAAGGAAAAACAGTTGCCTGCTTAATTTTCCGGATATGTTCCCTTAAAACCTCAGGATACATAGAACCAGCTCCTATGATGCCCAGACCACCAGCATTTGAAACTGCCGCAGCAAGCTTCCAGCCACTGCACCAGACCATGCCCGCCTGAATAATCGGATACTGAATATTAAACAAAGAGGTAATACGATTTGACATATATTATATTATAAAATTCTTTCAATAGAGGTTTCGGCTGTAATCAGCCCCCCCTGTAGATTTTTCATTAAATTTATCCCCGGTTTCTTTCCCTTTTCCAAACTCCCGAATTGCGCTTCAACCCCCAGAAAATCAGCCCCATTTAGCGTAGCCCATTGCAACAACTCCTCAAAAGGAACCTCCTTAAACTCTTGCAAAACCTTCATTTCAGCTAAAATACTCAACTGATGATTGCTCGCTAAACTATCCGTCCCTAAAGTAATCGTTACTCCGGCATCCCTTAACAAGTCAACATCCGGTAACCTATTCTCAATATATAAATTCGCACCCGGGCACAAACACCAATAAAGGCGCTGATGCTGCTCTTGCGCAAACCTCAAATCCTGCTCACTCGTAAAAGTATTGTGAACCAGTAATGTCCTGGCCTCCCCGGATAAAAACGGCAAATAACTCTGTAAAGAAGTCTTTCCTTTGGCCTCAAAAAAACCAATATCCAACCCCAAAAACTCGTATAACTTTAGAAAATGCCCCTCTTTCGACTCAAAAAACAAATTCTCATCCAGCGTTTCCTGATTATGAATAGAAACTGATTCCTCACTACTTCCCGAGATCTTTTTAATTTCCCCGAACAACTCCGCAGAAACCGAATAAGGCGCATGCGGAACAATCGTGGCTCTCAAAGGTAAAAAACCATCCCTGGTCTCAATCGCCTTCTGAATAATCTCACCAGCCCGGCCCGGATTAAAACCCATTGCCTCCACAAAAGTATGATAGTAAATCCCGCTCTTAAGTTTTACCCCTTTAGAATAAATCTGGTTGGAAATATCGCCCGTGGCGACAATACCATTCACATACATCTGCCGATCAGCAAGCTCCATTGCCTCCTCAATCTCCACCTCCGAAGCCTGTCTCTGCTGCATAACCTGCTGCACAAACCCCGGTAATCCCGTATGCTCAGGTATTTTGCCGGCAAGGTGCGATAACTCCAAATGACAATGCGTGTTCACCAATCCCGGTACTAACACCCCATCATAAAACTTTATCCCTTTAATATTTAGTGCTTCACCCTGCTGTGCAGTCCATACATCCGTAATAGTACCATCATCACTGACAGCCACTATTCCATTCTGTAAAGGCTCAGCGCTGACCGGATAAACCCATGATGCCGACAAATAAGAACTCATAATTACAAATTACGGTTATTCTGCCCAAACGCTAAAAAAAACCAAATAATTTATCACCTCAAAAAGCCAAACCAACCAAATAAACAACTAGTAAACAACCTATTAACCCTAGTTACTCTCCTATATTGAAAAGATCTTAAAACGACATTGAAATGAGGTTGGAATGACCCAGGTCATTGCGAGGTCATTCCAACGTCATTGCAACCTCATTCCAATATCATTCCAAGGCACTATTTAACCTAGTTTGAACACCTGTTTTATACGCCAAGGCCACGTAAAAAAATTACCCCCTTTTTTGCACCCACTTCTCCACCAAACAAGTCTGCTCCCAACAACAATACTTCCTTCAATTATCATCTTCCAAGCATTTCTCCACCAAACAAATCTGCACCCGACAACTATCATTTCTTCAATTGTTTTCTTCCCAAGGTTTCTCCATCAAGCAATCAGCACCCAACAACAATATTTCATTCAATTATCTTCTACCCAGCGTTTCCCCTCTTTTTTCCCAAACCGACTGTAACTAGTCTGTTCTAATTTTCAAAGCAACCAATTTATCCAACCTTGCTAACCAAATTATATGTCTGGAAAAACCCGTGAAATTTCAAAAAAACCAGTTGTTAATTTCGCAGCCTGTTTCATTCGCAGAATGAAATCCAGCAAGAAATAACAACTGTTTTTTTGAAATCCCATTATTTTCATAGCATATATGGGTATAAATTGATTACTTTGTAAAAAGAAATACTATTATGTCCGATTCTACCACCCGATTAAATAAATACATTAGTGAAAGCGGCATGTGTTCGCGCAGAGCAGCAGACAGATACATAGAACAGGGAAATGTCTTTATTAATGGCAGAAAAGCCAAAGTTGGTGATCAAGTTTACTTCGGTGACCTGATTACGGTAAACGGACAAACCATTGAGCCTAAAGAAGTAGACAACTCTATTCTCCTTGCATTTAACAAACCCGTTGGCGTAACCAGTACAACAGAAGCAGGCGTAAAAAGCAACATCGTTGATTACGTGAACCATAGCGAAAGAGTCTTTCCAATAGGAAGGCTAGACAAAGATTCACAAGGATTGATCTTCATGACCAATAACGGAGACTTAGTTAACAAAATACTTCGTGCCGGTAACAACCATGAAAAAGAATACCTGGTAACCGTTAATAAACCATTAACAGACCAGTTTATTACCAACATGGCAAAAGGCGTACCCGTACTGGGGGTAATGACCAAAAAATGCAAAGTCACCAAAGAAAGTCCCTTCATCTTTAAAATCACGCTGATTCAAGGTCTGAACAGACAAATCAGACGCATGTGTGAACACTTCGGATTTGAAGTTACCAAACTCGAACGTATTCGTATTATGAATATCAACCTGAAAGGCCTTCCAGTAGGAGAATGGAGAGAATTCACTCCGGAAGAACTGACAGAAATCCATAACATGATTGCAAAATCAAGCTCTGTCGAACATGCCGCTGCAAAAAGAGTAGTTAAAAAAGCAAAAACAGCTACTGCACCAGAAGAAATTAATGTAACTCCTGCAAAAGCATTCAGAGCAAGACCAGCAGGCCCGTCAAAAGGAAAACCAAGACCAACCACACCAAGAGGTGAGCGCGGAGAAAGAAGCGAAAGAGACGAAAAACCACCAAGAGGTTCAAGGGCAAAACCAGCATCAGGATCATCCGCATTCAAAGCACCGGCTGCCACCAATGACTGGAATAAAAGCAATGGCCCAAGCAGGAGATCAGTAAAACCAACAAAAGGAAGATCAGGATCAGCACCAGCAAAGACAAGAAGTCCAAAACGCTAAACATCAATAACTTAGCACATCATAAAATACCTCCAATTTGTATGACCCAGTTCCTATTTTAATCGAATAAGGTCATACAAATTTCATAACTTACTAAAAATAAGTAAGTTCCAACGAAAAATTGGGTGGCTTATTATTTTTAGGTAACTTTGCATCAAATGCTAGTAACAACTAAAACTGATATCCGTTCCCTGAGTCTTATCCAGCTTCAGCAGCACTTTACTGAGATGAAAGAACCCGCTTACCGTGCCAAACAGGTTTACCAATGGCTATGGGAAAAATCTGCGCGTTCTTTTGAAGAAATGAGTAACCTGTCTAAAGACCTGAGAAAGAAACTAGACGAGAACTATACCATCAATGCAGTTGAGGTCAACAATACACAATTTAGTAACGACCAAACCATTAAAAATACCTTCCGCTTATTCGATGGAAACATCGTTGAAGGCGTACTGATTCCAATGGAAGAACGTATGACCGCCTGCGTAAGTTCCCAGGTAGGTTGTAGCCTATCCTGTAAATTCTGCGCAACAGGTTACATGGATAGAAAACGTAACCTGAATGCCGATGAAATTTATGATCAGGTAGTGCTGATAGACCAGCAGGCAAAAAAGAACTACAATGCGCCATTGACCAATATCGTGTATATGGGAATGGGAGAACCCCTGTTAAATTATGCCAATGTTATGAAATCAATAGAGCGTATTACAGCTCCTGATGGATTGAACATGTCTTATAAAAGAATTACTGTCTCTACAGCAGGTATCGCCAAAATGATCAGGAAACTGGCAGATGACGGCGCCAAATTTAACCTCGCACTTTCCCTGCATGCCGCAGATGACAAGAAGAGAAATGAAATCATGCCAATCAATGAGCAGAATACTTTAAAAGTACTCGCCGAGGCATTAAAATACTACTTCGCTAAAACAAAGAACCCTGTTACCTACGAATACATCGTTTTCAACAACTTTAACGATGAACTTCAGGATGCTATAGACTTAGCTAAATTCTGTAAACACGTACCCTGTAAAGTGAACCTGATTGAATACAACCCAATTCAGTTTGCAGACTTCATCAACGCAGAAGGAGATAAAATTGATGCCTTCTCTAATTATCTGAAAAGTCAGGGCGTGAATACAAATATCAGACGCAGCCGTGGAAAAGACATTGATGCAGCCTGTGGACAACTCGCTGTAAAAAATCAACCAGAAGAACCAGCTATATCAGTTAACTAATTCCGGCAAATCAGGGGTACATTGTAAAATGTCCCTGATTCAACAAACCTTTGCTGACCTTTTTCACCTCCTCTTTCCCAGGAACTGTAACGCCTGTGGTACCCCATTATTTTACGGAGAAAGAACGATCTGCACTAAATGTCTGCATGACCTCCCCTTCACAGACTTTCATTTGTACCCTGAAAATCCCGCAGCCAGAATATTCTGGGGCCGCATTCCAATTCACCAGGTCATTGCCCTTTTACACTTTAAAAAAGGTACCAGAGTCCAGCAACTCATTCATCAGCTCAAATACAAAGGACAAACAGATATCGGCTTCCTGTTAGGTAAAATGATCGGTGAACGCATGCTGTTATCAGACCAGAGACCCGATTTAATCGTCCCCATACCACTTCACCAGAAAAAACAACACAGCAGAGGCTACAATCAAAGTCAATTTATTGCAGCAGGAATAGCACATATATTAAAAAGCCCCATCCACACTAAACTCCTTACCCGTAAAATCAACACAGCCACACAAACAAAAAAGAGCAGGTATAACCGTTTCGAAAACATAAAAGATGCATTTGAAATCAATCGGCTTCCAGATTTAAAAAATCTGCATATTCTGCTCGTTGATGACATCCTGACTACCGGAGCCACATTTGAAGCCTGCGGCAAACTTCTGCTGGATAACGGGTTAAATAAACTATCCATAGCCACCCTCGCCTATGCAGAATAAAAAAAATACATGCCCAGTATAACATTTATATTTTATCCTCGTTTATATATTTGAGAGCGTTAATTTAGATGGTAAGGGTCGATATTTTCTTCATAGAAATATCGGCCCTTTATCTTTTCAAATTATTTTTATAAAAAAAACAATTTAGTAAAAACAATAACCGCACTTAACCGTTTATATATACGAGAGCGTTAATTTAGGAGTCGGAATTTCAGAAATGGAGTTCCGGCTCTTTTTTTGAGCCGGGAAATAAAAAGAAGCCCTCTATTCCTTTTCGCGTGAAAGGAAACCGAAAAGCAGGTTTTTAATCTCTTCAGGATTAAACGGTTTTAGCACATGGCCATTCATACCGCATTCATTAAATTTGTAATGGTCATTCTTAAGCGTAGAAGCAGTCAGCGCGATGATAGGCACTTTCTTGTAATAGTCCCCGCTGATATCCCTGATAATCCCTGTAGTTTCGAAACCATCTATCCCGGGCATTTTAATATCCATAAAGATCAGGTCAAAACTCTCCGTCATCACCTTTTCTATCGCCTCATACCCATTCACAGCAGCTTCAATCTCTAATCCCCATTTGCTCAAGATCCGTTTAGCAATCAGGATATTAATTTCATTATCGTCTACGACCAATACCCTTTTGCCTATAAAAACACTCATTTCGGTACTATTACCAGGCGAAACAGATATTTCTGCCGTTTTACTAAATGCAATTTCAAAAGAAAAGGTCGTTCCCTCCCCTTCAGTACTATCCACAATAATATCAGAATTGAACATCTGCAACAACTTTTTCGTAATTGCCAGTCCCAATCCTGTACCTCCGTATTTTCTGGAAATATCCGTTTTGGCCTGCGTAAAAGTTTCGAAAATATAGCTTTGCTTGTCCTTAGGTATGCCTATCCCATTATCTGTAATCTCAAACCTGATAATCGACTCTTTTTCGTTCTGTCCGGCGAGGGTCAGAATCAACTGCACCTGTCCATTCTCCGTAAACTTAATCGCATTCCCTAAAAAGTTCATCAGAATCTGGTACAGCCTGTTCTTATCCCCCGAAATCAAGGATGGAATTAAAGGATCAAAAACAAGATTTAACTGATTCCCCTTCTTTCTTACATTAACTTGCAGCGAATTGATAATATCATTTGCCAGCGTTTTAAGATTGAATGGAAAAACTTCCAGTTCCATCTTACCCGTTTCCATTTTAGTGAAATCCAGGATATCATTAATAATATGCAGTAAGTTTTCACCTGAGAACTTCAGAATATTTAAATCATCAATCTGCGAGATTTTAGGGTCATTGTCTAATAACAAATGCGTCATGCCGATCACAGCATTCAAAGGCGTGCGGATTTCATGGCTCATCACCGAAAGAAACATTTCTTTCGCTTCACTAAGCTTTAAAGCCTGTTCTTTTGCTTCGATCATTTCTTTCTCAATCTGCTTACGCTGTGTAATGTCAGAGATCAGATCAATCTGCCGTTCTACTTTTCCTTTACTATTAATAATAGGTGTGTTGGAGACAGACAGCCAGACCGTAGATCCGTTTTTCTTCTCTGCCAGCACTTCTATCGTATAAGACTGGTTGTTCTTGCTTTTATCGCGGGAGCTGGATATGAGTTCCTGATCATAGAAATTAGGTGAAAGAATATTCCCTAAATGATGTCCATAGAGTTCTTCTTTCTTATATCCGGTCAACTTTTCAAGAGATTGATTGACCCAGGTGGTAATGCCTTCATTATCCTGGATATTCACCCCTGTATTTGTTTTACTGGCCACCATAGACAGCACTTGTAACTCTTCTTCTGCTCTTTTCTTATCCGTAATATCAATGATAATCTCTACTTCGATTTCTACATTCCCTCTGTCATCCAACACCACTGTATTGTAAACAGAAAGCCAGATTTCTTTCTTATCTTTTCGATAAGCCAGCATATCAATTGTAAAAGACTGCCTTTGTTTAGTTAGTTTTCTAACCTCATCAATCAGCTCCAGATCTGTATTCGGGCCAACGATCAGATCTCCGAGCCGTTTTCCTTTAACATCTTCCAGGCTAAACCCTGTGATCTTCTCAAAGGCAGCATTTACCCAGGTTACATGGTTATCTGCATCATTAATGACGACCGCATTATTTACTTTACTGGCCACAAATGACAGCTTCATCAGGTCACTCTCTACCTTTTTATTATCCGTAATATCTCGTCCATAAGTATACCACCGCCTGTTTTTGGAAACCAGCGACCAGCTGATCCAGCGGATAATACGGTCCCGGCCAACAACCCTGAAGTCAATATGAAGTTCTTTATAATGATTCCCCAGTCCTTCTGCGATGCTTTTCATCACCCGGGGAATATCTTCCGGATAACAGACATCTAAAAGGCCGAGTTCCATAGCTTCGGGCACCGTATAACCCAATAAACGGGTCACTGCTTCATTAACGAATAAAACCTTGCCTCTAAAATCAAGAATGCAATGGATTTCGGGAGAAACTCCTGTAATATCCAAAAGTTCCTGGCAGCGGGTTACACTGGAACGAATCTGTTCATCTTTTTTCCTTAGCACAAGATGCACAACGACTTCCTGCGCAATTCCTTTCAGAATATCTTTCTGACTGTCCGTCAACTGACGGGGTATCAAATCAAATATACAAAGTGTACCCAATACAAAACCCTGATCATCAATTAATGGGGCGCCGGCATAATATCTGATATAGGGCTCGGAAGTAACTACCGGATAATCGGTAAACCGACTGTCTTTCAGAGTATCGCAGATTTCGAATACTGTATTTCCCTGGATGGTATATTCACAAAAAGAGTATTTGCGCGGAAATTCCTTTAGCTCAACGCCAACGGAAGATTTAACCCATTGCCTTTCTTTATCTAAAAGAGAAATCAGGGCAATGGGTATATTAAAGATTTGCGTCGCGAGCTTCGCAAGGTTATCAAAGCTTTCTTCAACAGGGGTATCAAGGATATGATATGCATATAACGCACATAATCTTTCTTTTTCACTAGGTGACCATACTCCTGTATTTATTGGCATAATTGATTAACCCGTATTTTTTACTTGTATAATGGAAAACCAGCAACTAAAGCAGTCACTTGTTTTCTCACTTCACTCAAATGGGCATCATCCTCTGGATTAGCTAAAACCTGATCTATTAAATCAACAATTTTCTCCATGTCCTGTTCTTTGAATCCTCTGCTTGTAATTGCAGCAGTTCCGACACGGATACCTGAAGTCACAAAAGGAGATTTATCGTCAAACGGCACCATATTCTTGTTCACGGTAATATCTGCTTTTTCAAGCGCATTTTCTGCAACTTTTCCAGTTATATTTTTATTGCGTAAGTCAATCAGCATTAAGTGATTGTCTGTACCGCCTGAAATAATACCATAACCTCTGCTCATAAAAGCTTTAGCCATTGCCTGTGCATTTGCTTGTACTTGTTTGATATAAACCAGGTATTCATCACTTAATGCTTCACCAAATGCAATCGCTTTTGCTGCAATAATATGTTCTAACGGGCCGCCCTGAGTACCCGGAAAAACTGCCATATCTAATACAGACGACATCATTCTGGTTTCTCCTTTAGGTGTTTTGATACCAAACGGGTTTTCAAAATCTTTGCCCATCATAATCAGTCCGCCACGTGGCCCGCGTAATGTTTTGTGTGTAGTGGTAGTCACGATATGGCAATGAGGAAGTGGGTTTGCCAATAATCCTCTTGCAATCAGACCCGCAGGGTGTGAAATATCAGCAAGTACCAACGCACCGATTTTATCAGCTACGCTACGGATAAAAGCATAATCCCATTCTCTTGAATAGGCAGATGCACCACAGATAATCAATTTTGGACGTTCAGCTAAAGCTACTTCTTCCAGTTTTGCATAATCAATCAGTCCATCTTCTTTTTTAACACCGTAGAAAAAAGGCTTGTACAATTTACCCGAAAAATTTACCGGAGAACCATGAGTTAAGTGTCCTCCATGAGACAGATCAAATCCAAGGATTTTGTCTCCTGGCTGTATTACAGCCAGCATCACAGCTGCATTAGCCTGCGCGCCAGAATGTGGCTGAACATTTACCCATTCCGCACCAAATAGTTTTTTCGCACGTTCAATGGCAATATTCTCTACCTCATCAACTACCTGACATCCGCCATAATAACGTTTGCCCGGTAAGCCTTCAGCATATTTGTTAGTTAATACTGAACCCGCAGCTTCCATTACCTGTTTGCTTACAAAATTCTCTGAAGCAATCAGCTCAAGGCCGTTTTCCTGACGGTCTAATTCCCTGTCAATCAAATCAAAAATTAAAGTATCTCGTTCCATTTATCAAAGTATATTTCCGTAAAAATAATCATTTTCGTCAGAATCCAATTGTTTTTTAACCTTGCTAAAGCATACGCATACAACTTCATGCAAACGATTTTAAGCACCTTACCAGAACATATTTGTTTTTTCAACTGTTGTAAGCCTGAACACGTATTTGTTTTGTTTTTGAAATGACTATTATTTTGCGGTTATCTTAACTAAAATCCCGTACTTTGTATATTGTTGTCTATTAAACCCTGCATGGAAAACTTCAACACTCCATTACTACCTAACATAAATTATCCTGCTGATTTAAAGCAGTATACAGAAGATGACCTGGAACAAATCAGCCAGGAATTACGTCAGTATATTATTGATACTGTCAGTGTAAATGGCGGTCATTTTTCTTCCAGCCTTGGTGTTGTAGAGCTTACTGTAGCTTTACATTACGTGCTGAACACTCCTTACGATAAATTAGTGTGGGATGTAGGCCACCAGGCATACGGTCATAAAATCCTGACCGGAAGAAAATCTGTTTTTCATACCAACCGTTTGCTGAATGGCATCAGTGGTTTCCCGAATATCAGTGAAAGTGAGTATGATACCATGGGTGTAGGTCACTCTTCTACCTCAATTTCTGCGGCATTGGGTATGGCTGTTGCTTCCCAGTTAAAAGGCGAGAAAGATCGTCAGCATGTTGCTGTAATTGGTGATGGTGCGATGACTGCCGGACTTGCTTTTGAAGGACTTAACCACGCCGGAATTGAAAATTCAAACCTGCTGGTTATTCTGAATGATAACTGTATGTCTATTGATCCGAATGTTGGTGCACTGAAAGAATATTTAACAAATATTACTACTTCTAAATCTTATAACCGGTTCAGAGATGATATTTCAAGTGTACTGATTAAGCTTTCTGAGCTTGGCCCTAATGCACATAAATTCGTCAAAAAGATAGAAAAAAGTATCAAAGGCACGTTACTGAACCAAAGCAACCTTTTCGAGTCTTTAAATTTCAGGTATTTTGGCCCGGTTGATGGTCATGACGTAAAAAAATTAGCGGCTGTACTGAAAGATCTTAAAGATATTCCCGGCCCTAAGCTATTACACTGTGTAACAGTTAAAGGAAAAGGCTTTGCATTAGCAGAGAAGGATCAGACCAAATGGCACGCTCCGGGACTTTTTGATAAGATTACCGGTGAAATTAAAAAATCTGTAACTGATAAACCACAGCCACCAAAATATCAGGATGTTTTCGGACATACACTGGTTGAACTGGCTGAGGCCAATAAAAATATTGTGGGGATAACCCCTGCTATGCCTTCAGGATCATCGATGAATATCATGATGAAAGCGATGCCTGAACGCGCATTTGACGTAGGTATTGCTGAACAGCATGCCGTTACTTTCTCTGCCGGACTAGCCACGCAGGGCATGCTGCCTTTCTGTAATATTTATTCAAGTTTTATGCAGCGCGCTTACGATCAGGTGATCCACGATGTAGCTATACAGAACTTAAATGTTGTTTTCTGTCTGGATCGCGCAGGTTTTGCCGGTAGTGACGGTGCAACGCATCACGGTGCTTATGATCTGGCTTACATGCGTTGTATTCCTAACATGACTGTTGCTGCGCCGATGAACGAAGAAGAACTCAGAAACCTGATGTATACTGCACAACTGGAAAACATGGGGCCTTTTTCTATTCGTTATCCAAGAGGAAACGGAGTGATGACAGATTGGAAACGTCCTTTTAAAGCTATTGAGGTTGGAAAAGGCAGAAAAATTTGTGACGGGGAAGAAGTGGCTATCCTGACCATTGGAAACGTTGGTAACTTCGCTGTTGAGGCTTGTAAAGAATTAAACACAGAAGGTATTCATCCTGCACATTATGATATGCGTTTTGTTAAGCCTATAGATGAGGCTTTACTGCATGATGTTTTTAAACGTTATAAAAAGATAATTACTGTAGAGGATGGCTGTCTGCAAGGCGGAATGGGATCAGCAGTGCTTGAATTCATGGCCGATCATAGTTACCAGGCCAATGTAATCCGCTTAGGTATTCCTGATGAGGTTGTTGACCACGGAGAACAGCATGAATTATGGGCGATCTGCGGTTATGATAAAGCTGGTATTATAGCCACCGTGAAAAAGATTGCAGTGGGCAGAACTACTGCGACTATCGCTTCTTAACCCAGTCAGATAATGTCATAAAAAAAAGCTACTCCATTATTAAACGGAGTAGTTTTTTTTATATGTTAATACTGCGAGTTACTCTACAGTCACAGATTTCGCCAGATTTCTTGGCTGATCTACATTACAACCTCTTAACAAAGCGATATGATAAGAAAGTAACTGCAATGGTATAGTAGCCAGTAATGGCAGGAATGCTTCACTTGCATCAGGGATTTCTATACAGTAATCAGCCATTTTGCGAACTTCAGTATCACCTTCGGTAACGATAGCCAATACAATTCCTTTTCTTGCTTTTACTTCCTGAATATTGCTGATTACCTTTTCATAAGAAGAGTTTTTAGTAGCGATAACCACTACTGGCATTTCTTCATCAATCAGCGCGATAGGACCATGCTTCATTTCTGCCGCTGGATAACCTTCTGCGTGAATGTAAGAGATCTCTTTCAATTTCAGTGCACCTTCTAAAGCTACAGGGAAACCACTTCCTCTGCCCAGGAACAGACAGTTTCTGGAATCTTTAAATTTATGGGCAATCTCTTTAATCAGGTCGTTAGATTCTAAAGCTTTAGTGATCTTTTCAGGGATACAGTCCAGTTCAGTTAACAGCTCCACCAATTTGGCTTGCGTTAAAGTACCTTTCTGCTGTGCCATATAAAAAGCCATCAGTGTTAACACAGTTACTTGTGCTGTAAATGCTTTAGTTGAAGCCACACCAATTTCAGGGCCTGCATGAGTATAAACACCTGCATGGGTTAAACGTGGAATAGATGAACCTACTACATTACAAACGCCGAAAATAGTTGCTCCTTTTTCTTTGGCCATCTCAATAGCCGCCATGGTATCTGCTGTTTCTCCGGATTGAGAGATCGCAATCACCACATCTTTTTCTGTAATAATTGGATTTCTGTAACGGAATTCCGAAGCATATTCTACTTCTACAGGTATCCGTGCATATTCTTCAATTAAATATTCACCTACTAATCCGGCATGCCATGAAGTTCCGCAAGCGACAATAATAATACGGTCAATGTTTTTCAGCTTGTCCGCATATTCTTTAATCCCGCCTAATTGTACACGGCCTTCATTCGGATAAATACGGCCTCTCATACAGTCTCTGATTGATCTTGATTGCTCAAAGATCTCCTTTAACATGAAATGCTCATAACCACCTTTTTCAAGCATTTCCAGTTTAAGCTCCAGTTCCTGGATATATGGAGTTTGTACAACGTTATCTAATCTTTTGATTAATAACTCATCGCGTTTTAAAAACGCAATTTCATTATCATTCAGATAAATAACATTTTTAGTGTACTCAATAATTGGTGTTGCATCCGAAGCAATAAAGTACTCTCCTGTGCCTACACCAATAACCATTGGGCTACCTTTTCTGGCTGCAATCAACTGATCAGGGTGATCATTGTCCATGATTACGATCGCATAAGCACCGCTAACCTGGTGTAAAGCTAAACGTACTGCTTCCAATAGATCTGTATTTTCCTTTTTATAGATCTCCTCTACTAAATGGATCAATACCTCTGTATCTGTATCACTGTTGAAAACGTGACCTCTTGATAATAACTCTTCTTTCAGGGTCGCATAATTCTCAATAATCCCATTGTGGATAATAGTTAATTTACCATCATTTGAAGTATGTGGGTGTGAATTTCTGTCTGATGGTTCACCGTGGGTTGCCCAACGTGTATGCCCCATTCCAATCGTTCCCGATTTGTCTTTTCCCTCACTGAAATTTTCAAGCTCCTGAACTTTTCCCGCTTTTTTGTATAATTTTAATCCGCTTTGATTAATCAATGCAATACCTGCACTGTCATATCCACGGTATTCTAATCTTTTCAAGCCTTTCAGCACAATTGGCCAAGCTTCTCTATAACCTATATATCCTACTATTCCACACATATTATTCTAGTATAAAGGTGTAAATCTAGTCAATTAATGATTTATTTATAGTAAAATAAAATATACTGCCATTCTTTTGGGACAAAAGTCCGCCTTTAATGCTTTCTGATTTCCCCGGACTTAATGCAGGATCAGGGTTATATTAATTCGTTTTATTAAAATAAGTCTATAACGATTGATTATCCTGTCGGCAATTTGTGGAGTTTCTCTACACTAAACAACTGACACAATAATTTTTAATATGCTCACTAACAGATAATTAAGTTTCAAAAACAGAATTGGCATTATTATGTAACCTACCTGAATACGAATCGTCGTATAAAAAAAACATATTTAAAAATATAACATATGAAAAATTTAATCTTAGGTGCAGCCATCTTGGCATTTGCAAGTGTCTCAACCGTTAAAGCAAACGATATCAAAACACCAGTTAGTATTGTAGCTCAACAAGACAGCACAACTAAAACTCCGGTTAAAATTGAAGAATTACCTGATGCTGTAAAAGCAACACTGGCATCAGACAAATATAAAGACTGGGCTCCGATTGCAGCGTTCAAGATAACTGATGCAAGCAAAGCCGAATACTACCAGGTTGATGCTAAAAAAGGGGAAGAAACTGCTTCTCTGAAAATTGGCAAAGATGGCGTGGTTAAATAATTAACACACATCATGAAAAACAGAGACCTGCCTTTAAAAAGGGTAGGTTTTTTTATGCTTAATCAATTGGAGTTATCCACATTTGCGTGTGAATAACTCCAAAAAATGTGAATATCTATCCGAAATCCTGCTGCTTTCAATTGTTATAAACAACAACACAGCAGCAACGATATCACTGTATTACAGATATATATGTAGTACATAAATATTAAAAAGTATATCTTAACGCCAAACTAAGTTATTGACAGTTGTAAACACCTGGCTATGGAACGAAAAGAAAATGAGCACCAGCTTAAAAATTTAACAGAATTAAACCACAGCACTTTTTCAATCAGAGCGGGGCAGCCTGATCTGACTACCTGGACAGTTGTAAATTCTGCCAGACAATTCATAGGAACTATCAGGGATCTGCTTATTGATGAACAGCACAAAGTACGTTACCTGATTCTTAACCTCTCCGGAAACATATGGCATATAGAAGAGCGGGAAGTGCTGATTCCTATCGGTGCAGCAGAATTGCATAACCATGCCCAGGAAGTTATGCTCCCGAATATTACCGCACAGCAAATTTCAGTTTTACCGGATTATATTCAGGGAAATGTGATCATATCAGCAGATTCTGAAATATATGGTCATAAAGATACTGACCAGGCCAGCACAGCTGCAAAAGAAGCACATGGCAGTTATGCCGAACACATCCCCTTTCAAGTAATTACCAGGGTATACCAGGAAGAAAGTGAAGCAGAAAATGCTTTTAAATTATTGATCAAAAGTGGCTTTGCAGAAAGCGATATTAAAATTACTCCATATAATCCTTTAAATAGCGTTACTGATCTTCAGGGCAACACTAACACGCAGTATTTAGGAGACGGTTCAAGAGATGAATATATCTTAAGTCTGGCGGCCGGATCGGCACTGGATGCGGTACTTGCACAGCAGCTTTTAAATAATACAATTTAGCTGGTATTACTCCATTATTTTTGAGTTTGGCAGGCAAAAAAAGGCATTACACATATAGACATAATATTAATTTCCAGCACAATACGAAATAAACAGCGAAAAATCATTTTATCATAACAATCAGAATTTATTATTCCCATAGAGAATAATAATGGGCATCCGGATAAGTTTTTTCCTTACAATATGGCAAGGTGTTTGCCTGATGTCAGTAATCTCCGATGAATTTATACTCATGTCAAATCAACTAAAAGATAATATGATTAAAAACTCTGACATTAGTGCGTTGGCGACTAATTTTCGTGAATACATCACCAGAAATAAGATCGAGGAGGAAAGGGATCAGCTGATAGAGGATTTAACTTCACGTAATCAGGACCTGAATCAATTCGCTTATATCACTTCTCATAATCTACGCGCGCCTTTATCGAATTTAATTGGTTTAATTGACATCCTGGATTATGATGTACTGGATGAATATAATAAAACAATTGTAGATATGTTCAGGGATTCTGCTTTTAAGCTGAATGAAACTATCTATGATCTGACACAGATGCTGAGTATCAAAAGTGATAAAAGGCTGAATATAGAAAGTGTAAATATCTCTGCCGTTTTTAAAAAAGTATGCAATTATTTTAATAAACAAATCCACAAACTGGGAATTTATATACACACTGATTTCCAATGTGAAATGGTCCCTTTCCCCAAAAGTTACCTGGAAAGCGTTCTGATGAATTTAATGTCAAATTCAATGAAGTATTATTCTGCAAGCAGGCCGCTCAGAATTGACATCACAACCAAGCTTAATGAAGAGGGGAATATTATCATGATCTTCTCTGATAATGGCATCGGAATCGATCTTCTCCAACATAAAGACAAGGTTTTTGGTCTGAATCAACGTTTTCACAGCCATGTGAACGGAAGTGGCGTCGGCCTGTTTATTACCAAAACCCAGATTACCTCTATGGGAGGTAAAATTACGGTAGAAAGTGAGCTTGATCAGGGCTGTACATTCACTGTAACGTTCAAATAATATAGAATTATGTGACATCAATATGTGTCTTTATTTTAGCGTTTTAGTAGGACTTTACTTCTAGTTTTGTAGTTAACGTATCCCACAGAACATGAAAAAGACCTTACTTATTGCCGCTATATTATTAGCCGTCAGCACCATTTTTAACCTTAAAGCCAATGCGCAGGCTGTAAGTGGTAACGTGCCCCTAAGCATTGTACTCTCAGATGCATTCTCTATTACGCTCGGCCCGACTCCCAATGTAGTTTTTACTTATGCAACAGCTGCGGATTATGCAGGTAGTAAAACAGTCTTAAAAACAAACCATTTTACTGTGGTGAGTAACAAGCCATACAGCGTCGCAGTAAAAGCTGCAACAGAATTTAATGTAATTGCGGGTAATGCAACGCCGGTATCTTTAAGTGTGGTACAAGTGAGCATAGATCCGAGTACACCAACTACAGGAGCTACTTATGCTACACCTGCTTTAACAACGACTAACCAGGCACTGGTTACCGCAGCCTCAGCAACACTTGCAACTGCTTATAATGTAAATTATTCGATTCCTACTGCTGCCGGCCTGCTGGGTAAGGTCGCAGGAACCTATGCAACTAATGTTGTTTACACAGTTACACAACCTTAAAACGTATACCATGAAAAAGAGCTTACTCGTTATCGTCGTATTATCAGCGCTTGGTACCATTTTCAACCTGAAAGCCAACGCTCAGGCTGTAAGCGGCAACGTACCGCTAAGCATTGTTCTCTCGGATGCCTTCTCTATTACACTGGGCCCAACTCCCGATGTAGTTTTTACTTATGCAACAGCAGCGGATTATGCAGGCAGTAAAACGGTTGCGAAAACAAACCATTTTACTGTGATCAGTAACAAGCCTTACAGTGTTGCAGTAAAAGCTGCGACAGAATTTAATGTAATCGCTGGTAATGCAACCCCGGTATCTTTAAGTGTGGTACAAGTGAGTATCGATCCAAGTACACCAACTACAGGAGCTACTTATGCTACGCCGGCTTTAACAACGACCAATCAACCGTTGGTTACCACAGCATCACCAACGCTTGCAGCTGCCTATAACGTAAATTATACAATCCCTACTGCTGCTGGCTTAATTGGCAAGGTAGCAGGGACATATGCTACTAATGTTGTTTACACAGTTACACAACCTTAATCGGCTTGATGAGGATACTTACTGGTTTATTCATCCTATGCCTTGCCATGACGCTGCCAGACCCGGCGAAAGGGCAGGGCTTTTCAATTTCACCTGCCAGGATCTTCCTGACAGGAAATCCAGGAGAGACGGTTAGCCAGACAGTCACCTTTGGGAATACTTCGGCAGGTGTGTTATCTTTTGTAACCAGAATACAGGATTGGAACAGAGATTCACTGGGCACTAAAGTCTATTATGATAGCAATACGCTGCCCTTATCTAATGCCAGCTGGCTGACGCTTTCGTCAAATAATGTTGCTGTACAGCCTGGAGAAAATAAACAGGTCAATGTATCAATGACTATTCCTGCGAATGCAGATAAGCTTACTACGAGCATGCTTTTTTTTACGCAGGTGAAAGAACAGGGGGCACAGCAAAAAAGTGTGGCCAAGGTTGGTATTAACGTATTAATGGAGGTCGGGATACAGGTTTATTATGTGCCGCGCGGACTAAATCCGGGAGAGCTTGAATTTCTGTCTTTTGATGACCGTGGGGTCTATGACAATGGAAGGGCCAAAAGCCGCAGACTCGCTTTAAAGATACATAACAAGGGAAACCTGAATAAAGATGCATTTATCCGTTTCGAATTAACCAATAAAGAGACGGGCGAAGAAATAAAAATTAAGCCTGAAGTACTGGCTATGCTGCCTGATGCCACACAATGGGTCATGGTTGATTTACCAACAGATTTAAAGGGAAAATTCCTGGCTGTTGCTTTACTGGATGCTGGTTCTTCTTATGATTTGAAAGTTGCTGAAAAAGAGATTATATACCGCCCTTAGTGTTATTTTTTGCTGTTTTACAGTCGGGAATGTCAATGCGCAATTGGTCATCAATCTGCCTGAAGCAAATATTTCAGGACAAACAAGCTATGTAGTCAATTTAAATAGTGGCGCATCTCCTTTTTTAAGTCTGTTAACTGCAATCAATGTGAATGCAGCCGGTACAACTTTAACATCAACACCCAGTACTTTACCTGCCATTCCGCTTGCCCCCAACCTGATCAACATGAAGGTAACTTCAATTGGAGGTGTAAATATTCTTTCAGGTGCAAATCCGATTGTACTGTCCAGTGTATCTCAAAATATTTATTTCGTAGCAGTTGGTTTATTAAGTGGCACTATGCTTGTCGATTATACGGTTTCTCCTTTGAATGTAGCCTGGGCAGCTGGAAGTTATGCAACAACATTAACCTTTACCGGCAGTATTACCCCGCCAACACCAACTCTGACACTTAATGTTCCTGCTTATATTACTTTAAATACATTGGTTCCGGCTACAACGACATTGAACGTCAATTCGTTTGCCATTTTCAGAAGCGTAGCAGGAGTCAGCGCAGTATCTGGAAATGATTATTTTACGACTGTACCAACTTTATTCAGCCTAAGAGCAAGCAGCGCCAATTTCACTTTCACTACTACCCAGCCTTATAATCAATTGCCGGCAGCAAATAGTGTAAATTTAATGGGCGCAGCGCTGTCAGGAACCTATGCGGGTTCAGCAATTAACCTTTCTGCGAGTGATCAGCTATTGACCGTGGCTACCGGAATTCCTGTCGTTGTAACCAATAAAAGCGTACTGTCTTCTACCTTAAGTATCAGCGGAGCCAATCTTAAAAGTAATTTTGTACAGGCAGGAACTTATACGGTACCGGTAGTTTATACGCTCGCTAAAACAGCGTCCTCCTTCCCTGCAACCTTAGCTTCACAAACGATGAACAGTTCTGTTCAGGTGAATGTCAGTAACCTGATGGAGTTGATTGTTCAGGATCCCAGTGTAACGCTAACAGTCAATACAACTGCAAATTATCAGCAGGGAGTAACCACTACCAGGCCGAACCATGTTAAAGTAAGCAGTACCGTTCCTTATAACGTAACTGTAAAAGCAAGCAGCAGTGTTTTAAGCTCTTCCGGGGGCGTACAAATACCTGTTGGAGTAATTACTCTTGAAGGAATGACGGGCCAGACCGGGATCACGCCAATTGTACTCTCTGCCAGTCCGCAGACAATCATTACTTCTGCCAATCCTACAATCGACCGCCTGCTTAATTTACAGTATCGCATCCCTTCTGCTCAGACCTCTAATCTGCTGAATAAAACCGCAGGAAGTTATAATACAACCATTACTTATACCATTGTAGCACCTTAATTAAAATCTGCTTACGGTAACTTTCCGGCGCTGGTCATGGTACAGGAAAGTCAGCATACCAACCGGAATTCCCTGAAGGGAGACTTCTTCTTTTTCATTTTCAATGGAAAATGGCATCCCCGCAGTCTCAATATAAACGGTATATTTATTTCTTGGCAGATAGAAACAGAAATTCCCCTGATCGTCTGTTAAGGTCTGGTGAATGCGGCCATTTGGATCTGCTGCATTAATCCTGATGCCTGCAAGTACTGGTGCCCCATCACCGTATTTTTCTGCTTTCAGCTTCAGACAGCCATTCAGGGCTTGTGTTTTTACTAAAGGAATTTCCAGCTTCTTACTTTTATCCAAAAATACAACTGTAGGATCTTGCAAACTCCACCCCCTGGTATTGGTCACCGTAACGGTATAGGCTTCTTTTTTCATATCCTTAAATTCTACGATACCTTTACTGTTGGTCAGGGCAGCTTCTCCATTGATTTTTACTAATACACCAGCAACCGGTGCTTCTCCGGGGTCACGCTGCCCGTTACTGTTGTGATCTTCATAGTAAGTGAGCAGTAGTCTTTTTGTACCTGATCCGCCCTTTGCACCAAATTGTTTCTCTACACCGAATCTCAATTGTCTGTTTTCGAAATATAAATTATCAATGCTATTGACGGTATTCGGAACCGGGTTATAAACTGGAATGGGCTGCTTTTGCCTGGTTATCGTATATTGAAGGTCACTGGTGAGTGCCCAGTTTCCTTTCAGCAGGTATCTTATATTGCTGTTCACGGAGTAATTATTACTGTGCGTGAAGCCATAATAGTTATACATTCCGCCCAAACGGAAATTCAGGTTATTTTGTAAGGCTTCAAAGTGTATGTTTGGGCCAAAAGAATATAGCCGGTATTGATTAGTACCGTTCGAAGACAGAATATCTGAAATATAGTACGGATTTAATTGAATATAACTGCTGAATCCAAGAATTGGCAGGTTATAACTGGTATTGATTTTAACAGAATGAAAGGGGGCCGTTGGTCTTTCTGAGGTATTCACATAGGTGTAACCGTAGTCAGCGGTCATGGAGAAACTATGTATGCGCCCACTGTAAGCTAAATTCGCGCTAAAACGCATCGATGAGGATCTCCAGTCTGCGTTAGCACCAAACTGATCTGTCACCGCAGAGGTAATCAAGTGCTGATCCATAAAATAAGGCCCGAAGCCGATAAAAACATTTCCTGCCCTGGTATTAAATCCCAATTCATAAATGTATATCGCATTTTTATTAATCCCGGTATTAAAGATATTATTCAGCTCATATTGATACTTTGGACTATTTACCTGCATACTAAAATGAGCGGCAAAACTATTGTCGTTTTCAAATTTTCGGGTCAGACGGAGGTCTGTCAGTAACAGGCCACGTCTCAATCCTGTAAAATACGGCGTGCTGTAATAGCCGCTTCCGGCAAATTGATAAGTAGTAGTGTTCAAGGCATAATTCATCCCCGCAGAAGCGCCTTGCCTGGCTGAAGAGTTCATCTTGTTTTGCCCTTCTAATGAATAGCCTGCTTCAAAGTCTAAAAGCTGCCCTTTGCCGATATTCACGCCAGCTTTCATACTCAACTGATTGGCATCAATACCAGTAAAAGAATCGCGGCTATGTATATAAGTGAGCCGCCGGTCTCCTCTGGTATCGGGAGTAGCCAGGTTATAATCAACGGCCAGAATTTTTGCGCCGGAGATTGTCGTATTGATCTGATCATACAACAGGAAATTATTCTGGATGCCATAGACAGACAATACGCCGTTATCTTTCATTTTCAGACTCCCTTTTATCCCCCTGCCACCCAAAGAAAAATCTATGTTCTCATAAATATTACCCACTTTAACCCCCCAGCTTTTAGCCTGGTAATCTACATAAGTATTATAAATATTAATTCCGTTTACATCTTGCTGATGATACTGGTCAGCATTTAACCGGTACTCGAGTGATGCATTATCTCCGGTTTTCACTTTCCCATTCGCTTGTAATTGATAAAAAGATGAATTGCTGCTCAAACTGGCATAACGCAGTGCAATAGTATTAGACAGACTACCTGCATATTGATCGCTGCCCATACTCATTCTTCTCGCATTGGTCACGTTTACAATCCGGATCATTTTAACTGCCAGTGGATGATTACCGGCATCTACCGCCTGAATAGTCACAGTAAAATCTGCGGGTATACGGTTATTTATTTTGTTCCTGGCCAAAAAAGGAAGTAATTGCTGGGTTCCGGGTTGCAGCGTCAGGTTCATGGTTTGTCCGATAAATTCCAGTCCGTCAGGAATACCTGAAAGGAGCAGTCTGAAGGTAATGGGTACAAAGCCGTTATTTGCGCAGCGCACGACAACCTGTGCCTGGTTACTGAGCTGGCCTAAATAAACTTCATCTTCTTCTGTACCGATAGTCAGGCCACCGACGTCAGTGAGCTGAGTCTGGAATGCCGCCGATTTTTGTACCTGAATACGTGGATTTGAGGCAGTCAGGTGAACCGTAAAGATCTGACTGTTGTTATTAATAGTTTGCCGGTCAGCGATATATTTTAACGGAAAAACTTTGCTCTCCCCTGCTTTCAGCACCAGGCTGTCTGGTAATGAGATTAAGCCTCTGGTCAGCGGTTTTTCTTTCCGGTCTTGCAGCAGGGTTACAGTTTCTTTTTCAAAATTTGTGATCTTTAACAGGTTAGAGAAGGTTTCACCCCCTTTTATTTCCAGGGTATCCCGTGTGAAGCCATATTTTACCTGAGCTGATACATTAAATCCGGCCACACAGCAAAGAATCAAATAAAATATCTTCAAATAGCCGGTTTTATGCATCATAGTTCATGATAAAAAGCATAGCTCCCTTGCAGGACAAGGAATAGCCAATTGATTTTTTATTTGAATTGAGCAAGCAGCTCACCTTTACTGTTAATATTCAGTTTTTTATAGGTTCTTTTGATATACTGACGTACAGTATCTAAGGAGATTCCATATTTATAACCTATCAATTTATAACTCAGTCCATTTTGAAGGCCTTCTACGATCTGGCGTTCTCTATAGCTTAATTTGGATTGATAGTCTATGGTATACTGTACTTGCTGAATTACATTCCGCGAGATAGAAGGGCTGAAAACAGAGCCTCCGCGATAAGTAGTTACAATAGTAGAAATCACATCGTCTACACAGGTGTCTTTAGTCAGATACCCCATGGCCCCGGCCTTTACGCAAGCCAGCACCGTGTTATGGTCTTGAATATTACTGTAAACAACTACGTTTGTATTTGGAAATTTCCGGTAGATATCAGGAATGACATCAATTCCGTTGACTTCGATGTCAAGCAGGGTCACATTTGGCTCCTGAGAGGGTTGTACTTTTTTACATTCCCCCATGGATCCTATGTCGAGGGTTACCTTTAAATTATGCTGATGCTGATGATTTAGCATCACGCGCATCATATTTCTGCTCTGTTGATTGATATCAATAATTCCGACTTTGATCATAATTTCCCCTCCTTAGCCTCATTCAGTAAATAACTTGAAACGATATGAAATAAAGTTAATAAATACTTTAAGCGCTTAAGTATTCATTCTGTTCATTCACCAGGGAGGGGATCTGAATGAAATATATACTACTTTAATACGTTGCTAATGAGTGGAATAACACCTATTGAAGTCGGATCCAGGAAGGAATCTCTCAGGGCTCTGCCGAGGTTTACATGCGCTTTGATACTCTCAGCTCTTAATTGATAATAAGCTGAAAATGAACCAGGTAAGTCAGGATAATTTAGTAAACAATGAGACAATGTTTTCGCATCCAGCATTGCATTTGTAGTACCAGCACTGGTAAATGGAAGTGCCACATGAGCTGCGTCACCAATCAGGACTACATTCTGATAATGAAAACCTGGTAACAGGTCAAAATCCCTGGTATTCCAGATATAGCTGGTCCGAAAGTCATTGGCTCCCAAAACCTCCTGTACTTCGGCAGGAAAGTCTTTCAACAGGTTGAAACAGAGTTGACGCAATTGTTCATGATATTGTTCTGAATTACGTATATTAATTGCTTCGGGGATATCAGCTAACAATGGGTCATATTGCATAAACCACACCAGCTCTGTTGCCGAAGTCGGGATAAGGCCAAAGGATAATCCCTGATCTTTTTGCTGAAATTTAGTAAATCTTCCTTGTAATGATTCAGCAAGTCCGGCGTGCTGTATAATTCCAACGACCTCTTTTACTTTCCCCGGTTCAAATTTCACTTCGCCGAATAATTGCTGCCGCACGATCGAATTCGCTCCATCTGCCCCAATAAAGACATCTCCGTATTCCACTTCTCCATTGGAAAATGCAGCAGCTACAATTTGATCTGCTTCATAGACGAAATGAGAAAATACACGATTGTTCTTTAACCTGGATACAGGCAGAAATTGATTTAAACAGGCCAGCAAGTCTGTACGTTTAAAGCATTGCCAGTCTTCCAGCGTTTTTTCATTCTGGATCAGTCCTTCAGCATCCCTGAGTATAAAAGTATGGACAGGTTTACCCGGAAGCGGGGTTTTACTTTCAATGGCAAGCTCATTCAGCACTGTAATGCCGTCATGATGCATCAAAAAGGCATGCCCGCCTACAGCAGAAAAGATCTGCCTTTCGTTTACAATCACTTCAATATCATGCTGATGCAAATAAATACCCATGCATAACCCAGCAATCCCACCGCCTAAAATAACTACTTTCATAAATTATTAACGGTGGTTTTTATGTTGTGTAATGCTTCATTGAGAATATCTTCTGAAGTCGCAAAACTCATTCTGATAAATCCTTCTGCACCTTCTCCAAACCATTCTTTAGCACCGGGAACTACAGCAACTTTTGCCCGGTCGAGTAAAAGCTGATGGATTTCTTTACTGCTTTTTCCAGTCCCTGTAATATTGGTGAATGCGACATAACATCCTTCTGGAGAAATACATTTAAATCCTTGTGTAGCATTGAGTTCTCTAACGGTCAGATCTCTCATTTTCTGAAGGTGTACCAGGAAATCATCTAACCAGTATCCGCAGTCGTTCAATGCTGTGGTCGCTGCCACCTGCGAAAGTATGTTTGCGCCATGGATAGTAGACCCGTGAAGTGAAACTTCAAACAAACGATCATAATGTGCCTGGTTGGATGCCATAACTGCTCCGATCCGCAGGCCTGCAAGCCCGTAGGATTTACTAAAACCTGTGACCGTTATAGTCTGATTCCTGATCTCTTCATTGAGGGAAGCTATACTTGTATATAAGTTTGGGGTATAAACAATATCACTCCATATTTCGTCTGATAAAATAATCAGCCCGTGTTTACACGCTATCTCCCCCAGCTGGAGCAATTCATCTTTTTTAAAGACCTTTCCCGTCGGGTTTAATGGGTTGCAAAGACAGATCATACGGGTTTTAGGCGTAATCAGCTGTTCGAGTTTACCAAAATCAACCGTATCAGATCCCGGAGGGATAGCAAATGGGACAGCAACGCCGCCAACAGCTTCGGTTGAGTATCTGAAAAGAAAATCTACGGGGTCAAAGATAATAGCTTCCTCCCCTGCTGAAAGAAATGCTTTACAGGTTAAATAAATCCCGAAAGCGGCACTGTCAACTGGAAATATAAATCCGGGATTCGCCGGAATGTTCCGTTTAACAACATAGTAATTAGCTAAACTTTCGTTAAACTCAGGCAATCCTGAGGCAGGGCCATAAGAAAGATATCTATCCTTTGTAAACCGGATAATTGATTCTGCAATTTCGGGCGCACTCGGAAAGTCCGGATCAGCAGCAGTCAGCGGAATAACTCCCTCAGGCACAGTAGCCCATCTTAGGTTAAACGCTCTTTTCTTTAGAATATCAAGGTTGACAGATTGGGATTGAAACATCCTCTAAAACTATAAATTTTCTAGAATTTCCAGAAACTTTTCTTTCACTAAGGGCTTGATTATAAATTCACAAACTTCGTCTATATTTTTTGATCTCTCCATTTCATGCGGGGAGATAGAGGAAGAGACAATATAGAGTTCGTTTCTCTTCACAAAAGAAGGGTATAATTCCTGGTATTCAGCCAAAAACTCCCATCCATCCATAACTGGCATATTCAGGTCCAGAAAGATAACATCCGGCAGAAGTTCCTTTTTATCCTGGATTTCTTTCAGATGTGTAATCGCTTGCAGTCCATCTGAAAAGACTTCTACCTCCACATTTTCAGAGACTTTCAGCATTGTTTTTTTTGTAAGAAATACAAAAATATCATCATCATCGATGAGGTACACTTTTTTCATTACCAATTCATATTTTGATTTATAAATTCTATAGAAAAAATAGAACCCTGGTCCGGAAGACTTTCCACCCAAATTTTACCTCCCATGGCTTCCACCTGGGTTTTAGTCATAAATAATCCAAGGCCTTTTGCATCAGGATGGCGGTGAAATACCTTTCCAATTTTAAAGATATTGTCTTTATGTTTAACAAGGTCTATACCCAATCCATTATCCTGAACAGTCAGCACAATATTTCCCTCCTTCATTTTAGAGGCGAGGTTCAGTGACAGTTGTCTTTCTGGCGACTGGTATTTAATTGCATTACTGATCAGGTTATAAAAAATACTTGCCAGATATTTATGCGGATATAATACTGCTGGTGCATCTTCAAAGTCCACCCTGATTTTTGCTTTTGCTTTCTGGATCTCGACATAGAGTCCGTCAAGTGCTTCCTGAAGACAAGTACTAAAGTTCAGCCTGTCCAGTTTAATATCTCTGTCTAATCTGATCTGTATAGATTCTACCAGCTCATTAAATGTACTTTTCAGATTTTCTATGACAGGTTCGAGTTTGGAAACCAGCATTTTCTGCTCTTCAGCATCTTCGGCTTCCTGTATAAACTCTGCCAGCATCGCCATATTAATTAACGGCCCGCGTAAATTATGGGAAACTACATTACAGAAATCTATCAGTTGTGTATTCTGAATAGCCAGCTGCTCCATAATCAGCGTTTGCTTTTCTTCCAGTAGTTTTCGTTCCGTAATATCTATTCCAAAACCAATCACCATAATGAAATTCCCCTTTTCATCATGCATAGGGAACATCCTTCTTAAAAAGGTGATATTATTTCCATCAGGGTCTTTCTGGCTTTCTTCCCAGCCTATCGCCTTTCCGGTATTCTTTACTTCAAGGAACTGTGCTCTGCGCGCTTTCGCTATCTCCGGATCACGGTTCCTGAAAGCACCATATTCAAAGTCATCCTTTCCTATAATGAACTTTCTGTATTCTTCATTTTTAATCGCCATTGGATTGGCAAAAAGATACTTATGATCAGCGTCAAATACAACAATATCCTGCGGAATATTATTGAGAATACTCTCATAAAATTCTTTAATACTATTATTAATGACAGGAAGTTTGAGTTGTAACAAACTGGCTACCTGCTGTGCAAGCAGGGCAAGCCCCTTATGCTGGTCCTGATTTAGTGTAATTTGTTTCGGGCCGGCCACACTTAAATGTCCAATAACCAGATTCTTATTCACAACTACAGGTATAGCGATCAGAAACGGGAATATGTCGTTGATCGAATTGTCTCTGGGAGTTTCAGTCAGGTCAATACCCAGTTTTGCTTTATACCATATCCGGTTATTATCAACAAAAGTGATAGCCGAAACCGGTGCCTGTGTAATAATAGCAGCAAGTTTGACGATATTGTCAAACTCCTGTTCTTCACCAGTATCCAAAATTTCCAACACATAAAGCGCAGCAATTCTGTCAGCTTCATTCCTAAGTGATGGGATATTAATCATATGCAGGTTTCAGTCAACAATTTTGACGATACAAAGCTAGTTATTAGATTGATTCTTTTATTAAAAAGAAAAAGCCTTGTGATCATTTATCCAAGATAGAATTTTTTCTCCACATTCAATCCTGCTCTAAAGTAAACAGTCGTTCTTTTTATTCACCATTTCAATAATTATGTGAATAAAGACCGCCCATTTTGTTCATTATCTTTAAATAAATTGAGAAATTGTCAGGATGTTTGAATATTTTAGTGTTTTAAATGGTTATGAGACAAAACTTTAGGTGGCAGGAAAGACACAACACTGAGGATATGATGGGGTACGCTGAAAAGAATAAAAACTTTCTCACGATCATTGAAAAATGCAACGAACTAATATTTTTTACTAAAAAAAACGGCGACTTTATTCATGTTACCACCGCTGCTGAACAACTATTCGGTTTTAGCAATCAGGAGTACGCCGGATTCAACCTGACGGATACTGTACATCCGGAAGAGCTGAATCATACCAGGGAAAGGCTTCAGCTTGTACTTTCTTCTCCGGGTGCGAATGTTAATTTGAAATTCAGAAGCAGAACCAAACAAAACGAGTACCGCTGGATAGAAGGTGTAGTTACCAACTTATTAGAGGAGAGTATGCAGGCGCTAATGTTCAGATTTAATGATATTACAGACCGGGTAAATGATGAAAATGAACAGGCCTTGCTGCTTCAGGATTTTACCAAAAGAAATCAGGATCTCAATCAGTTTGTTTATATTATATCCCATAACCTGAGAACACCTCTTGCCAATTTGATAGGCTTGATTAATATTCTGGAAACCGATCTCCTGGACGACTACAACAAAGGTATTGTGGACTTGTTTAAATGTTCTACAGACAGGTTAAGTGAGACGGTATTTGACCTTACCCATATTTTGACCCTGAAAGACAATCAGGGTGTAAAAATCACGAAAGTTAATGTGCAGAAAACATTTGAAAAAGTATGTCACTCGTTTAATGAACAAATTAAACAGCTTGGTGTGATCCTGACCAGTAATTTTGATTGCACATATATACATTTCAACAAAAGTTATCTGGAAAGTATATTGATGAATTTGTTGTCAAATGCGATTAAATACCGCTTGCAGAACAGACAGCTTGAAATCAATTTAAACCTAACCATGGATGAGCACAATAACTGTACACTGCGTTTTTCGGATAATGGAATGGGTATTGACATGAATGTCAACAAAGACAAGCTCTTTGGTCTTCATCAACGCTTTCATAACCATATTACCGGGAATGGAGTGGGCTTGTTTATTACGAAGTCACAGATTACCTCTATGGGCGGAAATATCGAGGTTCAAAGTGCAGTAAATGAAGGAACGACTTTTACCATTACTTTTAAGGGCGAACCTGTTAACTTGTTAAACCAGAACCACCAGCCTGTCCTACAATAGATTCTATTGCCATATTTAATTTCTGAGAAGAGTCATTCAGGAAGTTCAAAGTCTGTTGGGTATCTTCTCCGGGATATTTGATCAGGAACTCAGTTAAACTCATAATATTTGCCAGCGGAGCCCTGACCATGTGACTTTGTATCCAGGCGATTTCTTTCAGGTCTTTGTTCTGACGTTCGATTTTCTGAATGTAATTAATCCGTTCAGAAACATCTGTTGCCAAAACCAGACGTGCTTCTCGCTCTTCGAACCGGATGGTATTGGTCTCAATCTCTACCGGAAAAACCTCTTTATTTTTATTAATATGAATTAATATCCCGGAATAATCCCTGTTCTTAATCATACTGGTCAGATCCATCAGTTTACTGCTTTCTGATTGCGGACGAATATCCACAATATTCATTTGGAGGAATTCTTCTTTGGTATAACCATATTTATTACAGGCTGCATCATTTGCATGCAGGAATTTGCCATTCTCCATGTCAAAGACATACATTGGAACGGGATTGGCTTCGAAGGTATTTCTGAAATAGCGTTCTGAGGCATCCAGTCTGGAAATCAGGCTTGCTTCTTTTTTAATAGTCTGCTCCAGGCCATTCAGGACTTTACTGATCAGCATCACACTAATTAAACTTACAAAAATAAGATTACCCGAGTAAGATGCCCAAAGTGGCAGATCATAGCTTTGCAATAACGGACTTTCAAAGAGTTTATACTGGATGACAGCCCCAAAGCCAGCGCAAATCAGCACATTTAATCCTACGAGCCAGTAGGCCGCGGGACGGGGGAAAATCATAGCAGAAAAAATCGTAATAATAATCAAATAAAGTACTCCGGGCCCCTCTGAGCCTAAAACTGCTATATAAATGATCGCCAGCACATATAGAAGAAATAGTGCCAATATTTTCCTGGTATGAATCATGATTTTCTTATTGAAAATAATAGATAATAGGGCAAATACAAAAACAACGTTGAACCATTGCACGATAGTATTGCCGGCAAAAAAACCAAAGGTGACTGAAGAGACAAATGCAACTATGCTGATGACAAAACCATAGCTGATCACATTTCTGAAAAGTCGTTTCCGCCAAAAGACATGCTCCTCTTCTGAGGGGTCTGAATTTCTGAGCACCGCCTGTTCAATCAGCCGCTGCATCCTCCACCAATGTTCTTTGATTGAAAACATAAACTTTATCCCCAAAGATTAGCAGGATAAACACCTTCGTCCGCAAGCTTTTGTAAGGCAGCTTTAACCACCGGCGCATCTTCTTTAAAAGTCACCCCAAACCATTTAGCTTGTGTAGGAATCATCTTCACGACACCCTCACCAGATTTAATCAACAGATCGGCAACCTCAGGAATAAGGAATTCTGCCTTTAAATCAGTGGTATTGTTGTCCAGAAATTTATAATATTCCTGTTCAGACCAGTTTACAAAGTCTGGTGTGAAACAAAAGAAATTCATACTTACTTTAGTATCCAGTGGAAGTTCCTGAACTGAATCACCTGTTTTGGTAAATGCTTTACCGTCTTCTTTATAGATTTCTTTACGTTCAGTAATACTTACAATCTCCTGCGCTGCATTTACATTAATCTCTCCGCGTGTTACCGAACCGTTATCACTTAAAGTATTTTTTAATTCATATCCTATACAAGCATATTTATTGACTGCTATAGCTGTAGTCAAAAAGTTATAAGCTTGCTTAAAAGCATCAAAACCATAAAAATCATCCGCATTAATTACTGCAAACGGGCCATCCAATACCTCTTTACAGCACAATAACGCATGTGAAGTTCCAAAAGGTTTTGTCCTGTCTACAGGGATATTTCTACCACCACTAAAGCTTTCCAGTGATTGATATACATAATCTGTAGCAATCTTATCACTCAATTTAGGCTCAATAACTTCTTTAAATGCAGCTGAGAATTCCTCTCTTATAATAAAGATGACCTTTCCAAATCCAGCTTTTATAGCATCATAAATGGAATATTCCATTATAGTTTCTCCCGAAGGGCCAAAAGATTCAGTTTGCTTATTACCGCCATATCTGCTAGCCATACCAGCAGCAAGAATAACAAGAGAAGGTTTTGTTGTATCCATAGAATTTTAAATAGTTCAATATAAATTAGCAAAAGTTACTCCATCTTTTTATTCAGTGCTTCACCGGCATTAATAAAATTACAATGTACCTTTGTATGGAGCGAAAAATAACTATGATTGACAATTTTTCAAGCGATGCAGCATTCGATAGTTTATACTCCCTGAGAGCGCAACAGCTATCTTCTATCCACTGGACTCCTATAGACGTTGCTAAAAAGGCCGCTATACACCTTACTGGAGGAGAAGGAAAGAATATTCTGGATATAGGAAGTGGGGTGGGTAAATTTTGTCTTGTAGCTGCTCAATTTTTTCCAGACCATATTTTTCATGGTGTGGAGCAGAGGAAAGCGTTAGTAGACGAGGCAATTATTGCCCAAAATGCAACAAGGATAACCAATGTAAATTTTATCCACGCTAATTTTAATGAACTTAGCATGGATGATTATGATCATATCTATTTTTATAATTCTTTCAGCGAAAACTTATTCCATTATAAGCCTATTGATAACCTGGTTGATTGTTCCGAAGCTATTTATAATGAATACCTTAGTCAGTTTTACAACTTACTGGAAGAAAAACCTTCAGGTACAAGAGTAGCAACCTTTCATTGCAGCAATGAATATGTGCCTTCTTCTTATAAAAGAGTTCAGCATATTACCGGGGAAGCTCTAAAGCTTTGGATTAAAAGATAAGTTGCGTTATGAAATGATAAGTTAAGATTTTACGTCCAGATCCTCGAAGATTGAGTTTTTGCTCTTATATTCTTTAACCAGGTCTTTCATCAGGGTAACTACTTGCAGGTCATCACATCTTTTAGCGTGTTCTATCAAAGCATAGATCTGAAGCTGAATTTCATCGAATGCATATTCTCTTACTTTACCAATCATGATCTTTTCATGATGCGTAGGCATCGTATTCTCATTATCATTCAATAACTCTTCAAATAGTTTCTCTCCCGGTCTCAATCCAGAGTATTCAATCTGAATATCCTGATTAGGTACAAGCCCTGCCAGTTGAATCATCTTTTTAGCCAGGTCAACAATCTTTACAGATTTCCCCATATCAAAGATAAAGATCTCCCCGCCATCTCCCATACAACCAGCCTCCAGTACCAAACGGCACGCTTCAGGAATCGTCATAAAATAACGGGTAATCTCCGGATGGGTAACCGTAACAGGCCCTCCTTTTTCAATTTGCTGTTTAAACCTTGGGATCACTGACCCATTCGAGCCTAAAACATTTCCAAAACGGGTAGTAATAAATTTAGTGATCGGTTTAATATCAAGTTCATTGATATAACTTAACCCGTTACTGAAAATATGATCTTTATGGTGCAGGGAATTATTCAGCGATTGTACATAGATTTCGGCAATCCTTTTAGATGCTCCCATTACGTTTGTAGGGTTCACTGCTTTATCTGTAGAAATCATTACGAATTTCTGAACGCCGTACTTTACTGCCTTGTCAGCAATAGTTTTTGTGCCCAGTACGTTGGTTTTAATCGCTTCACAAGGATTATCTTCCATTAGTGGTACATGTTTGTATGCACCGGCGTGATAGACGTAGTGAGGCTTAAAAGTACTGAATAGATGTTCCATCCGTTTTTCATCACGTACGTCACCAATAAAAGCATGGAAATTCTGGTTTTTTGCTGTTTCAGTTAGTTCCAGGTACAACTCGTGAAGTGCCGTTTCAGACTGATCACATAAAATAATCAACCCTACTTCAAATTTCGTCAGCTGACGAACGATTTCACTTCCGATTGATCCGGCAGCGCCAGTAATCAGAATACGTTTATTCTTAAGCTGATGCCCGATTCCCTCAATATCGATATGAATAGATTTCCTGTCCAACAGATCTTCGATATTAAGTTTTTTGATTTGAGTAGGCTGTAACTTCCCGTCCGTCCATACATTAGGAGGCGGAATGTTTAATACTTTAATCCCGTTTTCCAGGCAAACATCGATAATTTGATTCTTTCTCTCTTTAGGAATAGTGTACGATGCAAAAATAATTTCATCAAGCTGATGCTCAACAATCAGGTTCACGAGATCTTTAGCATCAAGAATTTTTATCCCGTCAATCGTTTTACCCATCTTCCGCTGATCGTCATCTACAAAGGCAATGATATTTTTATTGACATGAGGATCATGGTCAAAGGTTCTTTTAGTAGCGACGCCTGCTTCACCAGCCCCATAAATCATAACCCTGATCTTGTCGAGCTTTAAGTTTTTGATATAAATAAAGAAATATTTAATCAGAACACGGTAAGTAATTAATAAAAGAAAGCTTGACAGACCGTTGATGATTAATATACTATTAGGAATAATAGCATTATTACCGGTAGCAACAAAAGCCATATTAACCAGAAAAAAAGTACTGTTAATAACAATTACTGCATATAGAATCCGAAAAGTATCTTGCGCACTTGTATATCTGATGATTCCAGAAAAAGTCTTAACCTTTAAAAAAACCAACGTACTGATTACAGTAGTCACCAATACATTCCTGCTAAATTCTACATAATCTAATGTAGAAAGATCAAAATTTCTTTTGATTAGGTATGCCAATGTTAGCGATATAAAACATATCGTTAAATCAAGCGTAAATATTATCCATCTGGGTACTATGTTTATCTGACTGAACAAGATTTTATATTTTAATAATCCACAAATTTAATCAAAAAATCATACCAAGTTGAAAATACCTATTTTCATTTATTAAAACATCAAAATAGATATATTACTATTTGATCAAATAACATCAAAATAGGTTAAAAACATAACACAAAAACCTATTTAAATTTTCTATTTAAATAAAAAAATCTTAAAAATATAATTTCGGTTTTAAAAGCATATCCATGAAATTTCAAATCTATGACCTAAATAATGAACATTTTATTAGTCCACTGTCTGCTAAAACTAAAAATCTTTATAAATATTTCTAAATGAAGAACGAAGACCTATAGTAAAAAACCGTTGTTTGTCAATGTATTCACTATTGCTTTCTTTTCTATAAGTCGCATCAAATTCTAATCTTAAGTTATTTTTAGGATTTAGTAAATATCCAAATTTTGCATCAGCAAAAAGGAGTTTAGTTTTTAAACCATGACCTATATTCACTCCGTAATCATCAACACGGGTAGTATAAGGCTTATAAATATCTTTCCCATAATTGAGACCATTTATATCTAAACCGTAAGTTGCTGAAGTTAACTGTAATCTGACATCAAATCTTTTGTACCTATAACTAACAATACCAAGATACTCTGCAAAATTTGCCCCAAACGGATGAGCTAAAGGTTGATTATAATGCCCATAATTTTTGTAATGATCTAATGCTGAATAAGAATAAGGCCTTACTCTATTCATTTCAATCTGAGCACTTAGATTTTTGACTTTAAAAATATCAAACCCCTTAATTCCAAGTTGTCCGCCTTGTTTATTAGCCCAATATCCTGTATTCGCAAAGACTTCTTTAAAAGTAAATTCATTGATCATTAATTGTCCGTAAGCCACATAACGATCCGCTATTTTATAACTGGCATTAAATCCAATCAGCGCTTTATCAGGAGATCCGTTTGCATATTCAGTTGGTCTCATAAACATTACGGGATTTACATAACTAAAATCAAAACCTCTTGGCTTCCACATAATATTTTCAAACAAGCCCAGGCTTAATCTTTTAGTAGCATTCCAGCTTAAATAATGGAACAGACCATATTTCTTCGGAAAAGGGGTTTCATCATCAAATGGCGTTTCGTTAAAATCGATAAATTGAGCCCACATAGCCATATAACGAACACTACCTAAGGTTGCTGTTACCTTGAAGAATGGATAATTAAATGAATTATCTGATAATAATAAAGATCTGTAACCGTCTCCGATAAAGTTTTTATCATATCCTAATTGGAAATTCACATATTTCGATGGCGTATACGATAATGTTCCTCCTGAATAAGCATAATCAAATCCTCCTGTACCGTAAGTTTTTGCATATCCCTGCCCGGGAACAACTCTGTTAGTAGTAATATAATCAGTAATATAACGGGCAAACTTCCCCTGATTTTCATAAAAATGGCTTGTAAAAGAGAATTGTTTCCCTATTTTACCTCCTAATTCAATACCACGTGTATTGAGCCAGATTGTATTACTTCCTTGCCTGCCAATTTGCATATCAGGAAGAAAATCAAGGTAAAATGAATAATCTTTATCATTGACTTCTACAAGGTGCTGTTGAAAAATCTTCCTAAACAACCAATTTTTATTCTGCCAATCTTTCTCAAGCGGCATTACACTTTTTAATATACTGTCTTTACCAAGACTGTCTATATCACTTGCAATATAAGGGAGCAGGGATGTATGAATCCGTTTAGAATTATTAAAATATATATCTTTCCCCAATTTATTATTAAGATCATGATCAATCGGTAATAATTCAGACTGACCACTAGCCTTATTAATTATTAACGCAAAGAAAATGCAGCAGACCAATCTAAGTTTCGTACAGTTCATAAAAGCAAAGTTATATTATTCAGGATAATTTATTGTGTTATGTGGATTAAAAGAACTTAATCTCCAATTAGTCTTGTAGAACCCTCAACAGCAAACCTACATACCAGGAAAATTATTGTAGTAAATATTAAAAATAAGAAAAATATAAAAATAGTATGTGGCATCCAAAATATAATTAAAGCATTTATAGCTAACTGAGCACTGGCGTAAATCGCAGAGATCGCTAAGTGAGGTATTTTTTTTTCATTAGCCCAATATTGATAAAAATGGCTTCTATGTGCCTCAAAAATATTTTCTTTCCGTATCAGCCTAAAAAATATAGTAGTAATCGTATCTAATCCATATAAAAGAAGAAATAGTAGATAACTAAAATCTTCTGTTTTAATAACTACCAGAAGCAAAAAGAAAAGAATAATGAAGGCTATGCCAACACTTCCGACATCACCAGCAAAACACTTAGCTTTTTTCCTGAAGTTGAAATAATTAAATACAAGAACTGAGATAATTGATGTGATTAAAAGATCAGTTGTAACAAATTCTACAATATAAATATTGACATAAAGTAATGTACAAAGTGTTATTAACGCATAGGAGCCTGTAATTCCGTTAATTCCATCCATAAAATTAATTGCATTAATACTTCCGATTACAAGTATTAATGCAAGAATTATCCAGAATATAGAAAGATTGAAAAGGTCCAGCTGATAAAATAATAGCGCTACAGCAATCAAATGGAATGCTATCCTTATTTTATTGCTAACGGGCTTTATATCATCTACGAAGCTTATAAATGAGATGATACCTAAACCTAAAAGGAAATAACCATATTCAAATCCAAAATAAAGAGGATATAACAAGAGTGCAATAGAAAAAATGATCCCTCCACCTCTTAAGGTAACATTACTGTGTGAACTTCTATGATTAGGCTGATCAATAATATTAAATCTACCAGCTATTTTAAAATAGAGCAGTTCAGCTAAAAATAGTACAATAAATCCTGTAAGTATTAACATTAAATTCATGAAGTATAGGCTAAGATTTTAGAAAAGAAAGAGCAGTGATCTTCAATCCTTCTTTGGATGAAAGTGGTAATTGTTTATTGAGCGCTTTCCTGAGTTTGTCATTGCTAACTACGTAACTCTCTGTAAGTTTATCCAAACGCTCAGTATTCAAAGGTAGAAGTAGCTTATCTCCCACATTTGCAATAAATCTGATTAAATTAGCAGGTATATGCCATAATCTAGGTTTTTTATTTAAGGAAGCAGAAAGTATAGTAACAACTTCATTCGTCGAAAGTGGTTCATCATCAGCAACATTATAAATGCCAGAAGGAATGTCTCTCTGTAAAATGAGTTCCTGAATGACGAAACAAAGGTTCTCTACACTTAAAAAAGAACGTTTATTATCAAAAGCACCCAGTGGATAAGGTATTCCCTTTCTTATTATCTGATATAGCAGATTGAGATTCCCTTTATTTCCTTCTCCATGTATCATACAAGGTCTAAGAATAAAATATGACTTTCCCGGTGGTAGCGGCTGGTTAGTAATATATTGTTCTGCCATAAACTTAGACTTCCCATAGTGAGTTTCAGGAACTGGTACTTCATTTTCAGTTAGTATGCCTTCAACCTTATCAGCGGCTGCTTTGACAGAACTGATAAATATGAATATACTGGCATCGGATTTTAAAAAAGAGTCGTAAAGTTTTTTTGTTAACTCATGGTTTACCTCATAATAAGCGTCAGGTGAAGACACTTTTTTCAAATCATGCGCCTTTCCAGCAAGATGGACAATAGCCTTCGAACCATTTAGCATTTCCGGATTTGACTCATTAAGTTCTGTCCTTGATAAACTTTGTATAGTTAATATCTTATTCAGGTAACGCTTCAAATTTACTCCTACAAACCCGGTAGCACCTGTCAGTGTTAATTTCATGATTATTATTAATTAGATAAGAGGACTTTACGCTCAATCTCTTTCCAGATTTCATGCTGTCCAAAATTCTCCAGAATAAAGGCACGTCCATTTTTCCCATGTTCCTTTATCAATGCAGGGTTATTTAAATACTTTCTGACTTTATTAACTATATCAGCTGGATCCAAATCAATGAACATTCCGGTTTTATTTTCCAGAATTGAATCTATACATCCTGTTGCCCTGGTCGTGAGTACCGGTAATTCAAAAGCCGAAGCTTCTAATACTACCGTTGGGAAACCCTCACGATAGGACGGTAAAATAAAAATATCTATTAAACGATAGTAAGGAGCAATATCTCCAACCAGTCCTGTATAAATGATACTTGGAGTGTTTTTTAAATAGAATTGAAGATCTTCGGACAAGGTGTCTCTTTCTTCTAAAGGACCAACTAAAAAAAGTTTAATATTTGATTCCACTTTTATTAATTCTTTCCAGGCAGTTAGAAGTTCACTAATCCCCTTGTCATTCACTAACCTGCCAACATAACCAATAATGCGATTTTCAGCTGTTATACCGTATTGTGCTCTAAGTTTCTCTATTTGTTCAGGTGTTATACTCTCTTTTTTAAACCTATCTATTGCATCAATTCCATTACAAGTGCCTTTATTTAAAAGAATATTTTTTTTGACTGCGCTCAGTTTATCACCATTTGAAATCTTTAAAACCGAAGGACTTACACACACTACCTTTGTGGCTAAAGAGCCTGTAAAACGCTCAACTGTCTTTAGTATTAAACGCTTTAAGCCTTTTGAAGTCTCAAACATCAGTCCATGACGAAAATAAACCCTGATTTTTACTCCGGCTAAATAGGCAGCTATCATTCCTAATAGCCCACCTTTTGGAGTATGTGCAATGACAATATCAATCTGTTCCCGCTTAATAAGCCGAATCAGCATATAAATAGCTTTTATATCTTCGATTATATTTACTTCTCTTAAACTATTTAAACCTATTGGTGTAAATCCTTTTTGTTTTGAATAATCCGTAAGATGAACTGATGATTGACAGGCCACATAAAATTTAACGCCTTTTTCCATAAAATAATCAAACTGATCACCAATGAAGTATGGTAATACAAAAGATATATTTACTACGTGCAGAATCTTCTTGTCTATCATTAAAAATGTATCAGTTATAAATTGAACTCAACAGGGGTTGAATTCATTTTGTTTGTATTTATAATTTTCCCTTTGTTACCAGAATAGCTTTTTTTAAGTTGCAGATGCCCTATACCTTGAAAACTATCATTGACAGGAATTGAATTTGAATAATTATTAAAAAGAATAGGATACTTTAGTTTTTGCGGTTGCTTAACTACATATTTATTTTTTCTAATAATCAGATTATCAGCTTTTATATTAACGATACTGTTTGAAAAGTAGTCAAAATCGCCAGAGACAGTAAAGGTATTACCTTCTATTAGACTACCAGCCCGTGAATTATCACCCGCAACAAAATTCATTAAGGATCTGTCACTTATCGCATTAATATCACGTGTTCTTTTTAAAGTTGTTGATTTGGGCAAACCATTGTTAGAAACAATATTATCGATAATTTTCACAGGATAATTGCGGATTTCGTTATTGTTAAATAAAACAATTCCCATATCCGTTCCCCAGATCGTATTCTGACTAATTAAGTGACCGCCATAATCAGCTTCAAGGTGTATTCCCCTGTCATAGCCGAAAATATTATTATTTGATATTGTACACTTTTCAGCCATAAATTCGAGAACGATTCCGCAACGTCCTAACTGTTTGGTGATACTAAAATCATTTTTTACCAGGTTGTTTTTGATCACAGCTGAGGAGACATCTGCGATATAGATACCGTCTCCATAATCATCAGCCTTAGGATTATAGCCCCAGCAATTGATTACTTTACAATTCAGAATGCTAACATCATTGAATCTTGAGGTTAGAGGAATTCCAACTTGTTTAGTTGCACTGATGTATATTCCCTGTCCATAAATATCAGAGACTTTAACATTTTTAATTTTAGCACTTTTCTTGTCCGTTACCGATAAACCGCAGAACCAATTATTAGTATTAATAAATTGGTTGGATGCACTATAATGATAAGCTCCAAAACCACCTTGCAAATTCAAATTACTGATAGATACAGTACCAGTTGCCTGGGTTTCCAAATATCCTCTGATACTTAACACAGACATCAGTGCTGTACATGATATGACAGGATATTCGTTGTTCTTAATTTCCCCTGTCATTTCAAAATTATTGTTCAGATAATGTGCAATAAGACCTTTAGAAATTTTATATTTTCCTGCCGGAAATACTACCCTGGAGTTTTGGTCCTTTAATGCTTCATTAATACATTTTTGTATTGCTGAATAATCATCAGCAATGCCATTTCCTTTCGCTCCAAAATCTTTAACATTGTAGATTTTAACAGGTGGCTGTTGAGAAAATGAACAGCTTACGTTTATTAAAACAAACGCAACAATCAACTTTAGTTTTGAATAAGACATTTTTTATAAATATTAATAATATGTTCAACCATATTTTTCACATCAAACTTTTGTGACCTTTTTAAACAACGGCCTGCAATCTGCTCATAAAACAAATTATTATCCAAAAGGCTATTGATCTGCGTCGCAAGATCTTTTTCGTTTGCACTTAGAAAAAGTAGTCCGGCACCATCTACGACTTCTTTTAAACCGGGAACATCAGATGCAATGACGGGTTTGCCAGCTGCCATACCTTCTACCGCAGCTAATCCAAAACCTTCCCATACCGAAGACTGTATAACAATATCACTTGTCTTCAGCAATTCAGGAATATCCATTCTGACCCCTAAAAATCTAACTCTGTCCATTAAATTTAATTCAGAAACTAAATGCACACACTCACTTTTCAACTCTCCGTCACCTACCAGTAAAAGCTTTACAGACAAAGGTAACAGTGATAATGCCTTAATTAATGTTTTCTGATCTTTTTGCACACTAAACCTTGAAACCTGGATTAAAATCCGGGCATCTTCCTGTTCAAAAAAATCAGTTCTCAGAAGCGGCCCCGCATTCATTAGTCTTTTAGCATCAATACCATTATATACCACAACTACGTCATTTCGAAGTCCAAGCTTATGTATCAGCATAGCTTTAACTTCTGGTGTAATAGCTGTAATTACAGCATAGTTTTTATATATTATCCTGTCGATCATTCTAAAAAAAGAAGATTCTGCTCGTTTATTGTTTGTACTATGTTCAGTAAATACCAATTTGACCTTACTTCGTGTAATAAATTTAGCAATACTCACAAAATAAAGTGCGGGGAATAAGTGTACATGAATAATGTCATATTCATTCATATATTTCAATAGCCTGAAAATATGTAATGGATTATATACCGATCCATTGCCGAATGAAATTACCCTGCCGGAGAAAATTTCATTTAATCTTCGTCTAAAAGGAGTTTGTTCTCCATTCAACAATAATAAATCAGTAACAAGTTCTTTTTCAAGGGTCGAATATAAAGGAAGTGTTTCTACCAGCAACTTCTCAGCTCCGCCAGTCCCAAGGTTATTTATTATATGAAGGATTTTTATGCTCATTTTTATTTTATTAGCAGACAATTAGTCCTGCATATAGCAAATTTGACTTGCAATCTTATTTTCGCTGCGATGAAATAAACTATTGTTGTTTCTTATCCAATATTAAATAAATAAGATCAGACAAAAGCTTCGCAGTTATATTAATTAGCGGGGATTCAGACGGGGATTCTAACTTGGAATCAGTATATCTTTTAAACCTGTAAAAATTTATAGCAGCTCTTATTTTATCTTTAAATGGGATATTACTTCTGCAAAGTTCACGATAACACATACAAGTATTAACAGGACTGTCTTTACGAAGCTTAACTATTCTGTCCGTCAACCCTCCTGGCAAATATTCGCAAAAGTACACATCCAGATTAAAGTACCTGAGTTTATATGCACTCAGTCTATTAAAAAACAAAGCTTCCGGACAAAATAATTCCCCAGGAGTTTCAGGAAAAGGATATTTTTTAAAAATTGATGTACGAATTACCTCCGCCTTATCCCCTTTTTCATGAAATCTATATCTAAAATCTATAGGGCTGCAATCAATTTTATCATATTTTGGATTTCCTATAGAATTTCCGCCTATAAAACATTTATTGGGTGCGACCCCTGCATATTTCTCATTATCTCTAATATGATGCCATTCCCGATTTATTTCAGCTAAAGCATGATCCGAAAGGTAATCATCACTATCAACAATAAAAAAGAGCTCTCCTTTCGCTTCTTTAGCACCAGTATTAATTGCGATGTGTTTACCTTTGTTGTTTTGTTTGATATACTTTATTTTAAATTTTCGTTCCGTATTAAGAAAACGTCCGATCATCTCTTCTGTACTATCAGTGCTACCATCATCAACAATAATCCACTCAAAATCATTGAATTTTTGTTTTTGCAAACTGGTGAATAAGCGGCCTAAAAGGTCAGCTCTATTATAAGTTGGGGTAAATACAGTAATTTGCATGTTTTAATTGATAGGTTTTCGGGTGATTGTTTTTAATAACAATGCCAGCGTACTATTATATATCTTGAATCTATTCTTTATTACAACAGATATCCTTTTCCACAATGTACTTTCAGGATATAACAAATATGCTTCAAACAACTGGATCTGACCTGGAGTTAGTTGACTTTTATAAGTTTGATAGAAGCTTTCTGTTGCTTTATAATGTGTACGATCAATAACCGGAATTTCAGATTTGAATCTTTTTATAAGGCTGAATTCTATATTTGCTGTTACTTTATTAGCATGGAACTGACGGTATAACATTAAAGATTTATCAATATATTTAAGTTGTCCAAAGCATATTGCACCTAAAGTGATGAAGTGATCATGCATAGCTATAAATTGAGGTACAACATTCAGTTTTTGTTTTAAAGCCAAATTAAACATCAATGAACAACCCTGAATCCCACCATTTAAAAACAATTGTTCTTTAAGCTCTTTAGGAAAAACATTGGTGATTTTATCATTTATAATTCCTTCATCCCCCCTGTAAGCAAAACCATTACAAAAAACTGCCATTGGTTCTTCAAATTTGTTATCAAAACCATTAACCAATAATATAAGTTTATTCTCAAACCATATATCATCCTGATCACAGAAAATAATCAGTTCTGAAGTGGATAATTTCAAAAGATGCATAAAATTAGCAGCAGCGTCGTTAAATACGAGGTCATCTTTTACAAGAAAAATCCTATTATCGATGTCTTGATATTTTTTGATTACTTCCAGTGTACTGTCTTTTGATCCGTCATCATGAATAATAAGTTTCCAGTTCTTATATGTTTGGCCAATTACTGACAATATCTGATTCTCTAAATAGTCAGAGCCATTATACGTTGCAAGTAATATATCTATTGATTTCATATTTAAGGTTATTAGAAGTATGGTCTAATTAATGTTGGGGCAATTAATTTTACTCCATAGTACAGAAAGAAACAGTTAAACAAGAAATGCAGCAGAACAAAATAGTATCTGTCTTTTAACCTTTGCAATCCGCTGAGCATGTTCGGAAGCAGAAGAACGCAGAATTGAAAAAACAAGTATGAAAATCTTTGCAGAATAGACGCTTGTATAAATAATAAACTAAGCGAAACTCCTACTGCTAATAATCTGTAGTAAATGGCAAGACCGGAATCCTTTTTTTCAAATTTATTATAATAGATGAAGTAAATAAGCATGATAGATAATCCTATAGCAGAGACAGCTAATCCACCTGCACCGTCTTCATCTAAATACATCTGCATATGCTCAGGTACTCCACCTAATGAAAGTAATATTGGAAATGGATTAACAAATATTCCTATCAGACAGAAAAAAGGAATAATCATATAGATATACCTATTCTTGAAAAAGTAGCATAGCGGTAATATTACGATCAAGGCAAACGCAGTATTATGAAAAAGCATTGCAACCATAAAACTAAAGAAAAAAGAGAAGTATCTGCCCCTTATAAAGAAGAATACAGTCCAATAGGCGAATGCACAACTTAGTGCATATCTGATTTGTGTAAAGTCTCTATATAAATAAAAAAAACTCAGGTAAATTAATAATGCGGTAAATGGAAATTTACTCACTTTATATATCAAAGTATAATTAAGCACCCCAGTAAGCACAGCAACAACAAAAAGCAAGGTATTGATGTCTCCACCCATCATTAAAATGACCTTGTTTAAAAGCATATATCCTCTTTCAGTATTTCCCTCGTACTTCCCTTCTAAAACTTCTGCCAAGCTATATTTATTCCCCGAAAGGAAAATTTCTTCATAACTACCACTATCATTATCAGTCCCTATAGTCCTGAAGGCTGGCAAGGCTATCAAAAAAGCACTAAAAGCAACATAAACGATCAGTTTAACGCTTTGATCTTTAAGATAGTCAAAACCGCAAAGTAAGAAGGAAAAAAGAAATACAAGATAATAAATGAGCATTGGCTATATAATTAACAATTATCAAGTAAACGAGCTCTTATTGCTATGTTTTTAGATTTATTCTTCAAATCTGCAATAATCAGATTATTCTTTTTGCTTTTCTGAACTTTAATAGCGGATAATTTAAAGTCATTCATAGCTATATGCTCATAGCCAAGATTATAGAAATCACCTATATTTTCACTCTTTACAATAGGGATCATGCCATAATGCATATACTCAATTACTTTTGTAGGGCAAGCTACCCTATTTACAATAATATCATCTCTAAGGATAAATCCATAATGTGCCTTAGCATAATATTCGGCCAGAGCCTCAGGCGTTACAGAATTAACACTTAGATTTTCATTGATTACTAAACCTTTATCAGTAAGTACCTGAATCATTCTCTCTGGATCACCTGTCAATATATCATATTTCACGAAAGGTGATAAATTACTTGAGATCATATCAACCATCAAATCTATATTTTGCCAGGCCTGCAAGTTACCACTATATATTACATTGATAACCTCTTCTGAAACTATATCCTGAACAGCATATTTATCATTAATAACATTTGAGGGTAAGATAGGATATGTTATCTGATCCATTTTACAGGCTGGGTACTTTTCTTTATAAAAAGCCGACATCACATCCGTTACTGATATAGCCAGATATAATCTTCCAAAAAGATATTTTTCGACGAATCCAAAAAGCATCGCCCTAAAATTCCGGCCGATGAACTTATTCTCCTCAGGAACTACACCATGTACATCAAGAATTAATCTTTTGTCGGACTTTATAAAAAGCAGACAGGGAAAAACTGGAAATACATTGTACATAGAGTGAAAATAAACAAACTTACTCTTTGCCAATAACCTGACTATAAAGAAAAAATGCAGGAATAAATTACATCTATATTGAACAGCATTTTCGGAAATGATATGTATTTCTTTTTTTTTATAAAACCGATGAGAAACGGATAAATAAGTTCTTCTGTCTGCCGAAAAATGTTTATCAATAGCCATTACCCGCTGAGACATCCCCTCTTTTATTGTATTCTCATCAGGATAATTTGCTACAAAAACTATATTGCTATCCTCTTTTGCCATCTTTTAATGCATTTATAATTTTCTGTGCAGCAGTTCCGTCTCCATAAGGGTTATGTGCTTTGCTCATTTCATTGTAAGTATCTTCTTCTCTAAGTAACTTATTTGCCTCTTCTACGATAACGTCGAAGTTCGTACCTACCAGCTTTACAGTTCCTGCCTCAACTGCTTCAGGTCTTTCCGTATTATTTCTCATGACCAGAACTGGCTTACCCAAGCTAGGTGCTTCTTCCTGTACCCCTCCACTATCTGTAATAATAAAATAAGATTTAGCCATTAACCATGAGAAAGCAGGATAACCAAGCGGATCAATTAGATGAACATTTGTTATTCCACCCAGAATTTCATTTACTGGTTTCTGAACATTAGGATTAAGGTGCACCGGATAGATTACTTCTACGTTTTTATCCTCAGCGATCAATTTCAGTGCATTACAAATATTAATAAAACCGTCACCAAAATTCTCTCTTCTGTGACCAGTAACCAGAATTACTCTCTTACCTGGAGTCAATATTGATTTTAAATGAATAATCTCTTGATCATCATATCCTTTTAACTTCTCCTGAGCAATGAATAATGCATCTATAACTGTATTACCAGTAACATAAATATTTTGAACATCAATATTTTCACGTACCAGATTCTGTCTTGAAGTTTCTGTCGGTGCAAAATGAAGATCAGCTATACGCCCTGTTAACTGCCGATTCATTTCTTCAGGAAACGGCGATTGCTTATTAAAAGTTCTTAAACCAGCTTCAATATGGCAAACTTTCGCTTGACTATAAAATGCAGCCATAGCTGCGGCCATAGACGTTGTTGTATCTCCGTGTACCAATACATAATCAGGAACAAAATTTTCTAAGATAGGTTTCATGCCCATGATAATATCTCCAGTCAGCTGAAATAAATTCTGCCCGGGCTTCATTAGATTCAAATCGTAATCAGGTTGGATTTCAAAGAATGTTAGTACCTGATCCAGCATTTCACGATGCTGCGCAGTTACACAGATCTTCAAATTAAATAAATCTGGAAACTTCTGAAACTCTTTAACGATAGGAGCCATTTTTATGGCTTCCGGCCTGGTTCCAAAAACAATTAGTACCTTAATCATGTAATTTTTATTTATATTTTCGTAACGTACTTATTAATAATTTATCCCATTCAGGATATATAGCATCAATATCATATTGATATGACTTTTGCTGGGCTTCAGCAGCTATACTGCTGCGGAGTTGCTGATCATCCATCAGCAAAGATAGTTTTCTTATGTAATCAGTCTGATCAAAAGCAGCAATGACAAAGCCATTGACCTTGTCATCAATAATATCATTTAACGATTTATAGCTGTTATAAGCAAAAGGAACACACCCCCATTGCATCCCTTCTATAAGAACCATACCAAATCCTTCAAAATCCGAGGTTAAGCAAACAATATCCGAACTTTCGTAGAAGCTACCCACTTGACTATGATAACCCTCAAATTTGACATTTCTAAGCCCTAATGCCTCACACTGTGCCTGTAACGTCCCTTTATCTTCACCATCTCCAACAAGAACCAGGTTCCAGTCAGGATATTTTGATTCAAGACCAGCCCAAATATCAATTAACCGATCCACTCTTTTTTGTGAATTCAATAAGCGACCAACATAAAGGATCTGTTTTTTCTTATGATTAAGTACAGTATTTAAGTCAATATCAGTTCTTTCAAAGCAATTTGGAATGGTAACTAATTTTTCACCATCAATACCAGCGAGTGTTCTGAAATCCTCCTTAAAAGAGTCAGATAATAAAACAAATGAGCTACTTAACTGATAAAGATCAAATGCCTTCTTTTTTATTTTATACTGTTGATATCTGGAAAAAACAGGCCATATAACCCATTTAATTAATCTTTTATAGAATGTCCCATGATTTAATGAAGATTTTAAACTTCTGTCGAAACAGTCAGGAGCATTATGGAACACAGTAATCACAGGAATAAGCAACCTGTGCTTTGCTTTCATTAATAGTTCAAAAACATCCCAATAAATCCCTTGATTAATTATGATATCAATTTTTTCCTTTTGAATAACTTGAAGTAGAAAATCAACATTATCAGCAGAATCAATATCACCGTTTGGAAAAACATGACATTTTAGATGGTTAGTTTTTACGTTAGCTACCACTTGCTGGTTGTCAGAAGCAGAAAGTGTATGTACACCATGCCCCCTACCAATAAAATACTCTGCCAGTATCGTTGTAATTTTTTCAACCCCTCCAAAAGCGGGATAAGTCTTCAAAAGAAAAATTATGTTCATGTTTTAAAGAGTCTTTTGATATTTCTTTTTATTGAAATCGGTACTAAAACTTTTATTCCCCTATAAGGACTCTGATGGGGTAAATGTGAAACTTTAAAGCGTGATCTGATAAATTTAAAATAATTAGAAATCGAAGGATTTAAAAAATAACCCTGATATTTAATAAGCATTCTGATATAGTTTATATCTTCATTATCAAAAAAAGAACCATAATCCTCCAAGACAATCTCAAGTATCTTTTTATAAGAGGTTACCTGCTTAGCCATGTCACTTTTTACAGTTACGCCAGCATTTTCCCGATAGATATATCCCGGCTCATTTATGAAAAATACCTGATCACATAAACTATTTCGGCCAACATGTTGTAAGGTGTCAGCATGATTACCCAGATCAGATCTGAATTCTGGCATGGCATTGAGTAAGCCCTTAGAATACCCGTTATCCCAAAAATGTATCTGTGTTCTTATATCAGATTTAATAAATTTCTGATCTCTGTACCTATAATTGTCATGCTCAGTAAGTATACTCCCTTTTAATTTCAAAGAGTTTGTAATGATCATAAATCTATCTTCACAATTAAGACCATTTGCCAGGATAAATTCTGTTTGCTTTGCAAGCATATCGACATGAATCATATCATCGCCTGCAACAAGATGTATCATATCCCCAGATGGCTTCTTATAAAGAGCATTTATATTTCCAAATATACCCAGATTGATTTCGTTTTGATAAGGCTTAACCAAGTCCGGATACATAGCAGCATATTCTAATAAAATCTCAAATGTATTGTCCTTAGAACAATCATCTGCAATTATAATTTCATAAGGAGCAGATGACTGTCCGATAATTGAGTCAAGACACTCTCTGATAAGCTCTTCCTGGTTATAGGAAATTACGAGAACTGAATGTTTAATCTTCATCTTTTGTCTTGCTAAATTTACTCTTTATAAGCTCCTGGATCCCCATTCTCTTATCTAATTCCTTGTATGAATACCCTATACTTAAAAGTATCAAAATAACATTAAACAGGTAGCTCCAAAAATTATAGCCAACAAAAGTTACTATAGCAAAAGCAATTAAACACATACTTTCCTGAACTAAGAAATTTCGGAGAAAGTTAGCGGAAAATCGGAAATTATACTTTTTATAAACTATAGTATATATTAAAAGCGTATAAAAGATATATACAAATATAAATGCAATCCCAATCCCCTTTAATCCCAGATAATGATAGCCTATAATATTAAATACCAATAACATTACATTTGCAGTGAGTTCTGTATAAAAGAACATTTTTGTATCTCCTTTGGCCAGAATAATAAATGCCAGTGACCAGGATGTTGCCTTGAGCAGCATTCCTAATACAACATACTGTATAAGCCCCATTACAGGAACAAATTTGGAAGAAAGTAAAATATGTATTACCAGTGGGGTTGATGTAATCAGGACAAGTAAAATTGGGGTCATGATTAACAGTGCAATTTCAGCCTGTTGATTCACAATCTCTTTAACTTTGAAATTATCCTTATTTACCGCTGATAATCTTGGAAAATAATCAGTTCCCATAGCAGCAAATATTAACCCGACATACTGTGTAGTTAATCCCCATCCCGCCTGATAAAGCCCAACCATTTCTGTCCCTCCATTTCTGGAGATATATAAGTTCATGACATAAGCAACAAGACTGGTAATTAATCCTGTAAAAACAAGTGCAACACCAATTTTTATCATAGATTTAATCTCACTCACAGTTTGCTTAATACTTACCGTTACAGGAACTACATCGACCTTCTTAATAAAATAATAAGAAAAGAGGAAAGTTGTGACTGCCGTAATGATAATCGAAGGAACAATTCCTCTGGTTCCCCAAAAATAAAACAACGGAATTGCCGATATTAAACCTGCTGTAGAACCTATTACTGAAGATTTTGCAAGATCCTGTAGTCTTCTCGCTCCTTGAAGAATAGCATTTAATCCACTACTCACCGTATTGAGAAATAAAGTAACCGACAACCAAATAAAAGACCACGTATATTCACTGTTTCCAAACGTCCATTTACTAAGTAAGGGCGCGAATAATAATGTAAATACAGCACCAATCAAACCTGTAACCAGCAAACAGCGTTTGACTATGATTATAGTCCGGCTGATTTTTTCTATCTCTCCATCATTGTACGCCTGAGAAACATCTCTTACACTACTATAATTTATTCCAAGTCCTGTTATCTGATTAATTAGCGTGGTAGTAGATTGGAACAATGTAGAAAGACCAACACCTGCTGGCCCTAATAAGACGGCTATAAATTTTACTCTTACTATGCTTATAAGCGTTTGAAATACTTGTACACTTCCAAATATTGCAGTGCTTTTAATAATACTTCTGTACGATTTCTTATCTTCTTGTTCATCCACCTTCAAAATTCTAATATTTATTAATCACAGTAATGATTGTATCCACTTCTTCACTGCTCATAACAGAGCTGATTGGCAATGATAAAACTTCATCATGTATTTTTTCAGAAATTGGAAAAGATAAGTGATTTAATTCTTTGTAAGCCGCCTGCTTATGTGGAGGAGTAGGATAATGAATAAGAGTTTGAATTCCGTTCTCAGAAAGATAATTTTGAAGTTCTTCTCTGTTATGAGTTCTTATTACGAATAAATGCCAGACATGTGCAGAATCTGAGGTTAATAAAGGCAAGGTAATCTTAGCATTATTAATTTCATTAAGATAGCGCGAAGCAACTTGTCGCTTTACTGCTGTTTCTTCATCCAGCTTTTGTAATTTAACCCCAAGCAAAGCCGCCTGCAATTCATCAAGACGACTATTCACACCTTTAAATTTATTTTCATATTTGACATGAGAACCGTAGTTCGACAACGCTCTGAGCGTATCATCCAGTAATTCATCATTCGTTGTAATTGCACCACCATCGCCCAAAGCACCTAAATTCTTACCTGGATAAAAGCTAAATCCAGAAGCATCTCCAAAACTTCCTGCGCGTTTTCCGTTTATAGTTGCGCCATGAGCCTGAGCACAATCCTCAATAACTTTTAGCTTATGCTTTTTAGCGATTTCCATAATACGCTCCATATCACATAACTGGCCATATAAATGCACAGGTAAAATTGCAACTGTTCTTGGAGTAATGTATTTTTCGATTAAATCCGGATTCAGGTTATAAGTCTCCAAATCAGGCTCAACTAATACAGGTACCAAATTATTAGCAGATATAGCCAGTACACTCGCGATATAAGTATTTGCAGGAACGATGATCTCATCGCCATCTTTAAAATAGCCCAATTCTTTATATGCTCTTATGATTAAGATCAGTGCATCCAGCCCATTAGCTACCCCAATTGCATATTTAGTCCCACAGTAAGCAGCAAACTCAGTTTCAAATTTTTTCAATTCAGATCCCAGAATGTACCAACCCGAATCTAAAACTCTTTCGAAAGCTTGTTTTAAATCTTCTTTATGTTGCTTGTTGATTTTTTGTAAGTCTAAAAACTTTATCATTTTTTAGTTAATTTAAATTTTTCCAATTTGTATTGTGCACCGCTTTTTTTATCAACCAGATCAAGACCAAGTATTACACCTTTATCAGTGATATAACCTTTATGCACCGCTGGGTTTCCGTACCATATTGTAAAAGAAGGTATACTTTTTGACACTAGGCTTCCAGCTCCGATAAATGAATACTCGCCAATCTCTATACCTGCAATCACAGTCGCATTGGCACCTATCGTAGCCCCTTTTTTCACTATAGTTCTAGTGAGTTTCCAATCTTCGGATTTTGATCTTGGTACAAGATCATTTGTAAAAGTGACATTAGGTCCAATAAAGACATTATCTTCAATAGTAACGCCATCCCAGAGCTGAACGCCCGATTTCACAGTTACATTATTTCCAACTATCACATCATTTTCAATCAGACAATGTGAACATATATTACAGTTTTCTCCAATTCTCGCTCCTTTAAGAACAACACAGAATTGCCATACGTTCGTATTTGCACCAATATCTTCTGTCTGGACATCTGTAGTAGGATGAATTCTATTCTTCATCAATAAATTCTTTAAAACTATCAAAACTTCTTATATAATCATTTTCATCATACGGAAGTGATGCGAGTACCAATAAAACAGCTCCGGATGAAAAATTCTCCAACTCTCTCCAGATTCCAGGAGTTACATATAACCCGTAATTTGGTCTGTTAAGTGTAATAGTCTTCTTATTTTTTCCATCATTGATAACAATATCAAAACTACCACTGGCAGCGACAATCAACTGGTATAAATTCCGGTGTGCATGCCCTCCTCTTGTTTCTCCTCCAGGAACATCATACAGATAATAAACTCTTTTAATACTAAATGGTATTTCGTCAGTATTATTGATGGCAGTTATATTACCTGATCTATTTAAAATCTTGGGTAATTCCAATACATTACAATTAAATACAGATGCTTTCATTATTTATCAGCTATAAATTGTTCGTAATTTCTCTCGTAATCATCCTCATTATAAACTGTTGAGGCAACTACAAAAGCCAAAGAATTAGTAGAAAAATTCTCCATTTGCCGCCAAATATTCTTTGGTACATATAGCCCATAATAAGAGCGATTTAGAGAAAATGTCTTTTTATCTATACCATCATCAAGTATAACGTCGAAACTTCCGCTTAGCGCAATAATGACCTCTTCATTGGTATAGTAACTATGGCCACCTCTCACTTCTCCTCCCGGAACATCATATATCCAATAGCTTCTATTTATTTTAAAAGGGATATGTGTCTCCTCTTCTAAAAAAGAAAGATTTCCTCTTGCATCCAAAAGCTTAGGAAATTCAATTATTCTAACTTGTTCTATTCCCATTTAATTAAGCTAAAATATTTGCTATCAATTTTTTCAATATAAAAAAGCAAACAGACAGAAATCCAAAAAGCATACCACCAAGTACAATGCCTTTCAATTTTCCAAATTTCTTTTTTTCCAAAGGTAAAACCGGGCCATCAATTACTTGTATCAGCGGAGTTTCTTTAAGCAAACCCATTTTAGAAATTTCTAGATTTTTCATCAGCTCACTCAGTACAATCTTATTCATTTCAGCATTAAACTGGGAACGTTGTACAGGAGCTGTCCTTTGAACCTGGCGCGTTACATTTAAGTTTGGAGTAGCATCTGTAACAACGGCAGCAGCATAAATAGCCCCATTCATTACTGACCTTACAGAATCCGTTTTATGTTGTAGGATGGCAATACTGGAAACCGTTTTCCTAGTCTTTGTCTGTATGTAAAAATCATTTACATTTTTCACAATCTGCTCATCAAATGATTTTGCAAAAAATTCATCACCAGCAATCACATCAGCTTTAATAATACTTAGCTTTTTATCAGGTTTAGTAACGAATAAATAGTTCTTACCGATATCCGCCACAATAGTTCCTAAAATACTATCTTGTAAACGTCTGGAATCAGAAGTCCCATGTACTTCAATGCTATCATTCTTCTTAAAAGAGATGGCTTTTAACTCAGGTCTTTCGGCCCATTGCAATCTAAGTTTATTAAAATCAATGTACCTGTTAATCAATAATTGTTTCTTATTATCGATTTCAACTTCTGTTAACAATGTTTTTTCAATCATCGCCCGGGATTTATAGAGCTCCATAATATTGTCACCCTGAAAAATACCACCTCCAGAACCACCCACATCAACTCCTACCATAGAGGCTAAGCCAGAATATTGACCTAACCCACCACCCTTTTCAGAATCTTCCAAAACAAAGGTCGTGGTAGCTGTATAAATCATTTTTTTGTTATAAGCATAAAAATAGCCTAGTCCACTTCCAATAACAATAAAAACCAGAATAATTATAGCCTTTGATAATAAATAGCGATATAATTCAACAATCTTTAAAAAGATTCCCTTTAATGAAACCTCCTCTGATTCTAAATTCTTTTCAACTGTCTTTTCTTCCATATCTCGCTTTTTCAAGCATATTTTCACTTCAATTCATAAATCCTTAGCTAAGCTTGAGGATAAACTATTATTCTATCTTAATATCAGTACCAATGCGGTAATCAGAGTAGATAAAGCCGCCGAAATAGCAGCAACTCCTGCCACGCCAAATTTCTCTCTTGGTGCACGCTTAGGTACAAAAATCTCAGCTCCTGGCTTTACTACAGGGTAATTATTAAAAAATAAGAATTTACTGCCAGCATCCACAGAACCATTCGCATATTGAATATAAGCACTTTTCTTATTGGCATTATAAGTAAACCCTCCAGCACCGTTAATATATTGCTTCATGCTTTTATTAGGACTATAAACAATATTTGTTGGTCTAAGCACTTCACCAGTAACTTTAACTGTCTGCAATTGCTTAGGTACACGAATCACATCCCCATCCTCCATCAGCAGATCATATTTTGAACCTGGTGATTTCATTATTTTTATCAGATCAATCCCAACTAAATCACTTCCTAAAATCTTAACCTCTCTAATCAGTTGAGCAGTATCACTAACCCCAGTTCCCTGCAACCTTTTCAGATTAGCCATTTTTTGCATTTCTTCATCTTCTTTATCGATTGCATTTTTATTAGAAGTACCAGAAGTCTTTCCTTCCACAAGCTTCCCGTTCCCATCTCTCAAGCCTTCCTTAATTTCTTTTTTTTCTGCACCAGGCCTTTTTAAAGAAGCACCTTCAGCAAAAGAAAGTACTGTTAAACCACCAGCCCTTTTGATCAGGTCAGAAATACGCTCATCTTTTCTGGTGATTGTATATATACCAGGATAAAGTACTTCACCTTCAACCCTCACCTGCTGTTGAACTTGATAACCTTCAGAACTTCTTATAGACACAATATCAAATGGCTGTAATACAAAAGTTGAGTCCTGCAATTTCAAATCCGGAGAAATGCTTACATTTAATATTTCAGCCGTTTTTGCTGAAATCGAACGTGCATCACTATTTTTCACCCTTCTTGCAATCTCAATACGACTTGGAGTTGCTCCTTCCTTAAAACCACCGGCCATTTGTATTAAAGCCTCCAGCGTCATTCCATCAGCATAGTCAAAAACGCCTGGCGTTCTTACTTCTCCCTTGATATCGACTTTGTATTCTTCACGCAACTCAAAAATAGAAGAGATCTTTACCCTATCTTCTCTTCTCAAGAAGATATCAGGCTCAGTTCCGTCAATAATTTTACTCACATCAAATGATAAAAGTGCAAGACTATTGTCCGAATTTAATCTTGAAATGTACCCTCTGTTAAGAAAAGCATCTTCTTTTAGTCCATCAGCCTTTTGAATTAATTGTTTTAATGTTAATCCTTTTTCAAGTTCATATTGTCCCGGACGAAATACAGCACCATCAATTTCTACTCTATTCGCAAACCGATCTAAAATAGGCTCTACCACATATTTATCACCATTTAATGGATTATATTTAGTGTAATCGTCCGCACTTACATCAATAATTCTTCTTTCCTTATTCGTATTCTGCAGAACTTTAATTTTTGCTGTATAAGCCATATTTGAGAAACCACCAGCAAAATTGATTACATCTTCCAGCGATTCTGGTGTTAAGATCTCATATAAGGCAGGTCTTTTTACCTCACCAGCAATTTCTATACGCGTTTGATAGACAGGAATATTAATTACATCCTGATCTTGCAAACGAACGTTTCCTACTTGTAATCCTTTCAACAGAAAATCATATACATCGATAGTTGAAATAATTTTATTATTACGTATAACCTGTATTTTTCTGAAAGAACCATTTTTGTTAGGTCCACCAGAAGCACTCAATGCGTTAAATACAGTTGATAAAGAAGACAAGGTATAAGAACCTGGTTTAGTTACCTCTCCAAGAATAGTGACCTTAATACTTCGTATATTACCAAGATTGACTGCCAGATTCGTCCTGCCGTTTCTTAAACTTGGATAAGTACCTGACATTGCAGAACGGATTTTAGCTATTGCTTGCTCTACCGATAAACCTCCAACAGAAATCAAACCCACGTATTGCAATCTGATTGTTCCTTCCGGACTCACCAAGAGCTTATAATTAGCTTCATTATCTCCGGTCAGATCGATCAATAGCTGATCATCCGGACCTATAATATAGCTTTTGGGAGTTGCCATTCTTAAATTAGGCTCAAATGTAATGTTGCTGTTTTTAAACAGCTCTGCACCAAAGATCCTGGGAATCAAGTCCTCAAGAGCATCTTTCAATTCAGCTTTTGACTTTTCTGCAAAATCGGATCTTCCGTTCCTGGTGGAATCTGCACCATCATAACTTCTGCCAGCATCATCACCACTTACAGCCTTAGCATCTGGTGAACCTTTTTCTTTTCTGATTTTCTCAATACGAATCTTGAGCTTAGCTACTTCTTCAGGCCTCATGCCCTGTGAAGCTGCTGTTTGTTCCAATTGCTGATCACTATTACCAGCAGCTTCTGAACGTTGCATTAATTGACGAACCTGGATGTCAGTTAATTCATCCACTTTTATATTAGAATAACTTGTTTGTGCATAGCTATATTGACAAACTATTATACAAGAGAAAAAAAGTAGTGCAGTTAATATTTTTTTAACGTTCATAAAGGTTAACCTGTGTAGTATTATTTTAATAACTATTCGAAATGATTCAGTGTCTTAAAACCACCTTGTTTCAAATACTCGTCTTTTTTCATTAAATGTAAATCAGCATGTACCATCTCTTTAACTAACATCGACAGATTATACTTTGGTTGCCATCCTAACTGAGTTTTAGACTTTGTAGGATCTCCCAATAACAAATCTACTTCAGTCGGTCTGAAATATTTTGGGTCTACACTTACAACAGTAGTCCCTGGTTTTAAGTAAACATCATTTAAACCTAAAGATAAAACAAGGTCCTGATCGATATCTATAATGACACCTTTTTCATTTTCATCTTTCCCACTAAATTCTATTTCAATTCCCAATTCCGCAAAACTCATTTTCACAAAATCGCGAACTGTTGTCGTTATCCCCGTTGCAATAACAAAATCTTCCGCTTTTTCTTGCTGAAGAATTAACCACATGGCTTCTACATAGTCTTTCGCATGCCCCCAATCTCTTTGTGCAGAAAGGTTACCCAGATATAAACATTTTTGCAATCCTAAAGCGATTTTGCTTGCTGCTCTGGTAATTTTACGTGTAACAAATGTCTCTCCTCTTAACGGGCTTTCATGATTAAATAAAATGCCATTACAAGCAAACATTCCATAAGCTTCTCTATAATTTACAGTTATCCAATAACCATATATTTTAGCAACCGCATAAGGAGACCTTGGATAGAAAGGGGTGTTTTCACTTTGAGGAACAGCCTGTACTAATCCATATAGTTCAGAAGTAGAAGCCTGATAAACTCTGGTCTTTTTCTCCAGACCTAAAATACGTATAGCTTCCAATAATCTTAAAGTTCCTATACCATCAGCATTTGCAGTATATTCAGGCATTTCAAAACTCACCTGAACGTGACTCATTGCAGCAAGATTGTATATTTCGTCTGGTTGTATTTCCTGAATGATACGGATTAAATTTGTAGAATCAGTCAGATCACCAAAATGCAATTTAAAGTTAACCCCATGTTCGTGCTGGTCTTTATACAAGTGGTCTATCCGTTCAGTATTGAACAAAGATGACCGCCTTTTTAAACCATGAACAAAATAGCCCTTATTCAAGAGAAATTCTGCAAGATAGGCTCCATCCTGGCCTGTAACACCTGTTATTAGCGCAACTTTCATTTGGTTAATATTTTTTATATGTAGAGGTCAAAGATAAATGAATTATTTGATTACTGAGAAATATATCACATTTGAAATAACCTATATATTTTGTATGCAGAAATTTAAGCTATCCCGCCAGTATGGTATTTCAATCCCCATTTTAGCTTTAATCTTCGTTTTATCCATCACAGAATAATGTGGACGTTTTGCCTTAGTTATAAATGAAGAAGAAGTGACTGGCAATACCTCCATATCTATCTCTGCAAATTCAAAAACAGCTTTAGCAAAATCATACCAAGAAGCAACACCCTCATTACTATAATGATAAAGTCCATAAGCTTTTATTTCATTTTCAATAATGTGAATAATGACTCTGGCTAAATCCATCGCATAAGTAGGTGTGCCTACCTGATCATAAATAACATTGAGCTGATCACGGCTTTGAGACAACTTGAGCATAGTCTTAACAAAATTACCAGCCTTCTCGGAATACAGCCAGCTGGTCCTGATAATATAATACTGATCCATAATCCTTTGAATCTCTTGTTCTCCTTTTAACTTGGACAAACCATAAACATTTACAGGAATAGCATGCATAACTTCAGTTAAAGGGACACCTGAATTTCCATCAAAAACAAAATCTGTAGAGAGGTGTATTAGGGTTGTATTACCAGCAAGACAGTTTTCGGCAAGCCTTTTCACTGCAAATTCATTAGATTCAAAAGCACTGTTTGGTTCATCTTCTGCCAGATCAACAGCTGTATAAGCCGCACAATTAATACAATACAAAGGATTAAATCGTTTAAATATTTCTTTAACAGATTCTGCATCTATAAAGTTAAGATCAGTTTTGGAAAGAAATAAATAATTGAAAGATCTCTCATTTTCAGAAACAACCTCATTCAAACATTGCCCAAGCTGCCCATTCCCACCTATCACTATAATATTTCTCTTCATTAATTTTTACTTCCAAGATGAAATTGAATACCAACAGATACCGGATTAAATAAATATTCCGTTTTATGAAATCTGCTCAAAGATCTCACATTTGAAATATCCTGAGGAACAGACTCCTGACGTTCATAAGAATAGAAAAATTCCAGATTACTTTCTACAAAGATAGAAATTTGTTTCATGGGACTAATTTTTAAACCAAGAACCGGCGTAATAGTGAATCCTTCTTTTGTTGCTATAACCTGATTTGGAGGTATCGGCATATTTACCGCATCCGAATTTAGTATTGGATTTATATTATTTGAAACTCCATCGAATTTATTTGACCGGTAACCTAAATCAAGAGCAAAGTAAGGCTGAAATGTAGAATAGCTAAAATTTTTCTCAAAACCAACTTTAAAAGAATAGTCCTTCATCTTGCCATTCACAAGTTCACAACCGGCACAGTTATTAAAAAAACTCTCATTTCTGCTCATATAGCTCCCATTCAATCTGTAACTAAACTCTTTATCATTGAATTTCAAAATCAAGCTATTAAAATATGTGTTCAGATAAGTATTTCCATTAGTCTGATCCATTATTTTAGGCATTTGTGCATAACTATATCCTCTGAAGCCAACACTGTAAAGATAATCCGTATTTGTTTGTGAGAATGCGAAAGTAGAGACCATTAAAAATAAAATGACCAAGTATGTTTTTATCATATTTGAATTTCAATTAAAAGTACTGAAAAAAATACAGCCCAATATTAAGATCGCCTTAGTACAATAATTTGACCAAATTACACGATTTAATCATTATCATTTTTAATTAACTATCGATTATAAACACTGATTATATCGAATAAATAATTACCTGATTCAACTCAATCAATTATTAGTTTAACAACGAGTAAAAATCAAAATTTATGTTAATTCATCAGGGAATCTATTTTCAAACTAAGCTTTTTTGCTCCATGCTCATTCAAATGGTCGGCGTCAAAAAAGTCTGCTTCTTTAAACGTGGTATCGTTTAAAAGATTAAAATATTTTGTACCTGGATGCTTTGCTACTATCTTAGTAATTGAATTAATAGTATTATTTAATTGTTCTTTATTTAATAATTCCGTATAACTTTTATAAGCAGGGCATGTGACAAAAACTATTTCAACGCGTCTGGCTTTAGCTAATGCTATTATAGAATTTATGGTCTCAATATTTGAATTAAAACAGCGATTGTCTTTTAGACTCACTGTATGTCTGGCAACGGCTAATTTTCCCGTTTCTTCTAAATTAGAACCATTTTTAGAATTATAGTTCGTTCCCCATCCTACTTGATTACAAGTAACTTCAGTATGCGTTGTTAACAAATAATTTTTCATTCTGGAAACATTGACTCCTAATTTCATATTGAGTATCTCAGAGTTATTTAGCCAGTCGTTACTTGGATTTATATCATAATATAAGCTATAATTCTTTGTCCGCCATTTTTCTACGCCCGTTTCAAGAGTTGTATATAAAGAGAAATAGTCAATAGGAATAACTATTTTTTTCAAGTTAATTAAGCTGGAATTGTATTTTTTAAGGATTTCCAAATCATAATTTAAAGATTGGGAAATGTGTGCGGCATTGAAAGCAGGCTTTTTAATATACGTAGGATCTATACCATAATACACATGCGAATTGCCTAAAAGCAAGACCTCTATGTTTTTTGCATTCTTATCTAAATAACGTTTTTTATACGCATAATCATTAGGGATACTTTTTAGCAATATATCAGAAGAAAAGCCTAATAAGACAATAGGAAAAATAAAGAATATAACCCGTTTAATGAATCTTTTCATACCTAGAATTGGAAATAAATGAATTGTTGTTCCGAACCTGCAAATAAGAATATTGCGATTACAAGCGCGTAATAAAAGGCCCATCTAACAATTACAGGTAATTTGATTCCAAATTTTGCAATTGCAAATTGCTGCTCACGTCCAAACCATTCTATAATTATGAATATAGAAAGCAGCAAAAGTAAAGTCTTAGGTATAAGCGTTGGTATTGTAAACAAGGAGGGCGAAAATATTCCTGAAATATAACCAAATGCACTCCCCAAACTCTCTGTCCGAAAGAAAATCCAGGCGAACACTGTCAAACCAAATGTTAACCCCATTGAAAATATTTCTTTAAATGTCGGGAAGTATTTTCCAGATGCTACAATGTCAAGATTCGTTCTATTAGTGTTAAAAATTATCGACGGCATGATATATAGCGCATTGAGAAATCCCCAAATAATAAAATTCCAGCTTGCTCCATGCCAGAAACCACTCACAAGAAAAATAATAAATGTATTCCTGACTTTCATCCATATTCCTCCTTTACTCCCACCCAAAGGAATATACAAATAATCTCTGAACCATGTGGAAAGCGAAATATGCCATCGTCTCCAAAACTCAGCAATATCTCTTGAAAAATAAGGGAATGCAAAATTTCTTAATAGCTCTATACCAAAAAGTCTTGCTGTTCCCAAAGCAATATCAGAATAACCAGAGAAGTCTCCATAGATCTGGAAAGCAAAGAATACAGCTCCTAAAACAAGTGTGCTGCCAGAATAATGTCCAGCATTGTTAAAAATCATATTTGCATATTCAGCACACTGATCAGCGATTACGACTTTTTTAAATAATCCCCACAATATTTGCCTTAAACCATCAACTGCTTTTGTATAATCAAAGTCTCTTTTTTTCTGTATTTGTGGCAGTAAATGGGTTGCACGCTCAATTGGGCCTGCAACTAATAAAGGAAAGAAGCTCACGAAGACTGAATAATCAACAAAATTCTTTTCTGCTTTTATTCTGCCTTTGTAGATATCAATCACATAAGACAATCCATGGAAAGTATAGAAAGAGATACCAACTGGCAAAATTACTTTTAGTGTCCAGGGGTTTATATGCAATCCTAAATAAGAAATAGATTCAGCAAAAGAACTGACGAAAAAATTATAATATTTAAAAATGCCCAAAAAACCAAGATTAATCGACACACTTAACCAAAACCAAAACTTCTTAATCTTTTGATTTTTAGCATCTGACATCTTTATACCAGTGTAATAATCTAATAATGTAGAAAAAATAAGTAAAAATAAAAACCGCCAATCCCAACAAGCGTAAAAGAAGTAGCTTGACCCCAGTAATAGTATATTTTGAAATTTTAAATTCTTATTGGTTACGAACCAATATAAAATAAGGACAATCGGTAGAAATATTGCGAAGTGTACTGAGTTGAAAAGCATTATATCAATTAATGTTATTTTTATATTTCTAAAACGATCCTTCAAATCGTGGCGCGAATATACAGATCTTCAGCATTAATAGTACAAAATCAAATCAATCATATCGGCAGTAGCAGTATGCAGCCAGATGAAACAATTATTAATTTCCTTTAAAGAATAAGCCCGGGAATTTTGGGCTTATTCTTTATAATACGATTATTTCCTTGACACCTCCTCTATCCTGAAAACCTTTACACCTTCAGGCATTTCCCACTGTAATTCTGCACCTTGCGGATAACCTAACATGGCCACACCAATCGGTGATAAAATTGATAAAGTGTTGTTTTTTCTTTTCGCCTGATCAGGCGCGACAAGATGATAAGTAAATTCATTTCCGGAAACCAGCTCCTTCACTCTTACACAAGTATTTACAGTCACCACATCTTCCGGCAACTCCCTGTGTAATACCTGTCTGGCATACCGGAGTTCCAGTTCCAGCTTATCTTCATTGTATTTACTCAGTTTTCTTCTTCTGAGGTGACTTTTCAGCAAATCAAAAATGCCCCTGGACAAAACGATCGGCCTGGTATCTATTTTTATTGAGGTAGTATTCATATAGGATAATAATGAGGTTATAAAAAATAAAAAGACAATTAGCCTCAGCCTGCTATACTCAGCTGAGGCATGCCACTCAAAGTCTTTATAACTCATTTTCAAGGAATGATTCATCATGTTTCAGGTTACCTTTTATTCCAATAGCAGTTATACCAGAACAAGCTATCGCTGTTATGTATTTCTGATAGAATAAAAAAATGATAAAATTGAATTTAAATCAGGTTTAGTTCCTGAACCCCATACCTTGAAAAAGGCTGGGGCCTGCTAAATAAAGTCCTTGCTGCTTTTAAGAAATGAATCACCCAAACGATATTGGATAAAAAGAAAACGGCAAAACATAGCCAGTGCAATCCGCATTTGCAGGGCAAGTTGTTTAGGCGACATTTTGTTTAACCATTTAAAAGGATTCATTAATTCAAAGATAGCCCAAATGTCCGGATATAAAAAACGTTGAGATTTACGCCCCAGCCTCACTATATTATCTTAAGGATTAAAACAAAGTTAATGCGGCTAAAATCACTAACCCTTTTACCTCTTTAGTCAGTTATTAGTTTTTCCGGGCACTTAGTCACAAAAACGATACAAATAAGTCATTAATTCGTCCAATACAGCCTCTGACCACACATTTAACTAAATCCGTATAATTCTTAACTACGTAAGTAGGATAAGGTATTTCCGTTGGCCTTTATTTTGCAACATTTCATGTAACAAAAATTATTTTTTGATAAATATCATTTTCTTATCCCCGTTAAAATCTATAACATATGATTCAGAATATTGGAAAAAAGCTTAGAGCAATCCGCAATACGCATTGCATTAGCCAGAAAATCGTAGCCGATCAGTTGGGCATATCTGTTACAGCCTACTCTAAAATAGAGACTGGAATAACTGATGTTTCCTTCTATAAAGTTCAGCAAATAGCTGATATATACGGAGTTTCGATAATTGACATGCTTCGTATAGGAGAAAAAGATTCTCAAGACGAGCAGTATCCTGATGTAAAAAAACAACTGGATGAACTGAGTGAGCGCTATAACGATCAGCAGAAAAAAATCATCCAATTGTATGAGATCATCAGGACCCAAAAATCTGCATCACTTTAAAGCAACACGATAAACTAGTTTCTAGCCAACTCTCCATACAGCGTGTAAGGGGAAAGAAATGCTCAATAAGGGAATTATTTTCCCCATACCCAAAATAAATCCCCACTTTGTGTCGCTTAAAGTAAAGCGGTAAATAAAAAAAGCTTCCCTTCTGAATCAAGAAGAGAAGCTTAGCTATTTGCCTTTTAGCTAACACTCCAATCTACTGAAAATCACAGCCAGTTTATTCCTGCCGGCTCTATTTCAGCAGCGGTTAACGCTGCCTTTTTTTTCGGAAATTCAATACTAAAACGAACAAAGAATTTCTTTTTGCGGCCTATTTCAGCTCGTGTTAACTAAAGTATGAGTACACCATGAGTCCACGTTGAGTCCACCTTTTCCTGTAAATACGTGGACTCACTATGGATACACGCTGTAATTGAGATGGATTCATATAGAAGTCACCCAGAAGCTGACCAGTTCCACGTCATTAGAAAACCCTGACCACAAAAAAAGCCATGTTGTTTTCCAGCACTTAACTCCCCGTTCAGGAGATTAAGCAAGGAAACAACATGGCCGTTTTCAGGATACTATTTTACCGGATAATTTATTTCTGGTAACTTCCAAACAGAGAAACAGCTAAATCCGGATAATCTGAGATAATTCCATCCACATTCAGTTCCGCCATTTTCTTCAAAGACAACTCATCATTTACAGTCCAGGGTAATACCTTCATACCTAACGTGTGAGCATCTTTCACAAATCCGGAATCTACCATCAGGTAATATGGACTTATTGTACCAGGCGTAAAGCCAAGCTTGCTCAGGTTAACTTTAAAGCTGTCTTTGTTCGCTATCAGATAAGAAAGCTTTTGTTTTGGATATTGCTGGTGTAATACGACCAGAGGCCTGGTATCAAATGATTGTATAGTAACCTTTTTAGTTATGCCTTTGGCTTTAAGCACATCCATTACCAATTTGACAAAAACTTCAGGCGCAGGGTGTTCCGTAACATCACCTTCAGCCGAACTTTTAATCTCAATATTATAAGCAACCGGTTTCAAATGTTTAGCCTTAATATAAGTCTCCACACTATCGATCAATATCGCCAACAAAGGCTTCACCGTTTTCAACTTCTGCTGTTTCGGAAAAGCAACATTGACCTTTGTTCCGCCATCATAGCGCTGAATAAGCGTATAAGGCATTTTATATAACAATAATGATTTCTCTTCTGCTTTGGTAATTGCTGTACCGTCAGGCTTCAGCATAAAATCGGCAGACATGTACAGATCGTGAGAAACAACCACCTGGTTATCCTCAGAGATCACACAATCCAGTTCCAGTGTCCTTACCCCAAGATCTACCGCATGCAGCATGGCCGCAATAGAGTTTTCAGGCATGATCCCTCTTCCGCCACGATGGCCTTGTACTTCAATTTTTTGTTGGGCAATTGCGGTCGATAAACCAAAGCAACCAGCGATTAAAAACAAATATTTCATATAACGATAATTAAAAACTGTAACGAAGTCCAATCTGACATTGATAAGGATTACCTGAAGGCTTAACCACACCAGCACCATTCACTCTGTAAACAAAATTATTAGTTGTTTTATCAAAACCATCAACAGCAGGTGTAGTCCCATTTTTAGGAATACCAAGCGAGTACAAAGCCTGTGTACCCAACGATTCGTTCACACCCCATTTCTTGTTCAACAAGTTGGCTACGTTGAAAATATCACCAGATAACTCTAAAGTATGTGTTTTATACAATTTAAACTTCTTGGTTATCCTTAAATCAAAGATGCCATAAAAACTGTTGATCCCGCCATTTCTTTCCGCCATTTGTCCGGAGTATTTCAGGATATAATCTTTCACACTCTGACTTGCATTTGGATTATCTAAAACGGCCTGCAAACCAGCGCGGACATTCTGAGCAACTGCCGGATTGTTCCTGTCGAAGATGAAAGCCAGGTCATTACTTCCAACAAAGTCACCATTTGTGTTACCACCCGACAATAATGTATAACGTGTACCACCAATACCAGAATAACGAAGTCCAACACCAATCCCATGAAAAGTTGGTAAAGTTCCATACACTACAATTTTATGGCGGAACTGATTATCAGAAGCAGTCATTTTGCTTAAATCACGCGGATCATCTTTGACCGGCAAAGATAAAGTTGCACTATTGGCTACGTTACCATTGTAAGAAGTATTATCTCTGGCATCATTCCAGGTATAACTGAATGAAATTGCCCCATCCTTAAAGTACTGGTAGCTACCATCAAGTACTACGGCAAACTGATTGACCTTACCCTTACTGTTTAATTCCAGCACACGGCCTAACTTATCACTGATACGGCCTTGCTGCCAGTCAGGAGAACTATTCTGAATGGTTCCTGCTGGTACATAAACACCGCGGTTACCTTCATTTGATAAACGGAAATAAGGATCAGCAACCATATTGCGGTCTACATACATATAATTGTGCCTTCCTAAAGTCATATAACCAGTAATACCCACTTTTAAACGGTCAGTAATAAAGCGGCTATAAGATACATTGGCCTTATAAACTACCGGGACCTGCGCATCATTTGCATTCGCGTTGATCGTCATTAATTTATTCACACCAGGCAGGCCAAAAAGATCCTGTCCAGGCGCACTGCCAGGGTTTGCGCGGTAACCAGGGAAATCCGGTCTCGGTACACTTGCCCCTCTTACATCGATCGAAGCCAGGTGATTTCCATCAAACACCATATTATTGATCGTTGCATAATTGTTAATATCTGAAGCGAAAATACCCGCACCAAAACGAATAAAATCCTGATGCTTATCATTCACATCCCAGTTAAACTGCACACGTGGCTGAATCTGAAGCGTAGAAAGTGAATTATCAGTTCTTAAACCCAGTTCATCAAATACCAGCTGATTAAATTCTCCTTTAGGGTAGCTGCTGTAATCCAGACGTAAACCTGCAACCATATCCAGTCCTAAAGCAAGCTTCGTTTGCATCTGACCATAAATTGCAGAATTATAAATTCCTTGTTTTACACTCGGATCAGCTAATAAAGGTACTTCCCTGGTATAACGGTAAGGAGTTCTGGATTCAAAATTGTCCAATGCAGAAGTCCCTGTCTTAGCGTCTTCTCTAAAATAGAAACGTCCGTTCAATTCACTTCCATAAGTTGAATGCGCGTTGGTGTACATGAAGTCAACTCCAAAAGTATATTTGATCTTATCAGTATTGTAATAAAGGTTATCAACTAATTGGTATACATTATTCGTAAAACCTTCCTGGGCAAAACGGTGGCCACCCAACTGGATATCAGTTGACAGGGTACCTGAACCGATTGAAGAAGCAACGCCTTCCACAACTGCACGGGGAATATTTGCAGCAGGCAGCTGATTGCCCGGACCACTTAACTGGTAAGTATATAAATGCTGTGCTTTTAATTCGTTGGTCAATCTTGGACTGATCGAAGTACGCAGGGAAGCCAGGAAACTATTATCAACATTCTTATCATTACCATAAGATTCGTATAAATTGATAGCAGTATTATCCTCTAATCCCTGTGGATTTCTGCTGTTCGTATAATTATCACGGACCGTTAACAGGTTTTTCTCATTGATCTGCCAGTCGATACGTGCAAATGCAGCATCAGATCCGCGTTTTTTATTGAAAGAACCGAACTGAGGCGTATTTGCCACGCCGTATAACCTGCGTGAGATATCAACAAAACGATCCAGTGTAGGCTGATTGATTTTCAATCTTGTTTCATCTGCCGGAGACAGGATATTGGCAATTTGTAAGGGGCGCGAATCTTTTTCATGATCCCAAACCATAAAGAAGTGTAACTTATCTTTAATAATCGGACCGCTCAGAGAGAAACCATATTGATAAGTAGAGAAATCTGATTTACGTTTGTTTCCATTGATATCATAAGGGCTGGATAACCAGTCTGCACGTCCATAAGTAAATGCACTACCGCTTAATGTATTCGTTCCTGATTTGGTTACTGCGCTGATTGCTCCACCACCACTTCTTCCCTGAGTTACATCATACTGGTTGGTTACGACCTTAAATTCACGTACTGCTTCAATCGAAATCGAATAAGGCGCACCGCTTCTGCTGGTTGTTGAACCTGCTGAAGTTGGATTTTTAGCCGTCATCCCATCAATGGTAAAACCTGTAGATGAACCCAGCTGACCGGAAATGTTTGTGCCTTTACTTAATGGAGAAAGATCAGTCAGGGAGGCAAAATTACGCCCGTTTACCGGAAGCCTCGTAATATCCCTGGCCGAAATCGTCGTTGCTGCACCTAAGGTTTCAGTCTTGTTTTTCATTCCCGAACCAACGATCTCTACTACAGAAAGATTATTTACAGCATCCTGCATTAAAATATCAATTCTTAAAGCATCTCCCTGATTCAGAGAGTAGCCAGTTTTCTTTTGTTCACCAAATCCGATATAAGTAGCGGTAACCGTATAAGGTGTGCCAAGAGGAAGTTCTTTAAAAGTATATTCGCCTTTAGCGTTGGTTGTTGTTCTGGTGGTAAAACCTGTAGACTCATTCCTTACTTGCACGGATGCACCAGGAATAGTTTTTTTAAGGTCATCGGTTATAATTCCGGAAATAGATGCCTGAGTAGTTTGTGCTGCTAATTCGTTTTTATAAAAACAACAAAATAACAGCAAGAGCACTGTGCAGAGTAAATTTTTCATCATGTGATTTGAACTTATTTTTTCGGCAAATTTAAATGCCCTTATATTAGCACCAGAATATGTCTGTATTAAGAAATCACACCATTAGTTAATAAAAATCAACAAAAAAGCGAATTAAAACCAGCCCCTTTAAACAGCACAACCCCAAAAAATGGGGCTGTACTGTAATGAATCAATAAATACACCGTCTTTCTTAAAAAGCAACCGAAGTATGCACCATCAGCCGGTTCCCTGCACGCACGCTTCCTGCTGCCAGCTGCTGCGAAGCAACAGCCTGATAGTTCACACCAAAAGAAAATCTTTTGAGGTTAGCTTCCAAACCCGTTAAAATAGCCAGAGAATAACCACCAGACACATCTACCGCAAACCTCTTATTTTCTATATCCTTCGCTGAAGTTTCATAAAGCACACCAGCATTGGGCGCAACAGTCAACATTTTCGCGACCCTGATTTTATAATAAGCCAGTACATTGGTAGTGAGCTTATTTCCATAACGGTACTCATATTTGCTGGCGGTATTGATTTTGTAATTGGTATTTACATTTACCCCGAAATCCATTAGCCGGACATCGTAAGTTGCATTCAACGTAAAATCTGTACTGGCTGTCCCTAACTGGAAATTATTAGGGGACTCCGTCAGCACATCTCTGTCACGGGGCTCATATTTGCCACTGGGCACCTTTACCCCGGCGCCAACCCATAACGACTGCACGAGCAATTGATCATTTACCGTGTTTCTGTTATTGAAAACATTGTAATAACCCATCAGGGCGATATCACCCAGGCCACTCTTCTGCCCTTTGGTTTCCACGCTGCTGCGTTCATTGAAATTATAAGGAACAAAATAAAGGATACGGAATTTGCTACCCAGGTTCCAGCCTCCCCAAAGCTCTGCCGACTGATAAGTTTCATTCGTAGTCAGGTAACTGGTTTTACCTCCGGGCCCCAGATGGGTCCTCAAAATTTTATGTTGATACCGCAAGCCAATAAAACGTTTGTTGAATTCAGGTAAAAGCCCCAGATAATAACTTCCTACACCACAACCACAAATATCACAGGCAAAAGCACTGAAGCCACAAAGGCTTATAAAAAGTATTAAGATATATTTTTTCATCGTTATTGTTCTGCCAGATCTTTCCGGGTTACGAAATCCTTATCATCCAGCGTTTTTAAAAAAGTAAGTAATTTGAGTTTATCGTCTGTAGTTAAAGAGAGCCCCAGCTTGCCGTTCTGTTGCAGCAAAGGATCAAGATTCGGCGTTGCCTGTACCTCCTCTGCATAATGTGTAAGCACACCGCTTAGTGTCAGAAACCTGCCATCATGCATGTAAGGAGCCGTATAACCCAGATTTCTCAAGCTTGGTACTTTAAACTTATACTCATCTTCAGGATTAAGTGTAGCCATAGCGCGTCCCTGATCATTATTAGGGCCGGCTGCCAAACCATTGTTACGGAAAGATCCGTCGGTGAACAAAGGCTCACTGTGACAACTGCTGCATTTATCCTTAAAAATGACATACCCTGCCTGTTCATCAGGCGTAAAAGTCTGTCCCTCCTCTTTACGCATCACCTTATCGTATTTCGAATTTGCGCTGACACACATCACCATAAACTGAGACAACGCTTTCATCATCCGCGCATTGGTAATTTCATCTGTCCCAAAAGCCCGGTTAAACAACGTCACATATTTTGGCATCTGCTTTAATTTCAACAGTACATTTTCGATCTTTTCATCCATCTCTACCGGATTGGTAATCGGGCTGATGGGCTGCAAATCCAGATCGAAAATACCGCCATCCCACATGAAAGTTTTACTCCAGGCCAGGTTCATGATCGGCGGAGAGTTGCGGCTGCCTAAGCGGTCATCAATTCCATGGCTTACATCATGCCCGTGCTGCGTAAACCCAGAAGTCTGAATATGACAGGAACCACAGGAAATTGTGTTATCCCTTGATAAACGGGGCTCATAAAACAAAGCTCTGCCCAGTAAAAAACCAGCTTCGGTCAATTTATTGTTTTCCAGCTTATAAACAGGCTCAGGAAATTTGGACGGCTTTTGAAAACCCAGAAAGGTAGTGACTGCCTCCTGGATATTTGTTTCCTTTTTACATGCATAAATAAACAGGCTAAAAACCAGCAGAATAAGATATAATGTTTTCATTTTCTTAGTTTTCTGTATGGTCATGGTAAAACATGCTGCTGAAATTATTGGCCACATTCACACTGTAATTACTAAACATGACCTGTGGGTTAGCAGCAATGCTGATATTGGTTTTACCGTTGAACATTTTCATTACATCCACCAGAAAATGGACATTACTCTCTCTACCCTCCCTCACACGGGCTATTCCGGCAGCAGAAAGATCAACCGTAACCGTTTTAATATTATTGAAAGTAGGTGCTGAGTAACCACCGAAACCGCCAATATGGAACCTGAATTTTCGCACACCAGTCGGGTCAATCGGGGCCTGTTCAGAAGTGCCTTCCATTTTAAAGAAAATATAGCCACTGTTCCATCCCCAGTACATCCCGTCGTCCATTCCCCCGGTTGGGTCCAGTACACCAGTCCGCTTGGAAATATCCATTGTATTTCTTAAACTATCTACCCCCAGCGTAAAAGTCAGCGTCTGATAATCACCTTCAGGAACTTTGACTTTACAGAACTGTGAAGCCCCGTCACTTTCCTTCACCAGGAAATAACTTTCCTCCTGAGGGACAATAAACTCCTGTCCGTTTTTGGTCTTCACTTTAATATTGCTGATGAAATATTGCAGCAATTGTACAGAGAACTGCTCTCCGGAAGCATTTTTATAAGTACCGGTGTTGAGTTGCAGATTGCGGTCACCCACGATATTATCAAACTGCAAACTTAATGTCGCTTTATTAGCCGAAACTGGTTGCACATCATCCTTTTTAGAACAAGCGGTAAGCACAGTCAGTAAGGAGAAAATCACTATAATGTATTTATATATTAGTTTCATAAAAAATCAGATTGGTTGTTGTAAATTTTTGTTTTGAATAAAAGAGCTGTCAGTTAAGCCCTTTAAAAATTAAAAGCATACTTCTTCCTTAGCAACCATTTTTACAGTTGCCAGGGGTTAACTAAATACACAGTTAAAAACCTAATGGACAGGGCATAACCCGGCTTACTGTCTTGTCCGGACAGCAGCACTTGCATTATAAGATAAAATTAAACGTTTCGCGGTGGGTGGAAAATGTCGAATGAACGCTGTACGGTGTTTTGAAGAGGACATTCAGGATAAATCAGCTTAAAAACAGGAAATTTGAACGCTATTTTCAACGTTTCACCTGGCAAAACCTCGTGATACCGGTTCTTTTGTTCTGCACGTTCCTGCTTTTTTTCCTTTTCCTCAGTCTGTCTTAATTTATTCATCAGATAACAATGTCCATTGCAATGCATCCATGGCCGCGATTTATTTTCACAAAGATTTGCTGCAATAAATTGCTGATTAGCTTCAAAACCAGCGTAAACAATAAACCTTGACAGGTTGGCACCTATCAGTGTGACTAATACAACTATTGCGATCAGACGGTTTAACATTTGCTGCAAAGTTAAACATTATTAAAAATCTTCGTTCTTAAAAACCGAACTCTTTTTTTTGTAATATTGACTCTAAGATCAGGTGTATGAATATTATTATCAGGCTCAGAGAAAAGTATGCGGCCTTATTAAGAGATAAGCAAATTCCTCTAATGCAATCCAGAATCAGAATTTTAACCTTTGGATTAATCCTGATGATTGCTTTATTATCTATTATTACCATCAAGTCCCTGATCAGAGCAGATTATAAAACCGCGGCAAGATTAGTAATTTCAATCAGTGCGATGTCTTCCGGGCTTTACCTGATGTTTGAAAAAAACAACTGGCAGCTGGCGGGCCACCTTTTTCTCTTATCGCTTTGCAGTGTGATCTGGACTAATATACTGATGTACACCTTTGGGATTAACCTGGTTAGCTTACAAATCACTTTAATTATTATTTCTGCCAGCTTTTATATCCTCGGAAAAAACTGGGGAATTGTTTATTCACTCGCAGGCGTAATCCCTATTGTCACGCATCTGCTGTTAACAAGTGGTCAGAATGGGAAAATGACCGTAACTCCGCTGCAACTGAATAACAGTTCATTTATGCTGGCGCTGATTGTCAATTTCGGCATTCTGATTACTATGCATTATGAATTCTTTAAATCCTTTTTCAAAAGCAATTCTAAAGAAAGAGAACTGAATACCCAATTGCAATCGGCGCTTAAAGAAGCACAGGAAGCCACTAAATTAAGAGCCGACTTTCTCTCTTCGATGTCTCATGAATTGCGTACCCCTTTGCATGCAGTGATCGGACTGATTAATATTTTAAGCGTAGAAAACCCAAGAAAAGATCAGGAAGAAAACCTCGCCGTGTTGCGTTTTTCGGCAGAGAACCTGCTGGCACTGATTAATGATACCCTGGACTTCAGTAAAATGAATGAAGATCAGATCACCCTGAATAAATCTCCTTTTAACCTGAGTATGCTGTTACAAAACATACTGGCCTCCTTCCGGCCAAAAGCAGAACAGAAGAAGATTGACATCAGGTTGAATTTAGATTTCGAAAATGTTCCGCTGCATATTATTGGCGACCAGACCAGGCTGGCCCAGATCTTAAATAACCTGATCTCCAACGCGTTAAAATTCACCGATAACGGCGGGCAGATAGAAATCCTGGTGGCCACAAAAAACCGGACAGCAAAGCACATCCTTTTACATTTTGCTATTAAAGATTCTGGCATTGGCATTCCTAAAAACAAACAGGAAATCATCTTTGAACCCTTTTTACAAGCGAACAATAACATTACCAAACGTTATGGAGGCACGGGACTGGGACTTGCTATTGTTAAAAGGCTGATTGAGCTGCATCTAAGCAAACTGGTCCTGGAAAGCGAAGAACATGTTGGTTCAGCCTTCTCTTTTGAGATTAAATATGAACTGGCAGCACCTGTAGTTTCGCCGGAAGCAGAACAACTGGTTACCCCGGCTATTTCTACGATCAGCAACCTGAACATCCTGATTGCAGAAGATAACATCATCAATATCATGCTGCTTAAAAAGATTCTCGATCAGTGGAATTGTAATTATTCACTTTCCAAAGATGGAAAAGAAGCCCTTGATATGGTCAAGACCGGAGGCTTTGATGTGGTATTAATGGATATTCACATGCCTGTTATGGATGGATTCGAAGCCTCCAGACACATCAGAGAGTTACCGGATGTGAGTATGTCCAAGATTAAGATCATTGCACTAACCGCTTCAAGTGACGTAGATATACAGCAATCCTTTAGCTATACCTACCTCGATGATTACCTCACCAAGCCTTTCTCCTCTCAATTGTTAAAAGAAAAGCTGGAAGGAGTAGTTCAGCAATTATCCGGCAAATAACCAGCTCTCTGTTGATTACCACTAAAGTCGAAATACCTATGAAGCTTAATACACGGCATCAACTTCAGCACATTTACAGCAGACGAACAGTACAACTATTGATACTGATTATTTTTACAGCGGTACTCATTAACGGTATATTCTTTTTTCATCTGATCCGTCAGAATAAGGATAGCCTGAGAAAGAGAGAGCAAAATGAGAAGGCCATGCTGCTCACGCGCCGGATCCTGGGCAATATGAAAGATGCTGAGATCGGTGAGCGGGGTTATATCCTGACCGGCAGAAAGAAGTATATTATGCCCTATACACGGGCAATTGAAGTAGTTTTTGACAATCAAAAAAGATTAACTCATCATATCACCAGGTATTTTAACGCGGAGAATGGCAAAGATGTGATCCTGCTCAATAAAGCTATTGCAGAGAAACGCACAGAACTCGAAAGAACGATCCAGTTGAAAAACGAACACAAAGACCAGGAGGTGCTCGAAGAGATTAACTCTGATCTGGGTGAAAACCAAATGAACAAAATCAGGGAAATCTGTAATAACATGTTAAGAGATTTCTATGAAAATATACAGACTGAAGACCAGAAGGTATCCGAAACACTAACCCGGACCAAAATCAGCCTGTTATTTTTCAGCACGATCGTAATCTTGGTTATTGGGATCATGAGCTTTAAATTAAAGAAACGCCAGACAAAAATAACCGATTTATTCGATGCGCTGGAACAACAAAATTCAAGACTCCTGCTCCATCAGCAGGAACTGCGGAATTTAAGTGAAACCTTTTCAGCGAGAAATTCTGAACTGGAACATTTCACGCATATTATTTCACATGATCTCAGAGGGCCGCTAAATAATATCCAGGCACTGACCATAATTCTGGAAGAACAGGATCAGGATAAAGCAAATGACCCTGCATTCAAAATGTTAAAGAATGTTTCAACCGGCTTATTTCACAAACTGGATGACCTTATTATTTTACTGAAACAGCAGAAAGATGGTTTACTCCTTAGAGAAACGATTGTATTTGCGGAATTGCTGGAAGAGGTCAAAACAAATCACAAAATGCAGATCGCAAATTCAGGAACGGTGATCGAGGCCGATTTCAGTGAGGCCGGGGAAGTGGCCTTTGCCAAAATATATATGCAAAGTATCCTGCAAAACCTGGTTACCAATGCGATTAAATACCGGGACCCGATGCGTCAGAACCAGGTTTACCTGAAGACCCACCAAAAGGAAAACGCCGTACATCTGGTGATTACAGATAACGGAAAGGGAATCGACTTGAACAAATACGGAAGTGAGATTTTTGGCCTGTTCAAAACTTTTCATACCGAACAGGACAGCCATGGGATCGGCTTATACCTGGTCAAAAAGCAAACGATTGAAATGGGAGGAAGTATTACCGTAAAAAGTGAAGCTGGTGTGGGAACAACCTTTACTATTGTCATTCCCACTAAAGCCATATAACTATCTCCGCTGGTCTTTAAGCAGGTTAATTTTTAGATTGATCTCAAAATCCCCGCCTGTACGCTGACGCTCTCCAGCCAGCTGACTGGTGTAAAAACCTTGTATAAAAAAGTTCTCATAATTCAGCCCGACGCCAAAGGTTGAACTCTTGTCACTATGATACATCCCCAGAAAAGAAATCAGGTTATTCTGCAATTTCAGGTTGGTACCGATATCCCAGATGTTATCAATATCCTTCGCCCCTCTGAAACTGATTTTAGGTTCTATAGAAACCACATCTAATGTAGTCCCTATTTTATAGGACATCGCGACCAGGTAAGTTGATCCGAGCACCGTATTTGCATCATCCTTTTTAAAGAACTTTTTAAGATTTGGCAAAGCTCCCTGTAAAGTCAGCCTTTCGGTGGTATAGGCTACGCCAAAATCACCATCTACATAACTCTTGCGCTGATTATACCTGGCCGCGGCCAGATCATCGGGTGTAGCAATAATGCTGTTTTCATCCAGCCGTTCTTTCATTGCACCCAGAGAGATCCCAAAATGCAGTGCATTGTTCTCGATGTTCAACGGTAAATGATAAGCATAGGTCCCCATGACGCGGGTACGTCCGATCAGCCCGGCTTTATCATTGTATACATTGAAGCCTACCCCAACTTTATCGACTACCCGGTAATCACCACTTACAGCCATCGTGACTGGCGAACCTGGTATCGATCTCCACTGATTCCGGTAGCTGATGTTGATATTCATGCCCTCGTCCATCCCGGCAAAGGCTGGGTTACTGATATATTGATTTTCGTAATATTGAGTCCCCAGAGGTCTTATTTGTGCCGAAGCATTTTGCAAACCAGTCAACAAGCCGGTCGTCAATAAGGCTGCACAAACAAATTGCTGATGTAGAAATTTTATCATTCTTATTTTATATTAAATATTATTCTTTCACTAGTGTAATAAACCCGGTTTTTTGTGCTTTTCCTGAATCGATGTAAAGGATATAGTAATACGTATCTTCTGGTAATGGATTACCATTATACTGTCCATCCCAGGTATTGTCATACCCGATTTTAGAAAAGACAACCCGCCCTTCCCGATCAAAAATCTTCAGCTCATTATTTGGATACTGCAATATATTTTTCACAATCCACACGTCATTGACACCGTCTCCGTTTGGCGTGATCATATTATTGGCTTCTATATCTTTATACAAAACAGCACTGGTAGAAATCATACTCACCGCGTTCAGATCTGAGAAAACAATAGGTTTAGTAAATAGCTGTCCAACATACCGTTCCTTCTCAGAAGAAACACTCTCTTTAACCAGCGTATAATCTTTATAGTTAGTGCTGGTTACTTTAGAGTGCGCCAGTACCAGGTCTTTGGCTTCGTTCCCATTGAGTTCTATATCCAGAAAACTCAGCGCAACTTCCCCTTCAAAGGTGACGGGCTTACTAAACCTGTACATCCGCTGAATACTATTATATCTTGGCCAGATCACCACAGCAGGACTCTGGATGACTCTCAGGTTATTCAGCCCCCAGTCATTGGTTGGTACTAAGGTTAATCCATCCGTACTAAATACTGTCCCATTCTGGATAAACAGACCGTCAGCACCTACGCTTAACTGTGCTTTCAGGGTTTGGTTGCCAAATAATAGCAGCCCCATGGCAATTGATACAATTATTTTCTTCATCTGATCTTTTGATTAGTTATTTCATAGCTGCCTGCAACTGTTCTACAGTTTCAGGCTGGGCAACAATTTTATTGGTTTTTGCATCTACCAAAACCAGTGTTGGCGTGGACAACACAAAATAAGCAATGGCTTCAGGGCTTCTGATTCCCTGTGCTGCTCTTTTATGTTTAAAAGCCGGCAGGTTAACTTTTGCTTTTTCCCAGGCCGGGACCTCCGTTTCTGTTTCATCCAGGCTAATAGCAAATACATCCATCAGCTCTCTGTTTGCCGCTTGCTGATACCAGGGATGTAATTTATCCAGCAGGTCTTTACAGTGCTGGCATTCTGCCGACCAGAACAACACTAATTTGTACTTAGCTTCAGTTTTATAAGCATGAAACTGCACCGATTTACCAGAACTCAGTGTCCAGCTAAAATCGGGGGCAACAGAGCCGTTAACCAATGTTTCCATTCCTTTCAATCGCTGTTCAATCGCTTTTCTTTTGGCTGTTAAACATAAAGGATCATTCAGGTAAGGCTCCAGCATTTTAATCCCGGCGGTCATATTGAAACTTTCAAAACCGGTGTAGAAATAGTCAACCATCCAGCCGTAAACCAAAGGATCACCAGTACGTACTTTTTCAATCGCTCTTTTTCCTGCCAGTGTAAATAAAGAATCACGAAGCTGAACAGTCGTAGACATCGCCCCATAAATGTTTACATATTTATCCATCCAGTCTTTAAGGTCCGCAGTTTTCAGTACCATCGGATTCTTGAAATCCATCCCGTCAAAGTAGTGTTCAATGACGCTGTTCATACGGTCAGTTTCTGTTCCTTTCCATAAAATCGGAGAAACATACTGGAAGGCAAAACTATTGCTGATAAAAGCAGTTTTGTGTTGTTCAATCTGTGATTTTACCCAGCCATTATAGGTTAGTCTTCTTTGTTCATATTCCTGAGTACCCAGCGTGAAAAACTTAGAATCCGGCTGATCATAATTCATCAGGAAATTTTGCAGTAAGCCTAATTGCGCTCTTTTCTTTTCATTGTCTTTTGAAAAGGCGAGAAACAAAGTATTCTCTATTTCTCCATTTTGAAAATAAGTGCTGTCCGGATGATTCAGTGCTTTAGGACGCGCCCATAATTCCAGGTTCTGCTGGTTGACGAAAATATGTCTTTCTGCCGGATAAGGATTACTGGTTTCTTTTTCCTGGTAGTCAAAACGCAAAACAAATTCAGCAGGCAATTGTGCTTTAGGAATTTGCAACACTGCTATTTCACCGTTTTTAACGACCGGTTTTTCAGCTATAGTTTTCAGCGCAGCCCCTGAGATAGCTTGTAAAGTGATTTTACTTTTGGACACCCCTGATAAATGTATTTTCAGACTTACATCCTGTCCGTTTGCATGGACGCCAAGCAGGCATAAAAATGCAATGGATAAAGGCCGCACTGCGTTTTTAAATTGGTTCTTGATCATTTCTATATTTATTATTTAATTAGTTATTCTTATTTAAGATTAAAGCTGCGGGTGATGGTGAAACCACAACCTGGTCACGAATACAACGGATCGGCATCGCATAAGCCTTTGCCGAAGAATACAGGTTAGCCGTTGAGCCGTTGATATAAGGGTAGCGCGCATTATCTCCATCCTGTGCACTTGTCCAGTAATTGATCTGACTGCCAAAAGCACTTTTCGCTGACGTATTATTAAGCAGGTGCCCTGCTGCATGGAGTTTTAATTCAGTGCTGTATCCGCTTTCCAATGTAGCCAGTCCGTTAACTGGCGAAACCAGGTTGGTATATTCTGTGGCTGTTGGAATTCTCCAGCCGCCGCCCAGCATCAATACACAAGGATCATTAGCCGGTTTCCAATCCGAATTCTCCGAAATAGATCCGATCCATGCCGTATTCGGAGTCCGGACACCATTGATAGATTTAAAGCCTTGTGCTTTATTAAATTGCCAGTACCAGCCATTTGCATTATCAGAAAGATCGGTAGCCGAAGCAGCTTCATTAGTTGCGCCCAGATCTTGTGTAATCCAGCATCTGGCTGCCCCGGAAAGCGTAGAGCTTACCGCATGATAAGTAACTGTTTTAGTTTCCGGCGAACCGTTGACACCCGCAGTATGCGTTACGACAAAAGACGGCGGACAAATTTTAAAGTTCAGCGTTTCTTTACTATAACTGGTTCCGATACTGTTGGTCGCAAAAGCCCTGATATAGTAAGATGGATTCTCTGTTAATCCCGTTAGTTGAGCCGTCATTGCACCTATTCCAGCGCCTGTATGGATCACCTGATCCGCGAAGGTAGGATTTCCGGTGGTATTCCAGACAAAACCTCTGTCTGTAACTTCCCGGCCTCCGCTATTCGCAACACTTGCCTGCGCTACAGCCGAGGTGGTAGTCATTGTTGCACCCGGCACCACTACTTTACCTACCGAAGGCGCACTGTAGACCAGTCCGTCACGAACACAACGCAGCGGAAACCCATAGGTTTTCTGAATAGGTTGTGCAGACGGCCCCCCTCCGGTTGTAAAATAATAGAAGTTCACATTACCTGCATCCCTGGAAGTACTTGAATAATAATTACCCTGGCTGCCCCGATTGACCAGACCACCAGAAGCGTAATTAATTAAGCCTGCGGCATGCACTTTCAGCACCGAATTATAAACATCAGCCGGGCTCTTCCAGCCTTTATAGGCATTGTTCCATTCCGTCTCGGTTGGGATTCTCCAACCAGTTGACAGCAATTGAGTACATGGATCATTGTCTGAACTCCAGTCAACCGTTTCGCTGGTCGCTGCCGGCCAGGCAATTGCAGGTGTACGGGCACCCTGAGCGTCCATTTTGTAACCTTGTAAACGGTTAAACTGCCAATACCAGCCTGATGAAGACTCTGAGCCATCTGCTAATGCCGATGGTTGTGTGTCTGCACCCAGATTTTGAGTGATCCAGCATCTCGCTGCACCAGAAATCTCTGTACTTACCGAATGATAGGTTACCGTTTTTGTAACTGGTGCACCGCTTAATCCTGCGGTATGGGTCACGATAAATTCTGCCGGGCAGATTTTAAAACTGATGACCTTCGGGCTATATCCTGTACCGGCACTGCTTGTTGCATAAGCAGTGATATAATAAGTTGGCCCTTCAGCCAGGTTTTTCAAGACTTCATTGAAGCTGCCGGTTCCAGCACCGATAGCAATGACATTTCCAGATTCCAAAGCCGGATTGCCAGTTGTATTCCAGACCAGTCCGCGGGCAGTAACTTCAGCCCCTCCGTCAAAAGTAATCTCAGCGGCTGCTTTGACTGTGGTCTGTGTCATCTCTGAAAGCGTAACTACACCAACTACAGGAGGGACCTGAGGGGTATTAAAGCTGAACAGATTACCATAGCCTGTACCAATACTATTGGTTGCATAAGCTCTGATATAATATTTAGTCCCTATGGCTAAAGGAGTCAGGTTACTAACGAAGATTCCGGTTCCAGTACCGTTTAAGGTCCTGGTCGTTAAACTAACCAATGGATCTGTTTTAGTATCCCAGATCACACCTCTTGCAGTTACCGCAGCACCATTATCGGCTATAACCTCTCCTCCGCTCACTGCCGAAGTTGTCAGGATAGCTGTAGCAGGAGTGGTTTTCAACGTTGGCACATCAAAGGTGGTAAAGCTCTCCTGGTTACCGTAGCTTGTACCAACACTATTGGTTGCGTAAGCTCTCACATAGTATTTCGTTCCTTTAGTTAAACCGGTCATACTGCTGGTAAAAGCCGCAGCGCCTGCCCCATTCACAGTTTTCAACAACCCATCCACGGTTGGATTCTCTGTTATACTCCAGCAGATCCCTTTTGCAGTTACCGGTACTCCGCCATCGCTGCTGATGGTACCTCCTGAATTCGCAGAATTCTGAGTAATCGCAGTGGGTTTGGTCGTGATCAGGGTAGCCAGAGCTGGTGTAGTGAAAGCTACTGATTTTGCACTGTACCCTGTTCCTATACTATTTTTACCATAAGCCCATACAAAATATTTAGTGGCAGGCAGTAAGTTTGTTAATGTTCCGGTGATGGAAGTTCCCGTAGTCCCAACAGACAGACTATTGACGAAATCTGAAGGGATCACATCTTCAGTATTCCAGATCAACCCAAGGTCAGTAATTGCAGCACCACCATCAGAAACCAGGTTAGCGCTACCGTCTGCACTGCTCACTTTTGTATTTGTTAAAACAACGGTACTTAAAGCAGGCACAACTGCCGGGGTTGTAAAAGTCAGTTCATTCCCGTAAGCTGTTCCAACACTATTGGTTGCAAAAGCACGGATATAATAAGTTGTACCCGGAATTAAACCGGCAAATACATTGTTAAATGTTCCTGTACCAGCAGTTCCATTGATAATTTTGGTTGGCAGGGCGATGGTTGGTGAACTCGTTAAGCTCCATACAATTCCCCTGGTTACGACTGGCATTCCTCCGTCATCTGTCACATTTCCACCACCCGCAGCCGAGAATCCTTCGATCGCAGTAACAGGCGCGGTCGTTAAAGCTGGCAGGGCAAAAGCGTTCGTTGTGATTACAATCGGGCTTCCATAAGTAATCCCAACACTATTGGTTGCATAGGCTCTTACGTAATAAGTCGTCTTTGGCTTTAAACCCGCCAGGTTTGCTGTAAAACTTCCAATTCCCTGCGTAACCATGTCAATGGTTTTAGTCGGCAGGTCAACTGTTGGATTATCATAGGTACTCCATACAATTCCGCGGTTGGTTATCGGTGTACGGCCGTCATCCGTAATTTTACCCCCACTCACCGCTGTGGTTGCCAGAATATTTGTAGCCGGGGTAGTTGCCGTTAAAGTTGGAACAGTAAGGGTTGTAAATGATTTTTCCAGACCATAGGCAACACCTATTCCATTCACTGCATAAGCACGTACGTAGTAAGTGGTATTTTGCTGTAAACCGGTCAGGTAACTGGTGAAATTTCCATCTCCGTAATCAACGTCACTGGTTTTGGTAGTTAAAGAAATGGTCGGATTTTGAGTTGTACCCCAGACTATACCTCTTCTGGTAACCAGTGCTCCGCCATCTTTGATCATTTCGCCACCACTGGTTGCTGTTGAACCGGTAATCGCGGTTACGACAATTGTATTCAGGATTGGCGAAGTAGGAAAAATAGACACAGTGAGTTGATTTCCATAGGCAGTTCCAGCACTATTAGTGGCATAGGCACGGATATAATACGTCACGCTTCTTTCCATTTGCTCTATATCACTGATGAAATTCCCAATACCGTTTCCATTGCTTGTTTTATTGTTGACGACGGTGTCTGGTTTAAAATTAGCCCGCCTGCTCCACAGCAGCCCGCGGGCAGTCACAGGATTTCCTCCGTCATTCGTGATTGTTCCACCACTGCTGATGGAATTTTCTGAGGTGATCACAGGATCGCTGGTGATAATACTGGCTAAAAGGGGGCCGGTGGTAAAACTGATTTCATTTCCGTAAGCTGTACCAATCTGGTTGGTTGCATAAGCTCTGACATAGTATTTGGTAACTGGCTTAAGTGTATTCAGGGAACTGGTAAAAACACCCGCACCCCCATCATTTGTTTTAGTGGCCAGACCGGTAGTTGGCCCTGTACTGGTACTCCAGCATACACCTTGTGCGGTAATTGGTGTGCCACCAGTTTCCGTGATTGTACCACCGCTTAAAGCGCTTGTTCCGGTAATTAAAGAAGCTTCGATTGTAGTTACAATAGCCACTTTGGGAGTGGTAAAGCTAATTTCATTTCCATATTCAGTACCTGCACTGTTGGAGGCATAAGCACGTACATAATAAGTATTGCCCGGAGATAAACCAGTGACCTGACTTGTAAACTGACCGGTACCAGAACCTGTCTGAACTGTTTTGTTCACCGTTATTGCAGCAGGATTAAAACCTGGCTGGGTACTCCATACTATACCGCGGGTATTTGCTGTCGCGCCACCTTCATCAGTAATATTTCCACCGCTTAAAGCCGCATTGCCTGTAATTTGTGTAGGGGTAAGCGTTGTTAATAAACTCAGTCCCGGCGGGTAAGTTGTAAAACTGACCTGCTGCCCGTAAGTGATACCTGCAATGGTCATCGCATAGGCTCTCACATAATATTTCGTGTCTGCTTTCAGGTCTTTCAGTTTACTGTCGAAACTGCCCAATCCTGCTCCATTACTGGTCACATTTCCAGAAGTTGCATCGGGAACGAAGTTAGAGATAGTACTCCACACTATGCCTCTGGCAGTAACCGGAGATCCACCGGTACTGGTTACCGTTCCACCAATGGTCGCTGAAGTATTGGCAACCAGGCTTGGTGAATTTGTGGTTAAAACGGCATAATCCGGCGTAGTAAAACTGATTACATTTCCGTAAGAAGTCCCTGCGACACTAATTGCATAAGCGCTTACATAGTAGGTGGTACCGGGAACGAGATTCTTTAGTGCACTGGCAAATATTCCTTTATCATAACCTGTTTCTGCGGTTCTGTTTGTTAATTCAGCAGCAGGATCAAAATCAGGACGCGTACTCCAGATAATCCCTCTTGTACTCACGATTGCCCCACCGTTACTGGTAATTTCACCACCAGAAGTAGCAGTTGTTGCCGTAATATCGGTCCCTTTAGTCGTGATGATAGTAATTGGAACAGGCGGCTTAGTAGTCAGACTATCCAGGTTCCCATAACCTGTACCTGCAAAGTTAGTGGCAAAAGCACGCACATAATAAGTAGTAGCCCCCATCAGATCTTTCAATGCTGCGGTAAAATTTCCAGAACCTGAACCTGCAATTACATTTTCATCGGCCAGTGTTGGATTTTTAGATGTACTCCAGCAAATACCGTTGCTGGTGATATAGTTGCCACCATTCGTTAGAATACTGCCACCACTAGTCGCATCGGTACTGGTGATCGTTGCTGGAATTGGGGTCAGTGTAGTTAAAGCAGGTACATTCGGAGTTCTGAATACAACCTGGTTCCCAAAAACTAACCCTACCGGATTAACGGCATAAGCATTTACATAATAGGTAGTACCGGGCGATAAGCCTTTGAGTTCGCTGACAAAGTCGGTTGTACTCTTTTGAATCGTTTTTTGCCGGGTAGCGGTGTCGGGCTGAAATCCTGAAACCGTACTCCAGACAATTCCGTTAACAGTTAATAATGCGCCTCCGTTACTGATGAGTTTTGCTCCGCTGAATGCACCGGTCCCGGTAATCTCTGTGGCTTCTAATGTTTTGATCACAGGGATTACAGGTGCACCGGTGGTCAAATTGATTTCATTTCCGTAGGCCGTACCCGCATTGTTAATTGCATAGGCACGTATATAATAGGTCGTATTACCCATTAAATTAATAGCGGTATGAATAAAGGCTCCAACACCCGTTCCACTCTGAGTTTTGGTCGGCAAGTCTGTTGTCGGGTTCGGCGCTGTACTCCAGATGATCCCGCTTTTAGTTACTTTATCCCCTCCATCGCTAAAGATATCTCCGCCGCTTACGGCCTCAATACTGGTCACGCTGCTTGCTGCTGTGGTAATTAAGGAAGGAATAGTGAAAGTTTTAAAAACCTCCTGTTCTCCGAATACTATACCCACGCTATTGACCGCATAAGCCCTTACATAGTATGTTTTGTTAGGTGCCAGCCCGGTAATGGTACTATTGAATTTTCCTGCTCCTCCGGTTTCAGTAGTCTTGGTAGATAAGGAAAGCGTAGGCGTAAAATTTGCTGTCGTGCTCCAGACTACCCCTCTTGAAGTAATTTCAGCGCCTCCGATTTCTGTAACATCGCCACCGCCAGTAGCAGTAGCTCCTGAAGTGGCCAGAACTGGCGAAGTCACAACGCTTGGTTTTTCTGGTGGCCCGGTTACAAAAGAAGTCAGATTTCCATAACTTATACCTACGTTGTTCAGCGCATAAGCCCTCATATAATATTTGGTATTCCCCATTAATCCTTTGAGCTCACTGACGAAAGTCCCGCTTCCGCCTCCGTTACTCGTGTGCGGATCGTCTATAGCAGGGTTATTTGTGGTACTCCAGCAAACACCGCGGGTATTTACAGGTATCCTGCCATCATCAGTAACCTCTCCACCACTGGTCGCCGACGTATTTTTAATCAGTGCCGCAGCAGTTGTTTTTACCTGTGGAAGTTCAGGGGTTTTAAAGATATATTCTTCGCCATAGGCAGTACCCATCGCATTGACAGCATAGGCTTTTACATAATAGGTGGTTCCCGGGATTAGTGAAGTCAGGTAATTGCGGAAGGTTCCTTTTGCATTACCAATTATATTCTGTTCTGCTTTAGTGGTTAAAGCCGTAGTAGGATCAGGGGCTGTACTCCAGCAAATACCGCGTTTGGTGATCGGTGCAACACCATTACTGGTAATGTCTCCCCCACTGGTTGCTACCCTACCGTTAATTCCTTCAAAGCCACCATCCAGATAACTCGCTGCATCATAGTTAAAAGGAGCCAGCGTGGTTAAGGTAGGCAAAGAAGTGGTGATAAAACTGGATTCACTGCTGAAACTTGTCCCAACACTGTTCTTTGCATATGCACGCACATAATATAATGTGCCGGGTTTCAGGTCGGTGATGTTACAGATAAATGTCCCCACATCTGTAGTATTGACAGTGGTTGATGGCCCGTAAATAATGTTCACGCGATCGGTGCTCCAGCTCATCCCGCGTTCGGTTACGACTTCACCTCCATTGTTAATGATGGTGACTTCACTCACTGCCGAAACATCTGTAATATCTGCTATTTTGATATTCGGGGAACTCAATACCGGTGCAGTAGCTGCGGGAGTAGTAAACTGAAGCAGGTTGCCATAAGCTTTACCAATAATATTTACCGCATAAGCCCTGACATAATAAGTCGTGTTTTTTAAAAGATCAATTAAGCGGCTTGGAAAGGTTCCCACACCTGAGCCATCCAGCGTGAACGCTGCACTTTCATCATCTTTTGGATCACCAGTTGTATTCCAGGTGATGCCGCGTGCAGTAACTGGTGCCCCACCATCACTGCTGATCATTCCGCCACTATTGGCCATCACCGGAAAAATGTTGTCAATGTCCAGCGTAATGATGGATGGCAAAGAAGCCATTGCTGAAGTAAAGGTTAAATCCTCACCATAAACTAACCCCGAACTATTAACGGCATAGGCACGTACATGGTAAACAGTATTGGCTTGTAACCCGGAGATGATCCCCGGAAAAAGACCAGTATCAGCACCGAAAATAAAGTTCCTGGTTTTAGTAGCTGAGGTGGTATCGGGATAAATGCTGGTACCCCAGCAAATCCCCTGCAAAGTGATCGCCGACCCGCCATTGCTGCTGATTTGTGTACCACCAAGCGCTGATATGTTAGTGATTTTTGCAGGTTGTATCGTAGTGATGACTGGTAAACAGCTTACATCTTTCCATTTGGTACCATCGTAAAAACGGATAGCTTTTGATAGCGTATTGATATAGATCGCCCCTGCCGTTAAGCCTAAGGGTGCAGGATTACTGCTGAGTACTGGCAATTTAGAAATCTTTAATCCGCTGCTGGTAGAGAAACCGTTATGTGGCTTAAAACTACTTTTTGAGAAGAGCTTCGCGACCGCATACCAGGAGTTCCCATCATTGACCATCATGGTCTTTGCTGTTTTAGAGAAGTAAACTCCGCCTGAAGATACGGCTCCTGAAGGCTCCTCATTCAGAGAAGGCAGGTATGGAATTCCTGTTTTTATTTCCAGGTAATCTTTAACGGTAGTGGTATTGATATTACTGCTGCATAAAGTTTCCCAGGTTGACCCATTATAGATCATGGGTTGTTTATCCGGCTTACTGTAAATCAACATTCCCGGTAAGGGTGAGCTGACAGTTACAGGATCAATTGCAGGTAGATGAGGTATACCACCGATGACCCTAAAAAATGCCTGTGCCGAAACTGAAACAGTTCCGGCAAGCATCAGGATACAGATAAGCTTTATCGTGTGGTAGAGTGTCTTCAATTTTATTCTTATTATTTAGTCTTTTAAACAGCGCAGCGGTAAGCCCACTGTTTTTTCATTATAATTTGTTCTGGAGTTGTTGAAGTAATAAGCCTGGCTAACATTGATGTACATGGTACTGGTCCAGTAATTACTATTGACACCTCTCACATTCAATGCCCCGGCAGACGTTAAGTCTCCTGCACTATGTAATTTTAAGACCGAAGCATAAGCATCGGCTGCATTCTTCCAGTTTTGAGGAGAAGCGCTGGCACTGCTCCATTCCGTATTGGTCGGGATACGCCACCCGCTGCCCAGCAGTTGTGTACAGGGGTCATTGACCCCTATCCAGGCCGAAGATTCATTCACTGTTGATGACCATCCGGTTGAAGGCGTACGTTTTGTTCCATCATGCTGATAACCCTGTAAGCGGTTAAACTGCCAGTACCAGCCTGAAGAAGATTCTGTAGCATCGTTAATGGCTGATGCCTGCCCGTCTGCACCCAGGTTCTGGGTAATCCAGCATTTATCGGTACCTGATATTTTAGTACTGACCGATCCGTAAGTTACAGTCTTGTCTACAGCAGCCCCTTTTACTCCTGCTTTATGAATGACCGTAAATGGCATACAGATTTTAAAGCTGGTGGCAATTTCACTGTAAGCGGTACCTATGTTATTGGTTGCAAAAGCTTTCACATAATAAGCCGGGCCGTTTTCCAGACCGGAAATCAAGCCGCTAATCGTTCCTGTACCTGTTCCCATTGGCACCACCTGATCTGAAAGTGTCGGGTTACCTGTAGTATTCCACACAAAACCACGGGCAGTTATGGTTTCACGTCCGTCCGGGTTAATGATCGCAGATGCTTTAGCGGTAGTGGCCGTTACTTCTGCCAACGGAAGGATTACGTTACTGACCGAAGGAATAGTGGAAACCACTTCATTACGCAGACAGCGGACAGGCAACGCAGAAGCCTTATCAACCTCCAGTGTTCTCCAGCCG